>CAUJJP010000224.1 GCA_963205525.1 Pseudomonadota bacterium | reverse complement strand
TAGCGCGCCCCCAGCGCCTGCGCCACCTGCTCGCGCGCGCCCTCCACCGCCGCCGCGGCCTGGCGGCCGAAGGCGTGGCTGCGGTTGGACGGGTTGCCGAAGTCCTCGGCGAAGAAGGGCAGCATCGCCGCCAGCACGCGTGCGTCGACCGGTGTGGTCGAGTGGTGGTCGAGGTAAATGGGGTGGGACATGGGCTCGCTGCACACACCGGGCGGCCAAGGTGGCAAGCCCTCTTCGCGCGCCAGCATAGGGCCCTGAACAAGAGGTGGGATTGACATCGCTCAGGCTGCGCGGGGCGCTCGGTGCGACCACCCCCGCGCCCGCAGCAAGACGAAGCACCGCTGCAGCGAGATGCATCGCCGCTCGCCACTCGCCACTCGCCACTCGCCACTCGCCACCAGGCGCAACTGCCGCTCCGCGCGGGACGCGCAAGCGATCGGCGCGCTGGCGTCCTATGAACTGTGGATGCGGCCTCTGGCCCGCGCAGCGACCATGGTCGCGGGCGATCCACACAAGCGGATCGCCCCGTGATCGCACTGTCAACGGAGGCATTCATGGACACTCATCTTCAATCCCGGCACACCCTGGCATCCATCCTCGCCCCCGCCGCTCTCGCCCTGACTGCGTGCGGCGGCGGCTCGGATCCGGCGCCCAGTGCACTCACCATCAGCGGCACCGCGGCGCTCGGCACCGCGCTGGCCGGCGCCACCGTGGACGTCCGCTGCAGCGGCGGCAGCGCGAGCGCGACCACCGGCACCGACGGCGGCTACACGGTCGCGCTCCCGCAGGCCACCCTGCCCTGCCTGCTGCGCGCCACTGCCGGCGACACGGTGCTGCATTCGCTGGCCACCGGCAGCGCCGACCGGGTGCGCGCCAACCTCACGCCGGCCAGCGAGCTGCTGCTTGCCCGCTGGTCGGGGCAGGAGCCGGCAGCGCTGTTCGCCGCCAGCACGGTTCCCGCCGTCGACGGCGCCGCGCTGGCCGCCGCCAGCGACGCGCTGGTCGCCACCCTGAAGGCCGGCGGGGTCGACCTGAGCGGGATGGACCTGCTCGCCGGGCCGCTGCTCGCGGCCCACGGTTCAACCGCAGGCGACGCCCACGACCAAGCCCTGGACGCGCTCAAGACCGCGCTCGCCGAGGCCGGGATGACGCTGGCCACGCTGCGCCGGGCGATCGTGCGCGCATCGCCCGACGCACCGGCCAGTGCGCTCAGCGCCGCCCCCTCGCTGCCCCCCGATCTGCTGCTGCGCCCAGCGGCGGCGAATTGCGCGGCGCTGCGCAGCGGTCGCTACCGGTACATCCAGTTCGGTGCGGGCAGCGATGTGCTGGCGCAGACCGGGGTCGTCGAGCTCGACGCCCGCACCCTGATCATCACCGACCCGCAGGTGCCGGACGGTGGCGGCGATCTGGTGGCGGCGGGCGAATGCCGCTACCTTTTGAGCGAGGAGGACGACGACGGCGAGATGGTCGTGGCGCAGTCCGGGGTCGCCGTAGTGCGCAGCCGCGAGGACGGCATCTGGAAGGCCTTCATGCTGATTCCCGAGCAGACGCACCCGCTGTCGGCGCTGGCCGGCGACTGGAGCTACCTGGCGCTGGACAACCGGGGCAGCGGCGTGCAGCCCTTCCTCGGCGAGCGGAGCCTGGACGCCCAGGGCCGGATCACCGGCGCCGTCGTGTGCCCGGACATGAAGACCTGCAGCGCCGAAACCGTCCCCGCAGGGGCCGCCCTGGTGGCCAACCCGCAAGGCGGCTTCGACGACGACGATGCGCGCGTCTTCGCCTACCGCAGCGGCGGCGGCGCGCTGATGCTGGTGTGGCTGAATCACTCCGGCGGCCCCGCGCTCGCCACCCGCAGGGCGGCGCGCGGGCTGTCGCCCATCGGCAGCGTCAGCGCGAGCTGGAACCTCGCCCTGACGCCGGCCCTGAGCGCTCCCGCGCCGATCGGCGAAAGCCGCAGCACCACGGTTTCGCACGCGGCGGACGGCAGCTCCTGGCTGCGCGACGCGGTGATCAACTTCAGCACCGGCAGCACGCGGCCGGAGACGGTGCAGATCAACCTGCCGCGCGACGGCTTCATCCACCGCCCGCTGCAGACGGTCACCACCAGCGACGGCGCCAGCTCGACGGTCGGCGAGTGGTTCGGGCTGACGATCACCGGCAGCGGCATCACGCCGGTGGCCCTGGTGTCCAGCCAGCAGTACTTGTTCTCGGTGGCCAAGCCGCCGGCGCCCTGAGGCGCCCGCCGCGCGTCGGCGGCCGGCCCAGCCAGCGGCGGCGGACGCTGGATGGACAATCCGCCGCTCACCACCGACCGCCCGACCGTCCATGCCCCACGGCCTGCTCGCCGCCGCCTGCGCCTACATCCTGTGGGGCGTGTTCCCGATCTACATCAAGCAGGTGGCGCAGGTCAGCGCGCTGGAGGTGGTGGCGCACCGCTCGGCCTGGTCGCTGCTGTTCGTGTTCGCGCTCCTGGCCTGGTGGCGGCGCACCGCCTGGCTGAAGGCGGCGCTGAATGACCTGCACGTGCTCAAGGTGTTCGCCGCCTCGGCCCTGCTGCTGGCGGCGAACTGGGGCATCTACGTCTGGGCGGTGAGCGCCGGGCGCATCGTCGACGCCAGCCTGGGCTACTTCATCAACCCGCTGGTCAACGTGCTGCTGGGCGTGCTGGTGCTGCACGAGCGCCCGCGCCCGCGCCAGTGGCTGGCGGTGGCCATCGCCGCCGCCGGCGTGCTGTGGCTGATCGTCGCCGCCGGCGACTGGCCCTGGGTGGCGCTGGCGCTGGCGGGCAGCTTCGGCCTGTACGGGCTGCTGCGCAAGACCGCGCCGCTGGGCGCGGCCGAGGGGCTGGCGCTGGAGACCCTGATGCAGGGGCCGCTGGCGCTGGGCCTGATCGCCTGGTGGACCTGGCAGGGCAGCGGCGGGCTGGCCGGGCACGACGGCACGACGCTCACCTGGCTGCTGCTGGCCGGGCCCTTCACCGCGGTGCCGCTGCTGCTGTTCGCGCACGGCGCACGCCAGCTCAGCCTGGCCACCCTGGGCCTGATGCAGTACCTGGGGCCGACGCTGCAGTTCGCGCTCGGGGTCTTCGTCTACGGCGAGCCCTTCAGCGCCCGGCGCGCGGTCGGCTTCGGATTCATCTGGCTGGCGCTGGCGATCTACAGCGCCGAGTCGCTGCGCGTCTGGCGGGCCAGCGCCGCGGCGCGATAGATTTGCCCAATGCTTGAAATTTGTCCAATCAATCCCATATATGCCGGGCCACGGGGAGAATCCTTTTCACCGAGTGTTTCCCCGTTCCACCCACCCATAGGAGCTCCTGCATGTCGATCATCAACACCACCGTCCAGCCGTTCAAGACCCAGGCCTTCCACAACGGCAAGTTCGTCGAAGTCAGCGACGAGAGCCTGAAGGGCCAGTGGTCGGTGCTGGTGTTCATGCCCGCCGCCTTCACCTTCAACTGCCCGACCGAGGTCGAGGACGCCGCCCAGAGCTACGAGGAGTTCCGCAAGCTCGGCGCCCAGGTCTACGTCGTCACCACCGACACCCATTTCTCGCACAAGGTCTGGCACGAGACCTCGCCGGCCGTCGGCAAGGCGCAGTTCCCGCTCGTCGGCGACCCCACCCACACCCTGACCCGGATGTTCGACGTCCACATCGACGAAGCCGGCCTGGCGCTGCGCGGCACCTTC
>CAUJJP010000223.1 GCA_963205525.1 Pseudomonadota bacterium | reverse complement strand
AGCAACACCGCCAGCGCGCCGCAGCGCGGCTCGATCGGGTGCGTAGCGGGTTCACCCATGAGGTGATCGGCGTCGACGCCACAAGTGCTTGAAAGCACTGGCGCATCCTGCCCAGAAGAGCGGTCAACTGCCGGATCTAGGGTCAATGGTGGTAGGCCTTCTCGCCGTGCGCGCTCAGGTCCAGGCCCTCGCGCTCGGACTCCTCGCTCACCCGCAGGCCCAGCGTCAGGTCGGCGATCTTGAAGGCCGCCAGCGCCACCAGGGCCGACCACACGAGGGTGATCGCGAGCCCCTCGGCCTGCACCAGGAGCTGGGCGCCGATCGCATAGTCGCCGCCCTTCACCCCGCCCAGGGACGCGGCCGAGAACGGCGCGGTGAGCAGCGCACCGACGATGCCGCCGATGCCGTGGACGCCGAACACGTCCAGCGAGTCGTCGATGCGCAGCCGGCGCTTGAGCCCGCTCACCCCCCACAGGCAGGCCAGGCCGCAGGCGGCGCCGATCACGATGGCACCCATCGGCCCCACCGTGCCGCAGGCCGGGGTGATGCCCACCAGCCCCGCCACCGCACCCGAGGCGCCGCCCAGCATCGAGGCCTTGCCCTTGGTCAGCGCCTCGCCCAGGCCCCAGGCCAGCACCGCCGCCGCCGCCGCCAGCAAGGTGTTGATGAAGGCCAGCGCGGCGCCGGCGTTCGCTTCCAGGTTGGAGCCGGCGTTGAAGCCGAACCAGCCCACCCACAGCATGCAGGCACCCACCATGGTCAGCACCAGGCTGTGCGGCGACAGGTTCTCGCGCCCGTAGCCGATGCGCCGGCCCAGCAGCCAGGCGCCCACCAGCCCGGCGACACCGGCGTTGATGTGCACCACCGTGCCACCCGCGAAGTCCAGCGCCCCCTTGCCCAGCAGGTAGCCGCCCGGGCCCCAGACCATGTGCGCGATCGGCAGGTAGCTGAAGCTGAACCACAGCACCGAGAACAGCAGCAGGGCGGCGAAGCGGATGCGCTCGGCCAGGCTGCCGACGATGAGGGCGCAGGTGATGCCGGCAAAGGTGGCCTGGAAGGCGACGAACACGTACTCCGGCAGCTTGACGTCGGCGCTGAAGGTGTCTGCCAGGCTGTCCAGGCCGACCCCGGCGAGGAACAGCTTGTCGAACCCGGCGACCACCAGGCCGGTGCCGCCGAAGGCCAGGCTGTAGCCGTAGACCGCCCACAGCACGGTGACGAGCGAGAACACCACCAGCACCTGCATCAGCACCGAAAGCATGTTCTTGCTGCGCACCAGACCGCCGTAGAACAGCGCCAGCCCCGGCAGCGCCATGAAGACGACGAGCAGGGTGGAGACCAGCATCCAGGCCACGTCGCCCTTGTGCACCGCCGCCGCCTGCGCGAGGGCGGGCGTGCTGGCCGACGCGGCAAGCGCAGCCACCGCCGCGCCCAGGAGCGGCGTGCGTGCGCGCGAAGCGGGGTGTCGCCGCGCCCGCATCACAGCGCCTCCTTGCCGGTCTCGCCGGTGCGGATGCGCAGCACCTGCTCCAGCGCACCGACGAAGATCTTGCCGTCGCCGATCTTGCCGCTGCGCGCCGCGACCTCGATGGTCTCCACCACGCGATCGACCAGCGCCTCCTCGACCGCCACCTCGACCTTCACTTTGGGCAGGAAGTCCACCACGTACTCGGCGCCGCGGTAGAGCTCGGTGTGGCCCTTCTGGCGGCCGAAGCCCTTCACCTCGGTGACGGTGATGCCTTGCACGCCGATGGCGCCCAGCGCCTCGCGCACCTCGTCGAGTTTGAACGGCTTGATGATCGCGGTCACCATCTTCATGGGCTTCTCCTGGGATGGATGGATGGGCATGGATGGGCCTTCTTTGCAGCTTCCGTGCCATGGCTTGCGGCGCCCGCGGTCGACCGCGCCAGCGCCTGTTCGGCGCGTTCGGCGCGTTCGCCGCGCCAAGCTGGTGCACGTCGGCAGCGCGCGCACCGTCGGCGTGCATGCGCGGGTGCGCTCCCGGATGCCAGCCCGCGCGCAGCTCCCAGGCGCCAGAATCGGCCCCATCGCCAGACCGGGAGGGAGCCGGGTCATGTCGCTCGCCGTCGTGCGCAGCCGGGCGCTGGACGCCATGCAGGCGCCGCCGGTGCAGGTGGAGGTGCAGCTCGCCCCCGGTCTGCCCGGATTCACGCTCGTCGGCCTGGCCGAGACCGAGGTCAAGGAGGCGCGCGAGCGGGTGCGCGCCGCGCTCCAGCAAAGCGGCTTCGGCTTCCCCAGCAACCAGCGCATCACGGTCAACCTGGCGCCGGCCGACCTGCCCAAGGAGTCGGGCCGCTTCGACCTGCCGATCGCCCTCGGCATCCTGGCCGCCGCCGGGCGCATCGACGCCACCCGCCTCGCCGCCTGCGAGTTCGCCGGCGAGCTGGGCCTGGCGGGCGACCTGCGGCCGGTGCGCGGCGCGGTGGCGCTGGCGCTGGCGCTGCGCCGCAGCGGCGGCGGCTGCCTGGTGCTGCCGGCGGCCAGCGCCGCCGAAGCCGCGCGAGTGCCCGGGCTGCGCGTGCTGGCCGCCGAGCACCTGCTGCAGGTGGTGGCCAGCCTGCAGCCTGGTGAGGGCGCGGTGGCGCTGCCCGAGGCCAGGCCCGCGCCAGGCGCGCCGCCCGCCCCCGCGCCCGACCTGCGCGACGTGAAAGGCCAGGCCACCGCCAAGCGGGCGCTGGAGATCGCCGCCGCCGGCATGCACGGCCTGCTGCTGGCCGGGCCGCCGGGCAGCGGCAAGTCCATGCTCGCGCTGCGCCTGCCGGCCCTGCTGCCGCCGATGGAAGACGAGGAGGCGCTGGAGAGCGCGGCCCTGCTCGGCCTCGCGCAGGGCGGCGCCAGCGTCGCTGCGTTCGGCCAGCGCCCGCTGCGCGCGCCGCACCACTCGGCGAGCACGGCGGCGCTGGTCGGCGGCGGGGTGCCGCCACGCCCGGGCGAGATCTCGCTCGCGCACGGCGGCGTGCTGTTCCTCGACGAGCTGCCCGAGTTCCCGCGCGCCGCGCTGGAGGCCTTGCGCGAGCCGCTGGAGAACGGCCATGTCACGATCTCGCGGGCGGCTCGGCAGGCCAGTTTTCCGGCCCGCTTCCAGCTCGTGGCGGCGATGAACCCCTGCCCCTGCGGCTGGCTGGGCGCGCCGGCCGCGCTGGGCCGGCCCTGTCGCTGCTCGCCGGACGCGGTGGCGCGCTACCAGGGTCGCCTGTCCGGGCCGCTGCTGGACCGCATCGACCTGCAGGTCGAGGTGCCTGCCGTGCCACCTTCACAGATGCTGGCGGCCGCCGACGGCGAGTCCAGCGCCGCGGTCGCCGCGCGCGTGGCGGCTGCCCGCGAGCGTGCCCTGCAGCGCCAGGGGCGGCCGAACGCCCTGCTCCCCGCCGCCGAGGTCGAACGCGTCGCCGCCGCCAGCAGCGCCACCCTTGCCTTCCTGCGCCAGGCGGCGCAGCGCCTGGGCTGGACCGGGCGCGGCCTGCACCGCAGCCTGCGCGTGGCGCGCACCCTGGCCGACCTCGCCGGCGCCGCCCAGGTGGACCTGCCGCACGTCGCCGAGGCGCTGCAGTTCCGCCGCGGCGTGATCGGCGGCTTGAGCGGCGGCTTGAGCGGCCCCGGCAGCGCCGCAGGTGGCGCGCAGGGCTAGAATCCGCCCTTCGGCGACCGTGGTGAAGTGGATATCATCCAGCCCTCCGAAGGCTGTGGCGCAGGTTCGATTCCTGCCGGTCGCGCCAGATCCAGGACAGGCACGGTGCCGACCGAGGCGCCGTCCCCGGCACGCGACACCTGACCGGGCCGCGAAGACCCGCTGCCCCCCGACCCCCGCAACCTCGGCAACCGCCGCAAGCTCCGCCTGCGCTGCCCAGCCCCCCGCGGGCGCACGCGCCGCACCATTCCATGCCGGATTGCACGCCAGGCGCGCCGACGCGCCGGCCGCGGGCCTGTGCCGCAGGGCCCGGGTGCCGATCATCGAATCGGCTGCCATCTGCTGCGCAGCGTCCGCCATGCTGCACCGGCTGATCGACCTTTTGCTGCAAACCGCCCGCTCCAGGCTGCTGCCGGCATTGATGCTGGGGGCGGTGCTGCTGCTGGGTCTGTCGGTGCTGCAGCGCGCCGCCGCACCGCACGGCGCGGCGCTGCCGCTGGCGGCCTGGGAGGCTGGCGTGCAGACCGCGACCCCCGATCTGCAGACGGTGGCTCGCCAGCTGCAGGCGCAGCCGCAGCGCCTGATGGTCGACACCGGGCGCTCGACGCAGCCGTTCTGGATCCACTTCACGGCCGTGGCGCCGCAGCCGGGCCGGGCCTGGGCGGTGGTGCTGGAGTCACGCCACGCGATGCGGCTGGAGTGCTTCGACCGGCGCAGCGGGCAGCTCATGGGCGAGGCCGACCGCGACCGTTCCAGCGCCGCGGTGCGGGTCGCCGGGTCCGGCTTCGCGATCACCCGGGACGCCACGCAGCCGCGGCTGGACGCCCTGTGCCAGGCCGGCTTCCGCGGCCCGGCGCGCATCACGGCTGCGACCTGGGATCAAGCGGCACTGGACGCCGCCGTCGCCGGCTGGCAGAAGACCGGCGCCATCATCGAAGCCGGCCTGGGTGCCCTGGTGCTGTCGATGGCCTTCACCGCCATCGTCAACCGCAGCCTCCTGTACTGGACCCTGGTGGGCTGGCTGATCCTCAGCCTGCGCATGGCGGCGCTGTCCCAGGGCACCGACTTCTCGGTCCTGGGCCTGCCGGTGCCGGCGGACTGGCTGGTGCCGATGCGGCAATGGACGGTGTGCCTGTACCTGCTTGCCACCATCGCCGTCTTCGGTCTCCTGTTCGGGCGCGAGCTGCGGGCGCTGAAGCTGCGCTGGCTGCTGCGCGCGCAGCAGGCCGGCGGCGCGGCGGCGCTGCTGCTGTGCGCCGTCCTGCCCTTCGAGCGCTTTCTGCCGCTGCTGTGGACGCTGACCCTGGCCCTGGTCGCGGTCAGCCTGCCGGCGCTGTATCGGATCCTGGTGCGCAGGCGCTCGCAACCCGCGTTCTGGTACGCGGCTTCGCTGTTCGTCACCTTCCTGACCGGCGTCAACGCGGTGCTCTCGGTGTCGCTGGGCCTGCGCAACGTGCTCGGCGGCTTCGACAGCGCGGTCGGCGCGCTGCTGTCGGCGCTGCTGGTGTCGGTGGCGGTGGCCGAACGCATGCGCAGCGACCGCGAGCAGCGCGAGCGCGCGCAGCAGCGCCTGGCCAGCGCCTATGCCGAATCGCCGGTCGGCCTGTTCAGCGTCGACGCCACGGGGCTGATCGTGAACGCCAACCCGGCGTTCGGCACCATGGTCGGGACGCGGCCGGATCGGGCAGCGCAGCGCCTGTGCGAACTCTTCGATGACGCAGTGCCACAGGCCTTCGCCGATCTGCAGGCCGGCGCCCAGCCCCAAGCCAGCGAACTGCAGGCCCGCCTGCGGCCCAGCGTCGGCGGCGAGCCCGCCGACGAACGCTGGTTCTCGATCAAGGCCTCGCGCGGCCACGGAGGTCGCATCGAAGCCTCGCTGCTGGAGATCACCGAACGCGTGCGCGCGACGCGGCGCCTGGAGTTCCTGGTCAACCACGATCCGCTCACCGATTGCCTGAACCTGCGCGGCCTGCGGCGCACGGTCGGGCGCAGCCAGCGGCCGGTCCGCAGCCTGGCCTACTTCGACCTGGACCGCTTCAAGCTCACCAACGACTTGTTCGGCCACGCGGCCGGCGACGCCGTGCTGCGCCAGGTCTGCGAGCGCATGCGCAGCCAGCTCGACCCCAGCGCGCTGCTGGCACGCGTGGGCGGCGACGAATTCGTGGTCGCATTCCCGGACGCCAGCGTCAACGAGGCGGCGCAGTGCTGC
>CAUJJP010000222.1 GCA_963205525.1 Pseudomonadota bacterium | reverse complement strand
GCGCTGCCGTTCGCCTTGTAGCTCAAGGTCGTTTCTCCGCGAACGCCGGGCGCCGCCAGGGGCCTGGGATGCTCTCAAGAAAACGCCGGGCCGTCCCAAGTTTTCTTGACCCCCACGGGGGGCGGGCTGGGCGCAGCCCGGCTCTGGGGCGCTCAGAATGCACCGATGGACAGCCACTGCACCTTGATCAGCGCCGAGGCGCTGGCCGCGCGCCTGGCCGCTGCGCAGCCGACTGTCGTCCTCGACTGCCGATTCGACCTCGGCGACGCCGCCGCAGGCGAGGCGGCCTACGCCGCCGGCCACCTGCCGGGGGCGCGCTACGCGCACCTGGACCGCGACCTCGCGGGTGCGCGCAACGGCCGCAACGGGCGCCACCCGCTGCCTGACCGGGACCGGTTCGCGGCCTGGGCCGGCGCCCAGGGCATCGCGCCCGGGGTCCAGGTGGTGGCCTACGACGACCAGGGCGGGCCCTACGCGGCGCGCTGCTGGTGGCTGTTGCGCTGGCTGGGGCACGAGGCGGTGGCGGTGCTGGACGGTGGCCTCGGCGCCTGGGGCGCCGGCGGCCGGTTGCTCGTGCAGGACAGCCTCGCGCGCCCGGTGCCCGTGAACCATCTCCCCTATCCCGCCAGCGCCCTGCCGGCCATGCTCAGCGTGGACGCCGACGCGCTGCTGGCGGCGCTGGGCCGCGTCCTGTTGCTGGACGCGCGCAGCGCGGCGCGCTTTCGCGGCGACGAGGAGCCGCTGGACCCGGTGGCCGGCCACATCCCCGGCGCCACGCTGCGCTGCTTCCGCGACAACCTGGGTGCGGACGGACGCTTCAAGCCGGCGGCCGAACTGCGCGCCGAGTTCGAGCGCTGGGCGATGCCCGCGGCGCAGGTGGTGCACCAGTGCGGATCGGGCGTCACCGCCTGCCACAACCTGCTGGCGATGACGCACGCCGGGCTGCCCGGCTCGCTGCTCTACCCCGGCTCCTGGAGCGAATGGTGCGCCGACCCGGCGCGACCGGTGGCCAGTGCTTGACCATGGTCAGGACAGCACCCGGCAAGGCGCGCACACTGGCCGCGCAGATCCTGGATTGACCACAGCACTGGAGGACCGTATGTACAAGCGCATCCTGGTCCCGACCGACGGGTCGGACATCACCGCCAAGGCGGTGGCCACGGCGATCGAGCTGGCGGCGCTGGCCAAGGCCGAGCTGTTCGCGATCGGGGTCAAGGAACCCTTCCCCTACAGCGCGATCTCGGAGATGCAGCCGGTGCCGCCGCAGGAGTTCTTCGACGCCCAGGAACGCATCGCCAGCGCTCACGTGAAGACGGTGGTCGACGCCGCCAAGGCGGCCGGCGTGAGCTGCAGCGCGCACACGGTGGAGGCCTTGCACCCCTGGGAGGCGATCATCGACCACGCCAAGGCGCAGGGCTGCGACCTCGTCGTCATGGCCTCGCACGGGCGCCGCGGCGTCGCCGCGCTGCTGCTGGGCAGCGAGACCCAGAAGGTGCTCACCCACGGCACGCTGCCGGTGCTGGTGGTGCGCTGTGGCCACAGGCCGCCGGCCCCGGCGGCCCCGGCGGCCCCGGCGGCCCCGGCGGCCCTGGCGGACCCGGCGGAGCCGGCCGACCCCGCTTGGCGGGCGGTGTGGCGCGTCGCGTCCGGGCGTCGGGGGCGCGGGGTTCGCTTCGCGGCGCGGCAGGCGCGATCCACTGAGACCCGGGCGCCGCTTGCGGACCTGGCGTCCGGGGCTGGCGGCGCGGGCAGAATCCGCACCATGGCGCCCGCGCACACCCCACCGCCCTCGCTGGCCGAGCCGCTGGCGGCGATCGACATGGGCTCGAACAGCTTCCGGCTCGAGATCGGCCGCCTGCAGCACGGCCGCTATCGCCGCATCGACTACCTGAAGGAGATGGTGCGCCTGGGCGGCGGCCTGGACGAGCAGGGCCTGCTGCTGGACGACGCCGCCGAGCGCGGCCTGGCCTGCCTGCGCCGCTTCGCCGAGCGCCTGCACGGCTTCGACGCGCGCCGGGTGCGCGCGGTGGCGACCCAGACCCTGCGCGAGGCACGCAACCGCGACGCCTTCCTGGCGCGTGCGCACGGCGCGCTGGGGCTGCCGATCGAGGTGATCTCGGGCCGCGAGGAGGCGCGCCTGATCTACGCCGGGGTGGCGCACCTGCAGCCCTCGGACGAGCCGCGGCTGGTGATCGACGTCGGCGGCCGATCGACCGAGATGATCCTCGGCCGTGGCCGCCAGCCGGGTACGGCGGAGTCCTTCCAGGTCGGCTGCGTCAGCCTGTCGATGCGCTACTTCCCGCACGGCGTGATCAGCGCCGAGGGCTTCCGGGCGGCCCAGGTGGCGGCGGGCGCCGAGCTGGAGGAAGGGCTGCAGCCCTTCGCCCCCGCGCACTGGCGCAGTGCGCTCGGCGCCTCCGGCACGGTGGGGTCGGTGTCGCAGATCCTGCAGGCGGCCGGGGTGAGCGACGGCCGCATCACGGCCGAGGGCCTGCGCTGGTGCATCGCGCGCTGCATCGAACTCGGCCACGTCGAGCGCCTGCAGTTCCCCGGCCTGCGACCCGAACGGCGCGCCGTGCTGCCCGGCGGCCTCGCCATCCTCTACACGCTGCTGGCCAACTTCCGCATTCCGGTCCTGACGATGACCAAGGGCGCGCTGCGCCAGGGGGTGATCATCGACTTGCACGAACGCATCGCCGCCCTGCACCGCGCCCGCCCGGGCGACATGCGCGACCGCTCGGTGGAGGACTTGCAGCAGCGCTTCGCGGTCGACCGGCCGCAGGCGGCGCGCGTACGCAGCGTCGCGCTGGCGCTGCTGGACCAGGCCCTGCCCAAGGCCGATGTCGACACCCGGCGCGAACTGGGCTGGGCCTGCGACCTGCACGAGTGCGGCCTCATGGTCTCGCACCACGACCACCACCGCCACAGCGCCTACCTGGTCGACCACGTCGACGCGCCCGGCTTCTCGCAGAGCCAGCAGCGCCGGCTCGGCCAGATCGTGCTCGGCCAGCGCGGCGGCCTGCGCAAGCTCGACGCCGGGCTGGACAACCCGGTCTTCGCCGCCCAGGTGATGTGCCTGCGGCTGGCGGCGATCAAGTGCCATGCGCGGCGCCCGGTGGACGCGCAGGCGCTGGCGCTGCAGATCCAGGGCCGGGAAGCGAAGCTGGGCTTCAGCCGCGAATGGGCGCAGGCGCACCCGCGCACCCTGTTCCTGCTCGGCGAGGAAGCGGCGGCCTGGGGGCGCGGCGTCGGCTGGCGGCTGGCGATCGGCTGAACGACCGGCTGAACGACCGGCGGAACGGTCCCGCGCCCCGGGCTACAGGAGATCGACGCCCAGCGCGGCGTGCAGCAGCACCTGCGGCGCACCGTCGCGCTCGCGTCGGCGCAGCCACAGGATGGCCGACTTGCGCAGTGGCCACGCCTGCACCTGCCCGCCGAGCAGCCAGGCCGCGGTCGCCCCCAGCGTCGGCTGGTGGCCGACCACCAGCGCCGTGCCACCCGCATCGGGCCAGCCGGCGGCGGCGAGCAGGGCGGCCACGGGCGCGCCCGGGGCCAGCTCGTCGCGCACCTCGCCCGGCCGTGGCAGGGCGGCGGCGGTCTGCCGGGTGCGGCGCGCCGGGCTCAGCAGCACGCGCGCGTCGCCCGGCAGGCGTGCGTGCAGCCACTGCGCCATGAGCTGGGCCTGGCGCCTGCCGCGCGTGCTGAGCGCGCGCTGCAGGTCGTCGGCGCCGGCTTGCAGGTCTTCGGCCTCGGCGTGCCGCCACAGGATCAGGTCCATCGCCATCCCCTTTCGCAGCGTCAGCTGCGGTAGCGCGCCATCAAGGCCTGCTGCGCGCTCACGCCATCGCCGTCGACGCGGGTGTAGCGGCCGTCGGCCTGCAGTTGCCAGGCGTCGCGGCGGTCGTGCAGATAGGGCACCAGGCACTCGTCGATCACGCGCTGGCGCAGCCGGGCGTCGCGCACCGGCCAGGCGATCTCGATGCGGCCGAACATGTTGCGGCTCATCCAGTCGGCGCTGGACAGGTACAGCGCCTCCTCGTCCGCGCCCTCGCCCCAGCGGAAGTACAGGATGCGGCTGTGTTCCAGGTAGCGCCCGACCACCGAGCGCACGCGCACCCGCTCGCTCACCCCCGGCAGCCCGGGCGGCAGCATGCAGGCGCCGCGCACCACGAGGTCGACGCTGGCGCCGGCCTGCGCCGCCTGCAGCAGGGCCTGGATCAGCGCCGGGTCGGTGAGGGCGTTGATCTTCACCACGATGCGCGCCGGGCGCCCCATGGCCGCCGCCTGCGCCACCTGCTCGACGAAGCCCAGCAGCCGTTTGTGGAGCTGAAACGGCGCCGACAGGAGCTGGGTCTGGCGCCGCAGCCGGGTCTGGCTGGCGATCTGGTGGAACACCGCGTCGGCGTCGGCGGTGAGCGCGGGGTCGGCGCTCAGGTAGCCGATGTCGGTGTACAGGCGCGCCGTCATCGGGTTGTAGTTGCCGGTGGACAAATGGGCGTAGCGGCGCAGCCTCGATCCTTCGCGCCGCGTCACCAGCAGCAGCTTGGCGTGCGTCTTCAGGCCGACCACGCCGTACACCACCTGCGCACCCACCGCCTCCAGGCGCTCGGCCCAGTTGATGTTGGCCTCCTCGTCGAAGCGTGCCTTGAGCTCCACCACCGCGGTGACCTCCTTGCCGCGCCGTGCCGCCTCCAGCAGCAGGTCCATGAGCACGCTGCGGGCGCCGGTGCGGTAGATGGTCTGCTTGATCGCCAGCACCTCGGGGTCGTAGACCGCCTCGCGCAGGAACTGCACCACCGGCTCGAAGCTCTCGAAGGGGTGGTGCAGCAGCAGGTCGCCGCGCTTCAGGCGCGCGAACACCGAGCTGCCGCGCGGCAGCCGCTTGTCCGGCCAGGCCGGCTCGAAGGGCCGGTAGCGCAGGTGGTCGGCCTCGGCCTGGTCGATCAGCTGGTCCAGCCGCACCAGGTTCACCGGACCGTCGACGCGGTACAGCGCCGACTCCGGCAGGTCGAACTGGGCAAGCAGGAAGTCCGCCAGCGCGCTCGGGCAGGTGGCCACCACCTCGAGCCGGATCGCGCGCCCGAAGTGGCGCGTCGTCAGCCCGCTGCGCATGGCCTGGCGCAGGTTGGTCACGTCCTGGTCGCTGACCTCGAGGTCGGAGTCGCGCGTGACCCGGAACTGCGAGAAGGCCTCCACCGTGCGGCCGGGAAACAGCTCCTCGAGCTGGGCGCGGATGACGCTGGTCAGCAGCACGAAGGCCTGACGACCGCCGCTCACCGAGTCGGGCATGCGTATCACGCGCGGCAGCACACGCGGCACCTTGACGATCGCGATCCCGCTCTCGCGCCCGAAGGCGTCCTTGCCGGTGACGCGGGCGATGAAGTTCAGCGCCTTGTTCGCCACCACCGGGAAGGGGTGCGAGGGATCCAGCGCCACCGGCAGCAGCAGCGGACGCACCTGCTGTTCGAAGTAGCGTGCCACCCATTCGCGCTGCGCGGCGTTGCGCTGGTCGTGGTTGATGATTTCGATGCCCTCGCGCTGCAGGGCGGGCGCGAGCTCCTGGTTGAAGACCCGGTACTGCTCGTCGATCAGCTCGTGGGCGGCGGCCGCGAGCGGCTCGAAGTCGGCCCGGCTGCCGCTGGCGCGTGCCGCTTCCAGCACGTCGGCGACGCGGACCTCGAAAAACTCGTCGAGGTTGGAGGAGACGATGGTCAGGTAGCGCAGCCGCTCCAGCAGCGGCACGTCGGCGCGGCTGGCCTGCGCCAGCACCCGGCGGTTGAACTCGAGGATGGAGCGCTCGCGGTTGAGCAGGGCGACGGGGCCGCTGGCGGCCGCCGGTTGGGGGTCGGACATGGGGCCAGTGTACGGAGCCTGTACGACGAGCCCATGACGGTCCCATGACCGGGCCGGGACGGGGCGCCACATGGCGCCGCGGGCGCGCTCAGCGGCGCAGCATCATCACGTTGCCCAGCACCGTCAGCGCGGCGCCGGCCAGGGTCGCCCAGCCGGGGCGAAAGCCCTCGAAGGCGGCCGACACCGCCAGCGCCACCACCGGCGTCATGACGCCTATGGTCGAGGCCTTGCCCGGCCCCAGCCGATGCTGCAGGGTGAGGAAGGCGCCGAAGGCCAGCACCGTGCCGGCCACCGACAGGTAGCCCAGCGACAGCCACCAGGAGGGCGCACGCGGCCACGCCGCGGGCAGCGGCACGGTGGCCAGCGCCACCAGCGCCGCGGTGAGCGCACCCCAGGCCAGGCCCCAGCCCAGCGCGGGCCAGAACGGCAGCCCGTGGTGGGCGTTGCGGCTGGCCACCAGGGCCCCCACCGCAGACAGCACGACCGCGCCGACCGTGAACGCCAGCCCCAGCGCCACCGCGGGGCCGCCGCCCACGCCCGCCAGCTCGGGGGCGAAGATCAGCGCCACCCCGGCCACGCCGAGCAGCCCGCCGGCCAGGAAGCGCGGCGTGAGCGCAGTGCGCCACAGCGCCCAGGCGCCCAGGCCGGCGAGCAGGGGCGAGCTTGCATAGCCCACCGCCACCAGCCCGGAGGGCACGTGGCGTTCGGCGTGGTAGACGCACAGATAGGCCAGCCCGTACATGAACACGCCTTGCGCGGCCACCCGCGCCTGCTGCGGCCAGGGCAGCCACAGCGCGTCGCGCCGCCAAAGCGCCACCGCCAGCGCGGCCAGTGCGGCGAGCGCGAAGCGCGCCACCACCCCGTACTCGGGCGGCCAGACCGCAAGCTGGTAGAGGATGGCGTGCCAGGTCGTGCCCCAGATCGCCACCGCGGCGACGAAGAGCTGCCACGACGGCAGGTGCATGGCCCGGCGCGCCGATCCGCGTGCCGTCAGACGGCGAAGCTCGCGTGCACCGTCTGGCCGGCGCGCAGCGTGTGGCCCACCCCCTCGAGGATGATCGCGTTCATGCCGAAGCTCACACCGCCCTGGATGCGGGCGTCGCTGCGGAAGCCGGCCAGGGTGTCGTAGACCTGGGGCTGGACCTCGGCGCTGGCGGGGTCGACGTTGGGGATGCTGCAGCGCCCGCAGGGCTTGACCAGCTTCAGCCGCACCGGGCCCTCGTCGGTGTCGATGCGTAGCTCGTCGATCAAGTCCTCGTCCCAGGGCTCCAGGCCCGACAGCACCAGGTTGGGTCGGAAACGCGTCATCGCCACCGATGCGTGGCCGGCGTCGGCGAGCCGGCGGTTCAGCTCGCCCAGCGAGTCCAGCGAGGCCACCAGGAGCGGGAAGCCGTCCGCGAACTCCACCGGCGCCTCGTGCTCGCCGGTCCAGGCGCGGTCCGCCAGGCGCCGCTCGTCGGGGTCGAAGCGCACCACCCGCACCGGGCTGGCGAGGAAGTCGCTGAACCACTGCGCGGCCAGGTCGCCCATGTCCCAGGCCTTGACGATGTCGTTCCAGACCTGGACCCGGGTGTCGGCCTCCACCGTGTCCAGCCGCAGGTGCAGGCCCAGCATGCCGGGCGCCTTCAGCAGCAGGTCCGAGGCCCGCAGCGTCGGCTTGACGAGCGCCAGCCGCGGGTGGCTGCGCTGGGTCAGCATCTTGCCGCCGTGGTCCACCACCATCCAGGCGCGGTCGAGGTCGAAGCCGGTCTCGGCCAGCAAGGCCTCGCGCGGCGCGAGGGCGGCGCAGGACTTGACCGGGTGCAGGCCGAGCGCGGCCAGGGTGCAGGTGAGGTCGCTCAAGGGGAGGCTTTCGTGCGGGTTCGTGCGGGTCCGTGCGGGCTTCGGCCGCGGACGGGGCCCGGATTGTGCCGGCTTCCTACAATCCGGGCCCATGAATACACCGGTGGTGGGCGTGCGCGGATCCGGCGCAGTGGCCTTGGCGGCGGCGCTCGCGCTGGCGCGCCGCGGCCTGCGCGTGCGGCTGCAGGCGTCGCTGCGCACGCCGCCTGCGGACCTGCGCAACTACGCCCTGGGTGCGCGCTCGGTCGAGCTGCTGCAGGCGCTCAAGGTCTGGGACGCGCTGCCGGCCGACGCCCGCACGGCGGTGCGGGACATGCGCATCGAAGGCGACGCCCCGGGGGCGGCGCTGCACTTCTCGGCCTGGGACGGCGCCCTTGATGCCCTGGCCTGGATCGTCGACGCCGCCGAGCTCGAATCGGCCTTGCGCGCCGCGGTCCGCTTTGCGCCGCACATCGAGATCGTGGACACCCAGGCCCCGCCACCCGCGGCCGAGCTCTGGGTGCTGGCGCAGGGGCGTGACGCCAGCGGCCAGCCGGGTGTGCGCCTGCGCCAGCACGCCTACGGCCAGCGCGCGCTGGCGGCGCGTCTGCTCGCCGAGCAGGCGCACGAAGGTCGCGCGCGCCAGTGGTTCCGCAGCCCCGACGTGCTGGCCCTGCTGCCCACCGACCGGCCGCAGGCCCGGCAGGGCTACAGCCTGGTCTGGTCGCTGCCCGACGCGCAGGCCGATGAGTTGCTGGCGCTGTCCGACGCGGATTTCGAGGCCCGGCTCATGGACGCCACCGGCGGCGCCGCCGGCCGCCTGCGGCTGACCAGCGAGCGCGCCGCCTGGCCGCTCGCGCTGGCGCAGGCCGACCCCGTCTGTGGCCCCGGCTGGGTGCTGCTGGGCGACGCCGCGCACCGCGTCCACCCGCTCGCCGGCCAGGGCCTGAACCTGGGCCTGGCCGACGTGCGCGCGCTCGACGAGGTGCTCGCCGAACGCCAGGCGCGCGAGCCCTGGCGCGCGCTGGGCGACCCGCGGCTGCTGCAGCGCTACGCGCGCCGCCGTGCCGGCCCCACCGCCCTCATGGGCGGCGTCAGCGACGGCCTGCTGCACCTGTTCGCCAGCCCCAGCCCGCTGCTGCGCGGCCTGCGCAACCACGGCCTGAGCCTGGTCGACCGCCTGCCGCCGCTCAAGCAATGGCTGGTCGGCGCCGCGCGCTGAGGCGCTGAAGCGCCGAGGCCGCATTCCCTGTCCGACCCCTTTCGAGAAAGATCTCCCATGCTGCGCTCCAAGCTGTACGTCCTTGCCATCGCTGCGCTGTGCGGCAGCGCGCTGGCGCAGGAGGCGGTGATCCGCAAGAACCTGGCCGAGCGGCTGGCCAACTTCCCCAAGATCGACGAGGTCAGCAAGACCGCCATCCCCGGCATCTACGAGATCCGCATCGGCGCCGACGTGCTCTACACCGACGAGCAGGGCAACCACGTGATCCAGGGCCAGATCATCGACACCCGCACGCGCGTCAACCTGACCGAGGAGCGGCTGGACAAGCTGAGCGCGATCGACTTCTCCAGCCTGCCCTTCAAGGACGCGATGGTCGTCAAGCAGGGCAGCGGCGCACGCCGGCTGGCGGTGTTCGCGGACCCGAACTGCGGCTATTGCAAGCGCTTCGAGCGCGACCTGCTGAAGGTCAAGGACGTCACCGTCTACACCTTCCTCTACCCCATCCTGGGGCCAGACTCGAACGCCAAGTCGCGCGACATCTGGTGCGCCAAGGACCCGGCGCAGACCTGGCGCGACTGGATGATCGACGGCAAGACGCCGCCCAAGGCGGGTGGCAGCTGCGACACCGGCGCCCTCGATCGCAACGTCGCCCTCGGCCAGAAGCACCGCGTGAACGGCACGCCGGGGCTGTTCTTCGAGAACGGCGTGCGCAAGCCCGGCGCCCTGCCGGCGGCGCAGGTCGAACAACTGCTGGCCGCGGCGGCAAAGAAGTGAGCCGGCTCTGATGGCCCGCGCGCGACCCGGGGCGCGGCGCTGAGCGTGCCGGCGAA
>CAUJJP010000221.1 GCA_963205525.1 Pseudomonadota bacterium | reverse complement strand
CTACGTGTTCGCCGACGCCGACACCCGCATCGACAGCGGCCCCGGCATCCACGTCATCCGCATGCCCGAGCACTACGGCGCGCTGTCGCCCATCCTGCACGTGGTGCCGCTGCAGCTGCTGGCCTACCACACCGCCTGCGCCCGCGGCACCGACGTCGACAAGCCGCGCAACCTGGCCAAGAGCGTGACCGTGGAGTAAGGGGCGCGTGGCGCGTGGTGCCTGGCGGCCTGATCTGGCCAAGAAGTGGTCGACCGACTGGCACCGTCCCGACAGCCCTTGCAACGGATCGGCCGGTGATCCAGTTGCGGCCGTGAACGGGACCCGCTCTTGCCGCGTCCCGCGGGGCTTCCCGAGGGGAAGTCCCGGCTCGTTGCCTCACCTGCGGCAGATGCCGCTGATGCCGCTGATGCCGCAGATGCCGCAGATGCCGCAGATGCCGCGGCTGCCGCACACGGCATCCAAGCGCATCGGGGCCGCGGCAAGCCCGGTTCAGTGCAGTGCCGCCAGCTCCGGCTGGCGTGCCGGGTGGTCGACCCGGAACACCGCCACGACCTGCGCCAGGCGGCGCGCCTGCTCGCTCATCGAGCCGGCGGCGGCGCTGGCCTGCTCGACCAGGGCGGCGTTCTGCTGCGTCATCTGGTCCAGGTTGCCCACCGCCTGGTTGACCTGGTTGATGCCGTCGCGCTGCTCGGTGCTGCTGGCGCTGATCTCGCCGATCAGGTCGCTCACCCGCTGCACGCCGCGCACGATCTCGTCCATGCTCTGCCCGGCCTGACCGACCTGGGCCGAGCCCGCCTCCACGTTCTCCACGCTGGCGGTGATCAGGCCCTTGATCTCGCGCGCGGCCTCGGCCGAGCGCTGCGCCAGGCTGCGCACCTCGCCCGCCACCACCGCGAAGCCGCGGCCCTGCTCGCCGGCGCGCGCCGCCTCCACCGCCGCGTTCAAGGCCAGGATGTTGGTCTGGAAGGCGATGCCGTCTATGACCTGGATGATGTCGCTGATCTTGCGGCTGGAGGCGGTGATCTGCGCCATGCTGGCCACCACCTGCGTCATCACGGCGCCGCCTTGCTGCGCGGCCTGGGCCGCCTGCGCCACCAGCTGGTTGGCCTGGCGCGCGGTGTCGGCGCTCTGGCCTACGGTGGCGGTCAGCTCCTCCATGCTGGCGGCGGTCTGCTCGGTGCGCGCCGACAAGTCCTGGTTGCCGACCGCGATCTGGCCGGCGGCGGAAGTCACCGACTCCACCCCCGAGCGCACCTCGCCCACCACCTGGCGCAGCTTGGCACCCATGGCAGACAGCGCGCGCAGCAGGCGGCCGAGTTCGTCGCGCCTGTCCTCCTGCAGGTCCTGCGTCAGGTCGCCGGCGGCGATGGCGTCGGCCAGGCCTACGGCGCGCGCCAGTGGCGCCGTGATCGCCCGCACCAGCAGGGCCGACAGCCACAGGGCGGCGGCGACCACCAGCGCCGCGACCGCGGCCCCCCACCACAACGCCTGCTGGCGCGCCCGTTGGGCCTGCGCCTTGATCTCGTCACGGCGCGCTTCCTGCAGCTTCACGAAGTTGCCGATCTCGTCCACGTAGGAGGTGATGATGGGCTGCAACTTCTCGTTTGCCAGGACGCTGGCCGCTGCCGCATCGCCTTGCGCGCGCAAGTTGGCGGACTGCTTGACGATCTCCAGCGCCTGGGCGCGCACGGCGGCAATGCGTTCGAGCTGGGCCTTGGCGGCGGGAACACGCACCATTCCCGTCACCTGCTTTTGCAGCTCGGTGATCGCGGGGGTGTTCGACGCCTTGGCCATGCGCTCGGCGAGCGCCGCATCGCTGGTGCCCATCTGCACCACGATGGCCTGCGCGTCCAGCGCCACCAGGCCGCGCCAGCGCTCGGCCAGCGCAATGCGCTTGTCGGCCCACTGCACCGAAGTTGCGGCCTCGTCGTCGAGCTTCATCATGTGCTGCAGCAGCGCGGCCGCCAGCAGCACCAGGGCCAGCAGCAGGCCCAGCACCAGGGCCCAGAGCTTGCGGCCCACCGGCAGGTGGTTGAGATTCATGGTCGAGTCCTTGTCGGGAAACCGGCAGCCGGCGTCGCGGCGTGCGGCTGCGGATGGGTTTGGATGAACGCCTGATTTCGACATCCGAGCGTGGAAATTTAGGGTTAACCCTCGACCCATGCGGTTGGGACGCCCCGCGTCGGTCGGCTCGGCCCGGATCCGGGTGGCCGCCTCGTTCGTCGCCGCAGCGGGGGCCTTCGTCGCCCATGGGTCACGTTGGTCGCAGCGCGGCTGACGGTCTGCCCCGAGACCGCGAGGATGCCGGCATCGCAGGCAAATCACCGAAAGCAAACATCATGGACCTGAGCCCCGTCGTCAGCTTCCTCCTCCATGCCACCCTCGCCGCTCCGGCGGCGGCGGTGGTGGGCCTGGTCGTCTCGCTCGCCGGCCGTCGGCGCGAGCTGCCGCAGCAGGTGCACGGACCCTTGAACACCGGCGTGCCCGCCCATGCGCCGACGGTCGAGGCGCTGGCCGCCATCGCTCGCGCCAAGGGCGCGTCGCCGGCACCGGTGACGGGCGTGCCAGCGGCGCCGGTGGCGGCCCGCCGCGTGCGCGCCGGCACCCAGCAGCGGGCCTTCAGCGAGGTGGACTGAGTGCCGATAAGCGCTGGGTGAGACCGTTCGCGCGCCCTGCCCACCTCTCCCGGCCCCATGCCCTGCTCGCGCTGGCCCTGCTGGGCGGAGGGGCGCTCGCATTCGGCGCGCGTGCCCACACCCAGATCGTGATCGGGCTCCTGACGGTACCGCTGCTCGTCCTGCTGTCGGGCTACATGGCTTGGCCGTCCCTGCGGGAGCGTGCATCGAATCCGGCTGCGGCACGCTCGGCCTTGCTGGGCGCCCTGGAGGGCAAGGCCTCGCTCGGGGGTCTGCTGGCCGGGCAGCTGCTGTGGGCTGTCGCCTACGTCTACTTCGGTGGCTTGATGGTGGACGGCGGCACGCCGGGTCCGGCGGGCGCGGTCCAGCTCGACCGCTTCTTCGGGGCGGTCAACCTGCTGGCGCTGGCGACCCTGCACCTGTCGCTGCTGATGGGATTCCTGGTCGTTCGCCGGCACGGGCTGGCGCCGCCGGTGCCGGTGTTGCGTGCCTGGCTGGTCGGCTATGCGGCATTGGCCAGCATCGTCGGCAGCGCCGCTGCGGTGCGCCTGAGCGAATGGCTGCGCCCGGCGATCGCGCTCGAGGGCCTGGACTATCTTCACCTGGTGCCGGTGTCCACCGCCGCCTGCGTCGTGTGCCTGCTGTGGCTGCAGCAGCTGTTCGACGCGCGCTGGCAGCGCCGGCTCGCCGATCAGGCGGCGCGCATCGAGGTGGCCGAGATGGGCCGCAAGCTCGCCGAGGCCCAGCTCGCCATGCTGCAGGCCCAGATCGAGCCGCACTTTCTGTACAACACGCTGGCGAGCGTGCAGTTCCTGCTCAGGCACGACGCCGCGGCGTCGGACTACCTGCTGACCCAGCTGATCCGCTACCTGCGCCACGCGATGCCCAGGATGCGCCAGAGCATGAGCGCGCCGGGCCGCTCCCAAGCGCTCATGCCGTAGCCCTTCAGGGGCAAAGGCGGTCCAGCGAGCACGCTGGGGCAGGAGTTCGAGCTTGCCGACGCCTACCTGCAGATCGCCCGCCTGCGCATGGGCGATCGCCTGCAGGTGGAGGTGGAGTTGCCTGCGGCGCTGCATGACCAGCCCTTTCCTCCCCTGGTGCTGCAGACCCTGGTGGAGAACGCGATCAAGCACGGCGTCGAGCCCAAGGCCGGTGTCGTCCACATCCGCGTGCGCGCGCGCCGGGTGGCCGACGAGCTGGTGCTGGACGTGGCCGACGATGGCGTCGGCTTCGGCCGCAGCGCCGCCACGGCCGGCAGCGGCACCGGGCTGGCGAACCTGCGCGAACGCCTGCAAGGCATCTACGGCGACCGCGCGCAGCTGTCGGTGATCGAGAACCCGGTCGGCGGCGTCACCTCCATCGTCGCCCTCGAACTTCCGATATCGGCCAGCGTCGCGACCCGAGTCCCGACCGCCCGCGCGGTCGTCCGCACTGCCGCCCCATGCCCACCGCCCTCCTTGCCGACGACGAACCCCTGATGCGCGCCGCCCTGGCGGAGCAGTTGCAGGCCCTGTGGCCCGAGCTGCAGATCGTGGGTGAAGCCGACGACGGCGCAAGCGCGCTGCTGAAGCTGGAGACGCTGCGCCCCGACGTCGCCTTCCTCGACATCCGCATGCCGGCGATGAGCGGCCTGCAGGTGGCGCACGCGATGACGGCGCGTCCGCTGCTCGTCTTCGTCACCGCCTACGACGCGCACGCGGTCGAGGCCTTCGACACCTGCGCGCTGGACTACGTGCTCAAGCCGCTGGAAACCGCCAAGCTGGTGAAGGTGATCGCCAAACTGCAGCGCAAGCTGGGCGAAGGCGCGGCGGTCGACACCCAGCGCCTGCTGGGTGCGCTGGCGCGCATCGGCGCCGCCCCGGTGCCGCCGGCGCCCGCGCCGGGGCCACAGAGGCTGCAGTGGCTGCAGGTGGCGAGCGCGCGCGGCGACCAGGTGCGCATGGTCGAGGTCGACGAGGTGATCTACTTCGAGTCCGACGCCAAGTACACGCGCGTCGTCGCACACGACTGCGAGGGCCTGATCTGCGAGGGCCTGATCCGGCTGTCGCTCAAAGAGGTGCTGGAGCGCACCGATGCGGGCGCCTTCCTGCAGACCCACCGCAGCACGGTGGTGAACCGGCGCGCCATCAAGGCCGTGCATCGGCTCGGCGAGGCGGTGGAGATCGAGCTCGCCGGGCGACCCGAGCGCCTGAAGGTCTCGGCCGCCAACCACCACCTGTTCCGCGCCATGTAGGCGCCGGGCGCCGCCCGCGTGCGCGGCGCCCGATTCAGCGGCCCGCCGCGCGGTAGCAGTCCAGGCGCGCGCCGCCGCCGTAGTCGAAACGGATCATGCCTGCGCCCTGGCGTGCCTGCGGCTGAAAGTGGATCGGCGCGTCGGTCTTCTGCGGGCCGCTGACGAAGGCGATGCGGCCATCCGCCGGCCGGTAGACATACTGGCCGCGGGCACGCGAGTTCTGGTCCTGGTAGCTGCCGTCGGCCCGCAGCGTGAAGCCGCCGATGCGGTTGAGCTGCCCGGCGTCCCAGGTGGCGCATTCCCAGCGCCCGACCGGTGAGCCGGAGCCGGCCTGCGCGGCGGGCTCGGAGCCGGGCGCGTCGGCGCCCTCGCCGCTCGCCCTGTCGGCGCCCTCGCCGCTGGCCGTGTCGGCGCCGCTGGAAGCATTGCCGCGCACGCCGCCGGAGGCATTGACCTGTGCGCCACCGGTGATGCGCCCGGCGATGCGCTGCGGGCCGATCCACTCGTCCCACTTGCTGTCGTAGCCCTCGTAGCGGATCAGGTACTGGTCGCCGCGCGACTGCAGGATGCGCGCGCGCTGCGAGGTCCCGCTCCAATGCACCCAGACCTGATCGCCCGCCTGGTAGCTGGCGCCGGGCGCAGCCTTGGCGCCTGCCGCCTGCGCCCTGGCCGCGGGGGTGAGCGCGAGCAGGCCGGCGCACAGGGTGGCGCACAGGCCGACATGCGCGGCCCGGGCGAGCTGGGCGAATGGGTCGAAGCGGGAGAGAGGGGCGGGCAGAGGCTTCATCGGTGTGTCTGGAGGCAAGGTCGCAAGGTGCGGGCCGCGCTGGCAGCGCCGCCGGATCGCCCATTCTTGGTGCGCCGCCGTGCGCGGCGCTTGCGCTGCCGCAGCACGCGCGCTCGCCGCCGTGGCGCGCGGGTGCAGGAGTTCACGCCCGGCACCGGCGGCTGCGCGGCCCGGGTGCCGAGCGCCCCGAGGCCGCCGTGGCGCACGAGAAGCCAGCCGCGCTGCCCGTGCCGCCCATGCAAAGACACCTCAATTCGAGCGATCGCTTGCCGAAGTCAAGCAGTAGCGTTGATCTAGAGCAATTTGCATCGGCCGAGCGCGACAGGCGCGACGCCGATGCAGCGTGCGGCCCAGGCCGCCAAGGCGCCCCGGACGGCGGAACCCGGGGCGGCCGCCCGTCCGTCCGTCGCAGCCCGCTGGAGCAAACCTTGTCATTCATTTCCTCGTTCAAGATCGGCCCTCGCCTGGCCTTTGCCTTCCTGATCCCGCTGCTGCTGATGGCGGCGGTGGCGGCGATCGGCTTCGCCAGCCTGCGCGCCAACGATGTGCGCATGGAGGTCATCGTCCACCAGGACGGCGAGACCCTGCGCCTGCTCAACGAGATGTCGACCCAGGCGCACGTCATCGCACGCGTGCTGCGCTCGGTGGCGCTGCTGGACGATGCCGCGGCCAAGGAGACCGAACGGCGCAAGATCGACGAGGCGCGCAAGGCCTACGACCAGGCCTGGGCGGCGCTGCAGAAGATGCCGGCCAGCGAGGCCGGGCGCGCCATCCGCGCCCGCACCGAGGCCGCGCGCGCCGAGGCCAGGCGCGTCAACGATGAAGTGCTGGCACTGGCGATGGCCAACCGCAGCGGCGAGGCGATCGCGCTCCTGCTCGCCCAGGCCGGGCCCCGGACCGCCGCCTGGCAGGACGGGCTGGCCGAGAACGCCGCCTTCCGGCGCCAGGCCAACGAGGTGGGCTACCAGGCGGCGCTGGCCGACAGCGCGCGCGCCGGCTGGCTGCTGGCCGCCCTCACCGTGCTGGCGGTGCTGGTGAGCGCGCTTGCCGGCTGGCTGATCGCGCGCAGCATCACGCAGCCGCTGCGCCAGGCGGTGCAGGCCGCGCAGCGCATCCGCGACGGCGACCTCGCGCAGCCGGTGCAAGCCAGCGGGCGCGACGAGATGGGCGAGCTGCTGCACGCCATGCACGCCATGCAGGCCAGCCTGGTGACGGTGGTGTCGCAGGTGCGCGGCGACGCCGACCACGTGGCCACCGCGAGCGCGCAGATCGCGCAGGGCAACGCCGACCTCTCGCAGCGCACCGAGGAGCAGGCGAGTGCGCTCGAACAGACCGCGGCCACCATGGAGCAGCTCGGCGCCACCGTGAAGCAGAACGCCGACAACGCCGGCCAGGCGAACCAGCTCGCGCTCGGCGCGCGCACGGTGGCGGTGCGCGGCGGCGAGGTGGTGGCGCGCGTGGTGGACACCATGAAGGGCATCCGCGACAGCTCGGGCCGGATCGCCGAGATCATCGGCACCATCGACGGCATCGCCTTCCAGACCAACATCCTGGCGCTGAACGCGGCGGTAGAGGCCGCGCGTGCCGGCGAGCAGGGTCGCGGCTTCGCGGTGGTGGCGGCCGAGGTGCGAGCCCTGGCGCAGCGCAGCGCCGAGGCGGCCAAGGAGATCAAGACCCTGATCGGCAACAGCGTGGAGCGCGTCGAGCAGGGCACGACCCTGGTCGACGAGGCCGGGCAGACGATGGACGAGCTGGTGGCCAGCGTGCGCCGGGTGACCGACATCGTGGGCGAGATCAGCGCCGCCAGCGCCGAGCAGAGCAACGGCATCGGCCAGGTGGGCGAGGCGGTGGGCCAGATGGACCAGGTGACGCAGCAGAACGCGGCCCTGGTGGAGCAGTCCGCCGCCGCCGCCGAGAGCCTGAAGCAGCAGGCCGGCTCGCTGGTGCGCGCGGTGGCGATGTTCAAGCTGGCGCCTTAGGGGAAGCTACCGACCTCAAGAAACCCCCGTGGGTAGCCGATGACGGCTGCAGGGCCGATCGCCATGGGGCGTTGGAAGTCTCGGTCCAGGCTGTTGGCAGGTGGTTGAAGATGCAGTTGCAGATCAAGCAGGCATATGCCTGGGGCATGGGGGTGCTGGTGGCGCTGGGCGCGCTCACCATCGGTGCGGCGACGATGAGCACGAACAGCGGCGCCCGCGCCGGTCAGGCGGCGCAGAACCGATTCGACTCGCAGCTGCTCGCCGACGAGCTGCGCCAGACCTCGGATGACCTGACCCGGCTGGCGCGCACCTACGTCGTGAGCGCCGACCCCAAGTGGGCCGAGCAGTACGCGGAGGTGGTGGCGATCCGCGACGGCAAGCAGCCACGGCCGCAGGCCTACGAGCGCATCTACTGGGACTTCCGCGCCGCCGGTGAAGCCGTTGCGCGAGCGGCCGGCGAGGCGCTGGCGCTCACCGAGCGCATGAAGCGTGCCGGCTTCACTCCTGCCGAACTGGCCAAGCTAGAGGAATCCAAGGCCCGCTCGGACGCCCTGGTGCGGGTGGAGACCGAGGCCATGGAGATGGCCAAGGCGGCCGCGGCCAGCGGCGACGCCGCCGCGGCGGCGAAGGCGCGCGAGATGCTGCACGACCTCGGCTACCACCAGACCAAGGCCAGGATCATGCAGCCGGTGGACGAGTTCCTCGTCATGCTGGACCGGCGTACCACCGACGAGCTGGTCGCGGCGCGCGCGGCGCAGCAGTGGTGGTCGCGCACCGCGCTGGCGTCGACCGCGGCCCTGGTCGTGGTGATGCTGGGCGGTCTGCTCTACCTGCGCCGGCGCACCGGCAGCCTGATCGGCGAACTCGGCCGGGTGGCCGACGGCATCGCCCAGGGCCGGCTGGACCAGCGCATCGACCTGCAGCTCAGCGGCGACGAGGGCGCGCTGATGCAGCCCCGGGCCCGCAGGCAGCAGCGCCTGTCGGACGTGGTGGGCAGCATCCGCAGCGGCTCCGACAGCGTGGCCACGGCCAGTTCCGAGATCGCGCAGGGCAGCCTGGACCTGAGCCAGCGCACCGAGGAACAGGCCAGCGCCCTGCAGCAGACCGCCGCCACCATGGAGCAGCTCGGCACCACGGTGCGCCACAACGCCGACAACGCGGGGCACGCCAACGAGCTGGCGCGCGGTGCCTCCGGCGTGGCGGCCGAAGGCGGGCGGGTGGTCGAGCAGATGATCGCCACCATGCAAGGCATCCACGACAGCAGCCGGCGCATCGGCGACATCATCGGCACCATCGACGGCATCGCCTTCCAGACCAACATCCTGGCGCTGAACGCGGCGGTGGAGGCGGCGCGCGCGGGCGAGCAGGGGCGCGGCTTCGCAGTCGTGGCCGCCGAGGTGCGCAGCCTGGCGCAGCGCAGCGCCGAGGCGGCCAAGGAGATCAAGAGCCTGATCGGCCACAGCGTGGCGCAGGTCGAGGGCGGCACCGAGCTCGTGGAGACCGCGGGCCGAACGATGGGCGAGATCGTCGCCTCGGTGCAGCGCGTGAGCGACATCGTGGCCGAGATCAGCTCTGCCACCCGCGAGCAGAGCATGGGCGTGCAGCAGGTGGGCACCGCGGTCAGCCAGATGGACCAGGTGACGCAGCAGAACGCCGCCCTGGTGGAGGAAAGCGCCGCCGCCGCCGCCAGCCTGCAGGACCAGGCAAAGCGGCTGGTCGACGCGGTGGCGGTGTTCCGCCTCGCGCCAGCGGGTGCCGTGCAGGCCTGAGCGGCGACCATCCCGTGCCGCCGCAGGCCCGGCGGCACGGCCTGCCCTAGGCCTCTGGGCCAGGAGGCCCGTCCCTGCGAGCGCCGTCGGCTTGTGCGCCGGCGGCGGAGCCCTCCGGAGGCAGCCGCCTTTGCGCCGACGGCCTTATGCTTTGGCCATGCAAGCGCCCCCGCCCAGCGCCGAGTTCGGGCCGGTGACGGTCTGGTTCGGCGAACAGCATGGCAAGTACCCGGACGGCAACCTGGTCGTCGTGCGCGGGCGCGAGGCGTGCGCCGTCTTCGACACCCCGCTGGTCGCCAACCGCCTGCCGCAGCTGCTGGCGCAGGCCGACCTGTGCATCCTCGGCCACGTGCACGAGGACCACATGGCCGGGCTGCACCTCATGCCCGGCGTGCCGCTGCACGTGCACGAGGCCGACGTGCAGGCCGCGCGCAGCTGGGACGGGCTGGCGCGGCACTACGGCTATCCGGCGCAGGTGCTGGGGCCGCTGCGCAGCAAGATCGAGCGGCAGTTCCACTACCGGCCGCGGCCCGATGCGCTGGCCTACGTGGACGGCCAGCGCTGGGACCTGGGCGGCGTGCAGGTGCAGGCCGTGCACCTGCCGGGGCACACCGCCGGCCACTGCGCGCTGCTGGTGCAGCCGCAGGGCATCGCCTTCATCGGCGACATCGACCTCTCGGGCTTCGGCCCCTACTACGGCGACCGCAGCTCCAGCCTGGGCGACTTCCGGCGCTCGCTGGCGCGCCTGGCCGAGCTGCCGGCCAGTGTCTGGATCACCTCGCACCACAAGGGCGTGATCAGCGAGCGCGCCGATTTCGCAGCCCGGCTGCAGGCCTACGCGGCGCGGCTGGACGAGAACGCCGAGCGCCTGCTGCAGATGCTGCGGCCGGCGCCGCGCAGCCTGGACGAACTGGTGCGCCAGCGCCTGCTGTACCCGGTGGGCCACGAAGAGCTGTGGATAGACGCCGCCGAGGCGCGCAGCATCGCCCAGCACCTGGACGAGCTGCAGGCCGCCGGCCGCGTGCGCGCGCTGGACGACGGGCGCTGGACCCTGAACTAAAGACCTGGAGGCCCCCATGATCCCCGACCGCTTCGACGCCCTGCTCATCGCCCGCGACGACCAGGGGCGCGCCCAGGGCCGGCTGCAGACGGTGCAGGCGGCGCAGCTGGACCCCGGCGAAGTCAGCATCCGGGTGCGCTGGTCGAGCATCAACTACAAGGATGCGCTGGCCGCCACCGGTGCCGGCAAGATCATCCGCCGCTTCCCCTGCATCGGCGGCATCGACCTCGCCGGCGAGGTGATCGCCAGCGAGGACGCGCGCTTCGCCCCCGGCGACGAGGTGCTGGCCACCAGTTTCGACATCGGCGTCTCGCACCACGGCGGCTACGCGCCCTATGCGCGCGTGCCGGCGCGCTGGGTGCTGCCGCGGCCGGCCGGGCTGAGCCTGTTCGAGACCATGGCGCTGGGCACCGCCGGCTTCACCGCCGCGCTGGCGGTGCAGCGCATGGAGGACAACGGTCTGGCGCCGGCCGCCGGTCCGGTGGTGGTCAGCGGCGCCAGCGGCGGCGTCGGCGCCCTGGCGATCGACATGCTGGCGCGCCGCGGCTACGAGGTGGTCGCGCTCACCGGCAAGGCCGACCAGGCCGAGCACCTGAAGAGCCTGGGTGCGGCCGAGGTGCTGCCGACCTCCACCATAGACCACGCCAAGGTGCGGCCGCTGGAGACCGGGCGCTGGGCGGGCGCGGTGGACAACGTCGGCGGCCCCATCCTGCACTGGCTGCTGGCGAGCATGAAGCAAGGCGGCACCGTGGCCAGCATAGGCAATGCCGCCAGCGCCGAGCTGCACACCACGGTCTACCCCTTCATCCTGCGCGGCGCCTGCCTGCTGGGGGTGGATTCGGGCTTCCTCGGATTCCCGCTGCGCCAGCGCCTGTGGGAGCGCCTGGGCAGCGACCTCAAGCCGGCGCACCTGCAGCGCATCACGCGCACGATCGGGCTGCGCGAGCTGCCCGCCGCCTTCGACGACTTCATCGCCGGCCGCGCCAGGGGGCGCACGGTGGTGGCGCTGGACGGGTAGGCGGCGCCACGCCGGGGCGGCGTGGCGATCAGAGTCCCTGCCCGGCGCGCCAGGCCAGGTGCGCCGCCATCGCGTCGCTGGCGTCCAGCTCGCGCCGGTAGCGCGTCAGCAGCTTGAGCACGCGCGGGCCGGCGTAGTCCATCTGGGTGAAGGCCACGCCGCGGTCGAAGGCCTCGCCGTAGTCGGCGATCAGGCCTTGCGCCAGGCGCAGCCGGGCGATGCCGTCGAAGGCGATCAGGCGGCCGGCGATCTGCGGCTCGCGCGAGCGGTAGCTGAAGACGTAGCGCGCGTAGGCCAGCTCGTGGCTTGCCAGCGGCTCGACGAACTGCCAGGCGAAGGCTTCGCCGCCGACGTGAAAGCGCGCCAGCATGGCGGCGATCTGCGCCCGCCCCTGGCAGGGGCCGAAGAAGCCGTCGTGGTAGTGGCCGTCCGGGGTGAACAAGGCGGCGAAGCCCTCGCCGTCGCCGGCCGCGACGGCGCTGGAGAAGCGCGCCAGCAGGGGCTGGATGTCCATCGCTGCCCTCCTTGCCCGCGCGCTGCGCTCAGCCTGCGGCCTTGACCTTCAGCCGCCAGCCGTGCAGCAGCGGCTCGGTGTAGCCGCTGGGTTGCTGCACGCCCTGGAACACGAGCTCGCAGGCGGCCTGGAAGGCAGCGCCGTCGTAGCCCGGCGCCATCGGCCGGTAGGCGGGGTCGCCCGCGTTCTGGCGGTCCACCACCTTGGCCATGCGCTTGAGGGTGGCGCGCACCTGCGCCTTGCTCACCACGCCGTGCAGCAGCCAGTTGGCCATGTGCTGGCTGCTGATGCGCAGCGTGGCGCGGTCTTCCATCAGGCCGACGTCGTGGATGTCGGGCACCTTGGAGCAGCCCACGCCCTGGTCGACCCAGCGCACCACGTAGCCCAGGATGCCTTGCGCGTTGTTGTCGAGTTCCTCGCGCTTGTCGGCCTCGCTCCAGTCGGCCTTTGGCGCCACCGGCACGCTCAGCAGCCCGGCGAGCAGTTCCTCGGCGTCGGCGGGCGACTTCTCCAGCTTCTTCTGCACCGCCGCCACGTCGACCTGGTGGTAGTGCAGGGCGTGCAGCGTCGCCGCCGTCGGGCTCGGCACCCAGGCGGTGTTGGCGCCGGCCTGCGGGTGGCCGATCTTCTGCGCCAGCATGGCGGCCATGAGGTCGGGCATGGCCCACATGCCCTTGCCGATCTGGGCCCGGCCGCGCAGCCCGCAGGCGAGTCCGACCTGGACGTTGTTGCGCTCGTAGGCGGCGATCCAGGCGGTGGACTTCATCGCCCCCTTGCGCAGCATGGGGCCGGCCTGCATGGAGGTGTGCATCTCGTCGCCGGTGCGGTCGAGGAAGCCGGTGTTGATGAAGGCCACGCGCGCCCTGGCGGCGGCGATGCAGGCCTTGAGGTTGACGCTGGTGCGCCGCTCCTCGTCCATGATGCCGAGCTTGACGGTGTGCCGGGGCAGGCCGAGCAGCTTCTCGACGCGGCCGAACAGCTCGTCGGCAAAGCCCACCTCAGCCGGGCCGTGCATCTTGGGCTTGACGATGTAGATGCTGCCGGCACGGCTGTTGCGCCGGGTCTTGAGGTCGCGCATCGCGATCGCGGTCGTCACCACCGCGTCCAGGATGCCTTCCGGGATCTCGCGGCCCTCGGCGCCCCAGAGGATGGCCGGGTTCGTCATCAGGTGGCCGACGTTGCGAACAAACAGCAGGCTGCGCCCGTGCAGGCCGAGCTTGCCGCCGTCGGCGGCGGTGTAGACGCGGTCCTCGTTCAGGCGCCGCGTGAAGCTGCGTCCGCCCTTGCTGACCTCCTCGCTGAGCGTGCCGTCGAGGATGCCCAGCCAGTTGCCGTAGGCCTGCACCTTGTCCGCGGCGTCGACCACCGCCACCGAGTCCTCCAGGTCCAGGATGGTCGACAGCGCCGCCTCCAGCACCAGGTCGCAGACGCCGGCCGGGTCGGCGCCACCGATGGCCGTGCTGCGGTCGATGCGGATCTCCAGGTGCAGGCCGTGGTGCACCAGCAGCACCGCCGAGGGGCTGTCCGCCGCGCCCTGGTGGCCGAGGAACTGGCGCGCGTTCTTCAGCGCCTGGACGCTGCCGTCGGCGAGCCTGACCTGCAGCGCACCGCCGCGCACCGCGTAGCCGGTGCTGTCGACGTGGCTGCCGCGCGCCAGCGGTGCCACCCGGTCCAGCACGTGGCGGGCGTAGGCAATGACCTTGGCGCCGCGCAAGGGGTTGTAGGCGGCGCCGTCGGCGCCGACGCGGGTGGCGCCGTCGCTCTCGGGCAGGGCGTCGGTGCCGTACAAGGCGTCGTACAGGCTGCCCCAGCGCGCGTTGGCGGCGTTCAGCGCGTAGCGCGCGTTGGTGATGGGCACCACCAGCTGCGGGCCGGCCTGCAGCGCGAGTTCGGCGTCGACGTTCTTCGTCGTCACCTTCACCGCCCCCGGGTCCGGCACCAGGTAGCCGATCTTCTGCAGGAACTTGCGGTAGGCCGCCTTCTTCTTCACCGGGCCGGGGTGGGCGCGGTGCCAGGCGTCGATCTCGGACTGCAGGCGCTCGCGTTCGGCGAGCAGGGCGGCGTTCTTCGGTGCCAGGTCGGCCACCAGGGCGCCGAAGCCGGCCCAGAAGGCATTGCCGTCCAGGCCGCTGCCGGGCAGCACGCGCTGGTCGATGAAGTCCTTCAGGACGGGGGCGACCTGCAGGCCGTGGACGAAGACGCGATGGGACATGGAAGCTCCAGCATTTCAGGATGCGAATGGCCGACACTTTATTCCATCGTCGCAGCGACATTAAGCGCCGATTCGGTCGTTGATCCATGCGCCTGGTGCGCATAATCCAGGCCGTGGACCGGCTCAAGCAGATGGAGTCCTTCGTCGCCGTGGTGGCGCGCGGCAGCCTCACCGCGGCCGCCCAGGCCGAGGGCGTGGCGCCGGCGGTGGTGGGCCGGCGCATCGACGCCCTGGAGGCCAGGCTGGGCGTGAAGCTGCTGGTGCGCACCACGCGCCGTCTCACGCTCACCCACGAGGGCAGCGCCTTCGTCGAAAGCTGCCAGCGCCTGCTGGCCGACCTGGCCAGCGCCGAAGCCAGCGTCAGCGCGGGCGGCGTGAAAGCGAGCGGCCACTTGCGTGTGACCGCCCCCGGCGGCTTCGGACGCCGCCACGTGGCGCCGCTGGTGCCGCGCTTCCTCGCCGCCCACCCCGAGCTCAGCCTGTCGCTGAACCTGTCGGACCGGGTGGTCGACCTCGTCAACGAGAGCTTCGACTGCGCGGTGCGGGTCGGCGACCTGCCCGACTCCAGCCTGATCAGCGTGCGCCTGGCCGACAACCGGCGGCTGTGCGTGGCCGCACCCGCCTACCTGCAGCGCGCCGGGCTGCCGAGGACACCGCAGGACTTGATGCGCCACCAGTGTCTGGCGCTGTCGTCGGATGCCAGCCAGACCCGCGGCTGGGCCTTCATGGTGGACGGCCGGCTGATCCACCTGCGCCCGGCCGGGCGGCTGGACTGCAGCGACGGCCAGGTGTTGCACGACTGGTGTCTGCAAGGCCTGGGCATCGCCTGGCGCAGCACCTGGGAGGTGGAGCGCGAGATCGCCGCCGGCGCGCTGCAGGTGCTGCTGGCCGAGCACGCGGCGCCGCCGAACGGCATCTACGCCGTGTTCCCGCACGCGCGCCATCTGGCGCTGCGGGTGCGCCTGTGGATCGACTTCCTCAAGCTGCACTACGGCGACCCGGCGTACTGGGCCGGGGCGTAGACAGCTGCTTGGCTCGGCGTACCGGCGTACCGCCGTACCGTCGCCCCGGCTACAGGATCTTGCGCGGGTGGGCGAGCTGCTCGTGCGCGGCGTGCAGCCGGCGCACCAGGACGTGGATGAAGGCGCCGTCGAAGCGATGCCGGGTGTTCGGGCTCAGGTGCTCCATGGTCTGCGGCGTGAAGCTGATCGTCGTCGCCGGCTCGGTGACCAGGATGTCGGTGCTGTGCACGCGCAGCGCCGGGCTGGGCGCGAGGTAGGCCATCTCGCCCACCGAGGTGCCGGCGCCGAGCTGGGCCACGCGCTGGCCGTCGCGGTAGACCTCGATCTGGCCGCCGGCCAGGATGTGGAAGCTGCCGCCCTCGTCGCCCTTCTTGTAGATCGCGTGGCCGAAGGACAGGCGCTGCCAGCGCCCGCGGTGCACCACCTCCCACAGCTCGACGTCGCCGAAGTCCTTGAAGAAGTCCAGCGTGCGCAGCAGGTTGAAGCGCTCGGAGTCCAGCACGTCCTGCACCTGCGCGCGCGGCACCTCGCGCCGTGCCACCAGGTCGGACAGCGCGTGCGCGAAGGCTTCCCAGGTCTCGAAGCGCTGCTGGCGGTCCTTCGCCAGCCCGCGGTGGATGAGATCGTGCAGGGCCTCGCTCACGCCCTCGCGCAGCGTGCGCAGCGGCGGCGGCTCGGCGTGGTAGATCTGGTGCATGATCGCCGCCTGCTGGGTGGCGTCGAACGGCGGCCGGCCGGCGATCAGGTGGTACAGCACCGCCGCGAGCGAATACATGTCGGCCCGGTGGTCGAGCGCATCGCCTTCCAGCTGCTCGGGCGACATGTAGGCCAGCGAGCCCACGCGGTAGACCTGGGTGCGGTCGGAGTCGATCGCGAACACGCTGCCGAAGTCGCTGATCTTCACGTCCGTGATGCGCTCGCCCTCGGTCACCGCCAGGATGTTGGCCGGCTTCACGTCGCGGTGTATCAGGCCCTGGCGGTAGACGTAGCCCAGGGCCATCGCGCACTTGAAGCCGACTTCGGCGATCTGCTCCAGCGGCAGCAGCGCGTCGGCGCGGCAGAACCGCCTCAGGGTCAGCCCCGGCACGTACTCCATCACCAGATAGGGCGATTCCTCGTCCGGCACCGCGTCGTAGATCTGCACCACGTTGGGGTGCTGCAGCCGGCCCACGAGGGCGGCCTCGGCGGCGAAGAAGCGGGCCTGGAAGTGGCCGTCGCGCGAGTCGCTGCCAAAGCCGGTGCGCACGCGCTTGATCGCCACCTCGCGCTCGCGGAAGCTGTCGCGGGCGAGGAAGACCTCGCTCGTGGCGCCCTCGCCGAGCTTGGCGTGCACCTCGTAGCGGCCGATGCGCGGCGGCAGCGGCTGGCTCAGGGCGGCAGGAGGCAGGGCGGCGGACACGGCTGCAATGATGCGCCGCCGCGGCCGCGCGCGGTCGACGGAACAACGCCGGCTTCGCGGGTTTGACGCCGCTGGGCGCGGACGCTGCCGCTGTGCCGGCGCATTGCCGCCGCAGCGCCGCTGCCAAAGCCGCTGCGACCCCCAACCCTACAATCGTCGGATGATTCAAGCCAAGCAGGAGCTGCTGCAGGCGCTGCAGTCCGCGCTCGCCCAGCTGGCGCCGCAATCGACCCCGGCGGCGGCCTTCGAGAGCCCGCGCCAGGCCGCGCACGGCGACCTCGCCGTCACCCAGGCGATGGCGCTGGCACGCGAGCTCAAACGCAAGCCGCGCGAGATCGCCGAGCAGCTGCGCGCCCTGCTGCAGGCCGAGCCCGCCGTGCAGCGCTGGGTGCAGGCGCTGGAGATCGCCGGCCCGGGCTTTATCAACCTGCGGCTGGCCGATGCCGCCAAGCAGGCGGTGGTGGGCGAGGTGCTGGCCGCCGGTGCAGCCTTCGGCCACCAGCCCGCCAAGGGGCAGCGTCTGATGGTGGAGTTCGTGTCCGCCAACCCGACCGGGCCGCTGCACGTGGGCCATGGCCGGCAGGCGGCGCTCGGCGACAGCCTGTGCCGGCTGTTCGAGACCCAGGGCTGGCAGGTCCAGCGCGAGTTCTATTACAACGACGCCGGGGTGCAGATCGCCAACCTCGCGATCTCGGTGCAGGCGCGGCTCAAGGGCCTGGCGCCGGGCGACGCCGACTGGCCGGAGGCGGCCTACAACGGCGAGTACATCGCCGACATCGCGCGCGAGTTCCGGGCCGGCGCCACCGTGCACGCCGACGACCGCGCCTACACCGCGAGCGGCGACGCCGCCGACCTGGACGCGATCCGCCAGTTCGCGGTTGCCTACCTGCGCCACGAGCAGGACCTGGACCTGCGCGCCTTCGGCGTGCGCTTCGACCACTACTACCTGGAGTCCAGCCTGTACAGCAGCGGCCGCGTCGAGCAGGCGGTTCAGCGCCTGGTCGGCGCCGGCAAGACCTTCGAGGACGGCGGTGCGCTGTGGCTGCGCAGCACCGATTACGGCGACGACAAGGACCGCGTGATGCGCAAGTCCGACGGCGGCTACACCTACTTCGTGCCCGACGTCGCCTACCACCTGCACAAATGGGAGCGCGGCTTCGCCAAGGTCATCAACGTCCAGGGCAGCGACCACCACGGCACCATCGCGCGCGTGCGCGCCGGCCTGCAGGCGGCCGGCGCCGGCATCCCGCAGGGCTGGCCGGACTATGTCCTGCACAAGATGGTCACCGTGATGAAGGGCGGCCAGGAGGTCAAGATCTCCAAGCGCGCGGGCGGCTACGTGACGCTGCGCGACCTCATCGACTGGACCAGCCGCGACGCGGTGCGCTTCTTCCTCGCCAGCCGCAAGGCCGACACCGAGTTCGTGTTCGACGTCGACCTGGCGCTGAAGGCGAGCGACGAGAACCCGGTCTACTACGTGCAGTACGCGCATGCGCGCATCTGCTCGGTGCTGGCGCAGTGGGTGCAGCAGCACGGCGGCGACGAGTCCACGCTCGCGCAGGCCGACCTCGCCTTGTTGCAGGCGCCCACCGAGGCGGCGCTGCTGCTCAAGCTCTCCAGCCATCCCGAAATGCTCACCCGCGCCGCCGCCGACCACGCGCCGCACGACGTCGCCTTCTGGCTGCGCGAGCTGGCTGCGGCGCTGCACAGCTGGTACGCGGCCGAGCGCTTCCTGGTGAGCGACGCCGCGCTGGCGCGCGCGCGCATGGCGCTGCTGGCCGCCACCCGGCAGGTGCTGGCCAACGGGCTGGCGGTGCTGGGCGTGAGTGCGCCGACGCAGATGGCGCGCGAAGCGGAGGCCGCCTGATGGCCGCGCAGGCCAAGCCGGCGCGCGGCGGGCGCAAGTCGGGCAGCCGCGGCGGGTTTGCGATCGGCCTCGTCGTCGGGCTGCTGATCGGGCTCGCGCTCGCGCTCGGGGTGGCGCTGTACATCACCAAGGTGCCGGTGCCCTTTGTCGACAAGCTGCCGCAGCGCAGCGCCGAGCAGGACCAGGCGGAGGCGGTGCGCAACAAGACCTGGGACCCGAACGCGCCGCTGTCGGCGCACCGCAGCGCGCCGCCGCTGGCGCCAGCCAGCGCAGCGGCGGGCTCGGCACCGGCAGCGTCGCCGACCGGGGCGGCGCCGGTGGGGGCCGCACCGGCACGCGACCCGGCGGCCATCCTCTCCGGCGCGCCGGCCGAACCCGGCGCGCGGTCCACGGAACCTGCGGCGGCGACGTTCATCTACCTGGTCCAGGTCGGCGCCTACACGCGGGCCCAGGACGCCGAAGCCCAGCGTGCGGCGCTGGCCATGCAGGGTTTCACGGCCAAGGTGCAGGAACGCGAGCAGGCCGGGCGCACCGTCTACCGGGTGCGGCTGGGGCCCTTCGACACCAAGGCCGAGGCCGACGCCCTGCAGCTCAAGCTGCAGGGCAGCGGCGTCGACGGCCAGCTGGTGCGTGTGCAGCAATGAAAGGATGACGATGAAGCGGCGAGCATTCACCCACACCCTGGCCGGCGCCGGCCTGGTGTTCCTGGCCGGGCCCGGCGCACGCGCGCAGGGCGCCCCGGTGGAGGGCCGCCAGTACATCCGGCTGTCGCAGCCGGTGCCGGTGGCGCTGCCGGCGGGCAAGAAGGTCGAGGTGGTCGAGTTCTTCTGGTACGAGTGCCCGCACTGCAACGACTTCGAGCCGCTGCTGGAGGCCTGGGTCAAGCGCTTGCCGGCCGACGTCGCCTTCCGCCGCGTGCCGGTGGGATTCACGGCCCGCCACCAGGTGGCGCAGAAGGCCTACTACGCGCTGGAGGAAAGCGGCCAGCTCGAGGCCCTGCACGGCCGCATCTTTGCTGCCATCCACCTGCAGGGCAAGCGGCTGCTGACCGAGAAGGCCTACGCCGACTTCGTGGCCGCGAACGGCGGCGACGCCGCCAAGTTCAGTGACGCCTTCCGCGGTTTCTCCGTCAACACCAAGGCCAACCGTGCCCAGCAGCTCGTCGACGCGTACAAGATCGACGGCGTGCCGGCGCTGGGCATCCAGGGTCGCTACTACACCGCCGCCTCGCTGGCCGGCGGCCACGAAGCGGCGCTGCGCGTCACCGAGTACCTGATCGGGAAGTCACGCCAGGCTTGACCGCTGCGCCGCGGCGCCAGGACTTCGCCGCGGACGGTTTCAGGACGCCGGGAGTCCTTGGCGATCTGGGGGCGCCTCGGCGCCACCGTGGCGTGCCAAGGGTCACGCCCGGCGCAGAGCAAGGCCTGGATCCGGTGGTCACGGCGCCTGCTGCGCGGCTAGAATCTCTGCAAGATTCGTGCCGCCATGACCGCCCGCCACCTCTTGCTGCCCCGGCTCCCGCGCTTGCTCGCGGCGCTGGCGCTTGCGCTCGCAGGCGCGGCCTGGGCGGAGAAGGCGGACCGCGCGCAGCCCATCGTCGTCGAGGCCGACAAGCCCGGCGTGCTCGACCTGCAGCGCCAGGTGGTGGTGTTCAACGGCCGGGTGCAGATCGTGCAGGGCACGATGCGCATCGGTGCCGAGCGCATCGAGGTGCGCGAGCAGCCCGGCGGCTGGCGCAGCGCGGTGGCCACCGGGGTGCCCGGCGAGCCGGCCACCTACCGCCAGAAGCGCGACGGCCTGGACGAGGTCGTCGAGGGCTCGGCCGACCGCATCGAGTACGACGCCCGCGCCGGCAGCCTGCGCTTCATCGGCAACGGCAGCGTGCGCCGCCTGCGCGACGGGGTGGTGGCGGACCAGATCACCGGCGCCGAGATCCGCTGGGACGACGCCAGCGAGCAGTTCAGCTTCATCGGCGGCGACCCGGCCAACGGCGGCCGCGTGCGCGCCGTGCTCACGCCGCGCCCGCAGGCGGCCAGCGGCGCCGCCGCATCGGGCGCACGCTGATGGACGCCCTGGTGGATCCGACGCACGGCGCCGCAACGCAGGCGGCCGCAAGCAGGCTCGAGGCGCACGGGCTGCACAAGCGCTACGGCGCGCGCACGGTGGTCAAGGACGTGCACCTGCGCGTCGGCGCGGGCGAGGTGATCGGGCTCCTGGGACCGAACGGTGCCGGCAAGACGACCACCTTCTACATGATCGTCGGCCTGGTGCGTGCCGACGCCGGCACGCTGGCCATCGACGGCCAGCCGGCGCAGGACCTGCCCATCCACCGCCGCGCCCGGCTCGGGCTGAGCTACCTGCCGCAGGAGGCGTCGATCTTCCGCAAGCTCACGGTGCAGGAGAACATCCGCGCCGTGCTGGAGCTGCAGCGCGGCGCCGACGGCCGGCCGCTGCCGGCGGCGCTGATCGGGCGCCGGCTGGAAGAGCTGCTGGACGAGCTCTCCATCGCCAAGCTGCGCGACTCGCCGGCGCCGGCCTTGTCCGGCGGCGAGCGCAGGCGGGTGGAGATCGCGCGCGCGCTCGCCACCCAGCCGCGCTTCATCCTGCTCGACGAGCCCTTTGCCGGCGTCGACCCGATCGCCGTGATGGAGATCCAGCGCATCATCGCCTACCTGCGCACGCGCGGCATCGGCGTCCTCATCACCGACCACAACGTGCGCGAGACGCTGGGCATCTGCGACCGCGCCTACATCATCAGCGAAGGCAGCGTGCTCGCCGAAGGCACGCCGGCCGAGATCGTCGACAACCCGCAGGTGCGCAAGGTGTACCTCGGCGAGCACTTCCGGATGTGAGGCGATGAAGCCAGCCGCAACCCCGGGTGCAGTGCCACGCGCAGCGCCGTGCTGGCGTGCGGCGGGGAGCGGCCGGGCCCGGGCGGCAGCGGGGGTGGGACCATGAAGCCTTCGCTGCAGCTCCGTCTCAGCCAGCACCTGGCGCTCACGCCGCAGCTGCAGCAGTCGATCCGGCTGCTGCAGCTCTCGACGCTGGAGCTGCAGCAGGAAGTCGAGCAGATGCTCGAGCAAAACCCCTTCCTGGAAGCCGACGACGACGGTGGCGCGGCGCTGGACACGGCGCCACCGGAGCGCAGCAAGGCCAGCGAACGCGAGGACAGCGCCGAGCAGGGCGGCGAAGATGCGCCGCTGGCGGAGATGGTTGCCGACGAGTTCGGCACCACCGAGCGCGAGGACTGGGAGAACGGCACCGAAGGCGACGACTTCGACGGCATCTCCGAGCTGCCGCCCGCGTCCGGCGGGCAGGGCGAGGACGACGAGTCCGAGCCGCAGGAGCGCGGCGAATCCGCAGGCACGCTTGCCGACCACCTGCGCCGCCAGGCCCTGGGACTGCGCCTGTCGCCCGAGGATGCGGCGGCGCTGGCGGTGCTGATCGATTCGCTGGACGACGACGGCTACCTGTGCGACCCGCTGGAGCAGATCGCCGACCATCTGGCACAGATGCTCGCGCTGCGCGGCGAGGAAGCGCGCGAGGAGCTGCTGGACCGACTGCGCTGCGCGCTGCGCTGGCTGCAGCACCTGGAGCCGACCGGGGTCGGCGCGCGCTCGCTCGCCGAATGCCTGCTGCTGCAGCTGCGTGGCCGCGATCCGGGACCGGCGCGCGAGCTCGCGATCGCGATCGCGCGCGAGCACCTGGAACTGCTGGCGCGCAAGGACTTGAAGCGGCTGGCCGCCGCCACCGGCGCCGAGGAGGCGTTGATACGCGAGGCGCAGGCGCTGATCCGCGGCTGCGAGCCCAAGCCGGGGCGCCCCTTCGCGCCGGCCGAGTCCAACATCGTCGTCCCCGACGTCATCGTCAGCCGCAGCGGCCGCGGCCTCAAGGTGGCGCTCAACCCGGACGTGATGCCGCGCCTGCGCATCAACGACTTGTACGCGCGTGCGCTGCGCGGGCAGCGCGGCAGTGGCCTCGGTGGGCGGCTGCAGGAGGCGCGCTGGTTCATGAAGAACGTGCAGCAGCGCTTCGACACCATCCTGCGCGTGAGCCGGGCGATCGTCGATCGCCAGCGCAACTTCTTCAGCCACGGCGCGATCGCCATGAAGCCGCTGGTGCTGCGCGAGATCGCCGACGAGATGGGCATGCACGAGAGCACGATCTCGCGCGTCACCACCGCCAAGTACATGGCGACGCCGCAGGGCACCTTCGAGCTCAAGTACTTCTTCGGCAGCAGCCTGGCCACCGAGGCCGGCGGCAACGCGAGCTCGACCGCGGTGCGGGCGCTGATCCAGCAGCTGGTGGACGCCGAAAATCCGGTCAAGCCGCTGTCGGACAACCAGCTCAGCAGCATGCTCGAGGAGCAGGGCATCCAGGTCGCCAGGCGCACCGTGGCCAAGTACCGCGAGGCGCTGAAGATCGCCCCGGCCTCGCAGCGCAAGGCCTTATGATGCGCGCCGAAGCTCGAGGGCCTCAGGCCCAGCTCTTCCTGCCCTGCGCCGGTGGCGTGGAGGCCTTGCTCGCCGAGGAGGTGCAACGCATCAGCGGCGCGCGGGTGCAGACGGGCCGCGGCGGGGTCTGGGTGCGCGGCGACGCGCGCTGCGCGATGCGCCTGAACCTGGAGTCCAGGCTCGCGCAGCGGGTCCTGTGGCCGCTGGCCGACGGTCCCTACCGCGACGAGCACGACCTCTACCGCGCCGCGCGTGGGCTCGACTGGCCAGCCTGGATCACTCCGGCGCAGACGCTGCGGGTGGACGTGGCGGCCCAGCGCAGCCCGCTGCAAAGCCTGAACTTCGCCGCCCTGCGCATCAAGGACGCGGTGTGCGACAGCCTGCGTGACGCCACCGGCGCGCGCCCCAGCGTCGACACCCGCCACCCCGATCTGCCGCTGGCGCTGTTCGTCGGCCCGCAGCACTTCACGCTCTATGTCGACACCTCGGGCGAGGCCTTGTTCAAGCGCGGCTGGCGCGACGAGCGCCGCGGCGGCGCCAAGGGCGAGGCGCCGCTGAAGGAGACGCTGGCGGCGGCCATGCTGGCGGCCATCGATTGGCAGGGCCGCGCCGAGGACGGTCCGCTGCTGGATCCCTGCTGCGGCGCCGGCACCATCGCCATCGAGGCGGCGCAGATCGCCTGCGGCATCGCGCCCGGGGCGCAGCGGCGCTTCGCCTTCGAGGGCCTGCAGCCGTTTCACGGCCTGCAGGCCGACTGGCGCGACATGAAGCGCGCGGCGCAGGCGCGCGTGCGGCCGAGCGCGGTGCCCATCGTCGCGGGCGATGTGAGCTTTCGCATGACCGACTACGCGCTGCGCAACGCCGAGCGCGCCGGGGTGGCGGCGGCGATCGAGTTCAAGACCATGGACGCCCTGCAGCGCCCGCCCCCGGCAGCGGCCGGCACCATCCTCATGAACCCGCCCTACGGCGAACGCATCGCGCCCAAGGGCAGCGGTGCGGCGCGTGCCGCGCGCGAGGACTTCGAGGGCGGCGCGGCCGAGTTCTACGCCGCCCTGGCGGCGCACTGGAAGCGCCACTACGCGGGCTGGACCGCCTGGCTGCTCAGCCCCGAACCCCGGCTGCCCGGCCTCATGCGGCTCAAGGAAAGCCGGCGCGTGCCGCTGTGGAACGGCCCCATCGAGTGCCGGCTGATGCGCTTCGACCTCGTCGCCGGGTCGGCGCGCTGATCAGCGCAGCAGCGAGCCCAGCAGGGCGCCCAGGTCCTGGCCGGTGCCGGCCGCCGGCAGCCGCCCCTCGGGAGACAGGCGGTCTATGGCCTGCGGCAGCATCTGCGCCAGCTGGCCGCTCAGATCGCCCTGGCCGAGGCCGAGCTGCTGCGCCAGACCACCCAGCAGCTCGCCGCCAAGGGCGCCTTCGAGCTGGCTCGCCGACACCGCCTGGTTGGGCCCGTTGGCCACCCACGAAGCCGCCGCGGCGCCCAGGCCGCCCTGCTGCAGCTTGGCCATCAGGCCCTCGATGCCACCGGCCTGCTGCAGCAAGGCCATGACGAGGCGCATCAGGTCAGGCTGACCGCCGCCCCCCGAAGCACCACCGAGCCCACCGAGCACCGCGTCCAGCAATCCCATCGTCGTCTCCCATTGGCTGCAAGAACGCCGATGCTACGACCCCAGCAGCAGCGCCAGCGCCACCAGCGGCGCGGTCTCCGCGCGCAGCACGCGCGGACCCAGCGACAGCGGCTGCAGGCCGGCGGTGCGCGCCTGCGCCTGCTCGGCATCGCTCAGGCCGCCCTCGGGGCCGCTGAGAAGCAGCACCGAACCGGATGCGGCGCGCAGCGCGCTGGCCGGCACGGCGTCCGGCGCCAGGCTCAGCAACCAGCCGCCCGCCTGCGCGGGCAGGGCGTCCGGGGCGTCCAGGGCGCGCAAGGGATGGATGATCGGCACCCGCGTGGCGCCGCATTGCTCGGCCGCCGCGACCGCGATCGCCTGCCAGTGCGCGCGCTTGCGCTCGCCGCGCTCGCCGTTCAGGCGCAGTACCGATCGTTCGGTCTGCAGCGGGCGGATCTCGGCCACACCGAGCTCGCTGGCCTTCTCCACCAGCCAGTCCATGCGCTCGTTGGCCGGCACGCCCAGCGCCAGCGTGACGGCCAGCGCCGGCTCGCGCTGCACCGGCTGGTGGGCGCCGACCTCCACCCGCACCTCCTGCCGGCCCATGTGGCTCACCTGCGCCGTCCACTCGCCGCCGCGGCCGTCGAAGAGCCGCAGTTCATCGCCGGGCTGCAGGCGCCGCACCTGCACGTGCCGCGCCGGTCCGGGTGCCAGCGCCAGCGCCAGTCCTTCGCGCAGGGGTGACTCGGTCTCGATGAACAGGCGCAGGCTCATCGTCGGCATTCTGGCAGCGCTGCGGAAGCGCCCGCCGCAAAGCAAGCGGCCCGTGCTCGGCAGGCGAACACGGGCCGCGGTCGGATGCAAGCAGGCTTAGCTGCTCAGTGCCACCAGCACCTCGTCGAGCATCTTCTTCGCGTCGCCGAACAGCATGCGGTTGTTGTCCTTGTAGAACAGCGGGTTGTCGACCCCGGCGTAGCCGCTGGCCATGCTGCGCTTCATGACGATGGAGGTCCTTGCCTTCCAGACCTCGAGCACCGGCATGCCGGCGATCGGGCTCGTCGGGTCGTCCTGCGCCGCAGGGTTCACGATGTCGTTGGCGCCGATGACCATGGTGACGTCGGTCTCGGGGAAGTCCTCGTTGATCTCGTCCATCTCGAGGACGATGTCGTACGGCACCTTGGCTTCGGCGAGCAGCACGTTCATGTGCCCGGGCATGCGGCCGGCCACCGGGTGGATGCCGAAGCGCACCTGCACCCCGCGCTCGCGCAGCATGCGGGTGATCTCGAACACCGTGTGCTGCGCCTGTGCCACCGCCATCCCGTAGCCGGGGACGATGATCACGCTCTTGGCCTCGCGCAGCATCTCGGCGGTCTCCAGCGCGCTCACCGGCGATACCTCGCCGGCCGGCTGCGCCGCGCCGCCGCCGGCCGCCGCCGGGGCGCCGCCACCGGAGCCGAAGCCGCCGGCGATGACGCTGATGAAGTTGCGGTTCATCGCCCGGCACATGATGTAGGACAGGATCGCCCCCGAGCTGCCGACCAGCGCGCCGGTGACGATCAGCAAGTCGTTGCTGAGCATGAAGCCGGTGGCCGCCGCCGCCCAGCCCGAGTAGCTGTTGAGCATCGAGACCACCACCGGCATGTCCGCCCCGCCGATCGCCATCACCATGTGGATGCCGAACAGCAGCGCGATCACCGTCATCACCAGCAGCGGCGTCATGCCGGCGTCGATGTCGTGCGCGTTCAGGAACTCGCGGCCGAACCAGACGACGACCAGCAGCCCGGCCAGGTTGAGCCAGTGGCGTGCCGGCAGCAGCAGCGGCTTGCCGCCGATCTTTCCGGACAGCTTGCCGAAGGCGATGATCGAGCCCGAGAAGGTGACCGCGCCGATCAGGATGCCGACGTAGATCTCGACCTCGTGGATCGCCTTTTCGGCCGCGGTCGGGAAGACGGTCGAGGTGTCGACGTAGCTGGCGAAGCCCACCAGGCAGGCGGCCAGGCCGACCAGGCTGTGCATGGCCGCCACCAACTCGGGCATCTGCGTCATCTGCACCTTCTTGGCAGCGAACAGACCGACGCTGCCGCCGACCACCAGCGCGCCGACGATCCAGGGGATGCCGGCGGCGCCCACGCGCGGGCCGAACACGGTGGCGAGCACCGCGATCGTCATGCCGATGATGCCGAACAGGTTGCCGCGTCGCGCGGTCTCGGGGTTGGACAGGCCGCCCAGGCTGAGGATGAAGAGGATGGTCGCGCCGATGTAGGCGACGGTGGCCAAACTGGAAGTCATGGTCAGCGTCTCCCCTACACTTGCGGAACATAGCCAGCATGCGACGCGTGACCGCGAAGCCGCCGAACATGTTGACGGCGGTGAGCACGAGGGCAAACACCGCCAGGCCGAGGATCAGCGTTCCAGGCCGTCCGGCACTGGCCGCCGCATCCAGCGGCGGTGCCACCTGCACCAGCGCACCGATGGCGATGATGGAGGAGATGGCGTTGGTCACGCTCATCAGCGGCGTGTGCAGCGAAGGTGTCACGTTCCACACCACCATGTAGCCGACGAAGCAGGCGAGCACGAAGACCGTGAAGTGGGCCAGGAAGCTCGCCGGTGCGTACAGGCCCACCAGCGCGAACAGCAGCGCGCCGACGGCGAACACGATGGTCAGCGCCTTGGCCGACATCGGTTCGCCGGCGCCGTGGCCGTGACCCTTGGGGGCGGCGACCGCGGCCGCTGGCTTGGGCGGCGGGGGCGGCGGCAGCTTCAGCGGCGGTGGCGGCCAGGTGACGCTGCCCTCCTTGATCACCGTCAGGCCGCGGATCGCGTCGTCGTCGAAGTTGACGTCCACCGTGCCGTCCTTGGCCTTGCACAGGTCCTCGGTCAGGCGCAGCAGGTTGTTCGCGTACAGGGTCGAACTCTGGCGCGCCATGCGGCTGGCCAGGTCGGTGTAGCCGACGATGGTCACGCCGTGGCGCTGCACGACCTCGCCCGGCACCGTGAGCTCGCAGTTGCCGCCTTGCTCGGCGGCCATGTCGACGATCACGCTGCCGGGCTTCATGCTGCGCACCATCTCGGCGGTGATCAGCTTGGGCGCCGGCTTGCCCGGGATCAGCGCAGTGGTGATGATGATGTCGGCGTCCTTGGCCTGCTGCGCGTACATCTCGCGCTGCGCGGCCTGGAAGCCCTCGCTCATCACCTTGGCGTAGCCGCCGCCGCCCGAGCCTTCTTCTTCGTAGTCGACCTTGACGAACTCGCCACCCAGCGACTTGACCTGATCGGCGACCTCGGCGCGGGTGTCGTTGGCGCGCACGATGGCACCCAGGTTGGCCGCCGTGCCGATCGCCGCCAGCCCCGCCACGCCGGCACCGGCGATGAAGACCTTGGCCGGCGGGATCTTGCCCGCTGCCGTGACCTGGCCGTTGAAGAGGCGGCCGAAGGCGTTCGCCGCCTCCACCACCGCCCGGTAGCCGCTGACGCCGGCCATCGAGGTCAGGGCGTCCATCTTCTGCGCCCGCGAGAGCTGGCGCGGCAGCGAGTCGATGGCCAGCACGGTGGCGCGGCGCGCGGCCAGCTGCTGCATCAGCTCGGGGTTCTGCGCCGGCCAGACGAAGCCGACCAGCATCCCGCCCTCGCGCAGCAGCGCCACCTCGTCGGCGCTCGGCGGCCGGACCTTGAACACGATGTCGCTGCCAGCCCAGAGCTCGCCGGCACTGGCCACGATCTCGGCGCCGACGGCTCGGTAGGCCTCATCGTCGAAGTTGGCGGCGTCGCCGGCGCCGCTTTGCACGGCGACCTGGAAGCCCAGCTTGATCAGCTTCGCGACGACCTCAGGGACGGTCGCGACACGTTTTTCGCCCGGGAAGACCTCCACGGGCACGCCTATGCGCAATGCCATGTCCTAGCTCCTCTGCTCCGATGGTGTTCTTGTCGAACCGGCAAGCCGGCCTCGTTTGGGCCAAGTTTACGGTTCGCTTACAGCGCGAATCCTTGATGCGTTCCAGCTTTTTCGCACCGCAGCAATATAGGATCGAGCATGGCAGACGAGCGTTGGCGACCCAGTGTGACGGTGGCGGCGGTGATCGAACGCGAGGGCCGCTACCTGCTGGTGGAGGAGCGAACGCCCGAGGGTTTGCGGCTGAACCAACCCGCTGGACATCTCGACCCTGGGGAAACCCTGATCCAGGCGGTGGCGCGCGAGGTGCGCGAGGAGACCGGCTGCGATTTCGTCCCGCAGGCGCTGGTCGGCGTGCACCTGGCGCGCATCGAGCGCAGCTTCGAGACCGTGACCTATCTGCGCTTCGCCTTCTGCGGCACGGTCGGCGAGCCGGTGCCTGGCCGCGTGCTGGACAGCCCCATCGTGCGCACGCTGTGGCTGACGGCCGAGGAGATCGCGGCACGCGCGACCATGCACCGCAGCGTGCTGGTGCAGCGCTGCATCGACGAGCATCGGGCGGGCTTGCGCTTCAGCCTGGACGTGCTGGGCGGCTGAGCGCGCTCGAAGGCTGCATGCGGCGCCGGGGCGGCACCTGCTTCGGCGGCTGCGGTGCGCCGCCCACCGCGGGCGCTGCTGTCGGCGGCCGATAATTCCCGCCGTGAGCGAACGTGTGGTGGTCGGCTTGTCCGGCGGCGTCGATTCGGCGGTCAGCGCCTGGCTGCTCAAGCAGCAGGGCTGGGAGGTGGTCGGCATCTTCATGAAGAACTGGGAGGCCGACGACGACGACCGGTACTGCGCGAGCAACGAGGACTTCGTCGACGCGGCGGCAGTGGCCGACGTGATCGGCATCGAGATCGAGCACGTCAACTTCGCCGCCGAGTACCGCGAGCGCGTGTTCGCCGAGTTTCTGCGCGAGTACGCCGCCGGCCGCACGCCCAACCCGGACGTGCTGTGCAACGCCGAGATCAAGTTCAAGGCCTTTCTGGACCACGCGATGCGCCTGGGGGCGGCGAAGATCGCCACCGGCCACTATGCGCGTGTGCGCGAACGCGAAGGGCGCTACGAACTGCTCAAGGGACTGGATGCGGCCAAGGACCAGAGCTACTTCCTGCATCGCCTGACGCAGGCGCAACTGACGCGCACCCTGTTCCCGCTGGGAGGGCTCGCCAAGACCGAGGTGCGCCGCATCGCCGAACGCATCGGTCTGCCGAACGCCAGGAAGAAAGACTCGACGGGCATCTGCTTCATCGGCGAGCGGCCTTTTCGCGAGTTCCTGGCGCGCTGGCTGCAGCAGCAACCGGGCGTGATCGAGGACGAGCGCGGCCGCGCTGTCGGCCGTCACATGGGGCTGAGCTTTTACACGCGCGGCCAGCGCCAGGGTCTGGGCATCGGTGGCGTGAAGTCCGGCGGTGGCGCACACACCCCCTGGTACGTCGCTCACAAAGATCTCGCGCGCAACGTCCTGGTGGCGGTACAGGGCCACGACCACGCGGCGCTGATGTCATCCGCCTTGCACGCCAGCGACTGCGCCTGGGTTGCCGGCGCAGCGCCCGTGCCAGGACGCTACGGCGCCAAGACCCGCTACCGCCAGACCGACGCGGCCTGTGTTTTCTCGCCCTCGGGCGAAGGCGACTTCGAGCTCGCCTTCGAGCAGCCGCAATGGGCGGTCACGCCCGGACAATCGGCGGTCCTGTACGACGGCGACGTCTGCCTGGGTGGCGGCGTGATCGATCGTTGATCGAGTGCTGCCCGGAGCACGCGTTGCAGACAGCCCTGCCCGTCCATCGCGCGTGCCTCACCTCGCCCCCGTGTGGGCCGCTGCCGCTGCACAGGTCAAACCAAGGCGCAGCAGCGCGAGCCAGACGCTGGCTGCCTGCGTAGGCCGCGCAATCCGCTGCGCCAGACTCCGCTACCCGCCATCCGGCGGCCGCCTCGCTCGGTGCTGGCGGCCTGTTGGGCGCTTCGCACCACGCCCGCCTCAAAGAATTTTCTGCCGGCCACTTGCGTGACTCAAAATTGCCGTGCTATAGTGCGAGGCTCTGCTGATCGAACAGATCGCTGCGGCGCCGAAGCAAAGCAAGGCGCCCCAGAAAACGAAAGTAAGAACAGCAGAAACCGAGTGCTTGACAGGGTTTTATAAAAAATGTCAGAATCTCGGTCTTCGCTGATCACTGACAGCGACGCGACAAGCAGCAGCAAGTCGCACGTTCTTTAACAACATACAGCCGATAAGCGTGGGCGTTTGACGGAGAGTGCCAAGGCCGAGCGAGCAATCGCAAAGCCGTGGTCGAAAGACCTCAAACGCTCATGGAAATAGAAGTGTTGTTCACTTCGATTCCGTTGAGCAAATTCAAGATCGAACTGAAGAGTTTGATCCTGGCTCAGATTGAACGCTGGCGGCATGCTTTACACATGCAAGTCGAACGGTAACAGGCCTTCGGGCGCTGACGAGTGGCGAACGGGTGAGTAATGCATCGGAACGTGCCCAGTAGTGGGGGATAGCTCGGCGAAAGCCGGATTAATACCGCATACGACCTACGGGTGAAAGGGGGGGATCGCAAGACCTCTCGCTATTGGAGCGGCCGATGTCAGATTAGGTAGTTGGTGGGGTAAAGGCCTACCAAGCCAACGATCTGTAGCTGGTCTGAGAGGACGACCAGCCACACTGGGACTGAGACACGGCCCAGACTCCTACGGGAGGCAGCAGTGGGGAATTTTGGACAATGGGCGCAAGCCTGATCCAGCCA
>CAUJJP010000220.1 GCA_963205525.1 Pseudomonadota bacterium | reverse complement strand
GGCCAGCACGCACCTGCTGAACCCGCTCACCGTCAGCCGGGCGCTGCAGACCCTGGCCGACGCCGGCCTCGTCGAACCGCGCCGCGGCCTGGGCATGTACGTGCGCGAGGGCGCGCGCGAACGCCTGCAGACGCTGGAGCGCGAGCGCTTCCTGAACCAGGAGTGGCCGCGCCTGCGCGAGCGGCTGCGCCGGCTGGGCATCCAACCCGAACACCTGCGCTGGGAGAACCACCGATGAGCAGCGAACCGCTGATCCGGGCGCAGGGCCTGAGCCTGCGCTACGGCCGCAAGCTGGCCATAGACGACCTGAGCTTCAGCGTCGCGCCGGGGCGCGTGGTCGGCCTGCTGGGCCACAACGGCGCCGGCAAGACCACCTTGCTGAAGGCCCTGGTCGGCCTCAAGCGTGCCGAAGGACAGCTTTCGGTGCTGGGGCTGGAGCCTGTGCGCGACCGTGTGGCGCTGTTGCAGTCGGCCTGCTACATCCCCGACGTCGCCATCCTGCCGCGTTGGGCACGGGTGGACGAGCTGATCTCGCTCATGACCGGGCTGCACCCGCGCTTTTCTCCCGAGCGCGCGCGCGCCCTGCTGCGCCGCACCAGCGTCGACCTCAGGGCACGCGTGAAGACGCTGTCCAAGGGCATGGTGGCGCAGGTGCACCTGGCCCTGGTGGCCGCCATCGAGGCCCGGCTCATGATCCTGGACGAACCCACGCTGGGCCTGGACGTGATCTCGCGCAAGGCCTTCTACGAGATGCTGATCGACGAGTGGTGCGACGGCGAGCGCAGCCTGATCGTCAGCACCCACCAGGTGGAGGAGATCGAGAGCCTGCTGTCGGACGTGATGATGCTCAACGAGGGCCGGCTCGCGCTGGCCATCAGCCTGGAGGAGATGGACAAGCGCTTCGTCGCCTTCAGCCACGACCCGGCGGTGGCCGCCGAGATGGCAGCCGCACACCCGCTGCTGCGCTACCGCGTGCAAGGCGGCAGCGCCGCCCTGTTCGACGGCGAACCGCCGGCTGCGGTGCAGGCACTGGGGCAGCGCATCCGGCCCAGCCTGGTCGACCTCTTCGTCGCCCTCACGCGCGCGCCGCAGTCGCAGCGCACCCAGTTCTGATTCCGCCCGGGCCCGCCCGATGAACCATTCCACACGCACCTTCGCCACCCTGCTGCGCCGCGAGTGGCTGCAGCACCGCCGGGTCTGGCTGCTCATCGTCGCCATCCCGCCGGCACTCGGCCTGCTGGTCATGCTCAGCGGCCAGATCAACATCAATCTCGGCGACGAAGACCAGACCCTGCGCTTTGCCCACGCCTCGGCGCTCGCCCTGACGCTGGGCAGCTTCGCGGGCTGCGCCCTCGTCACATTCCTGGCCGCCTGGGTCTCGGCCTTGCTGTTCGCGCCCACCGCGGTGCGGCGCGACGTGCAGGACCGGTCGCTCGACTTCTGGCTCTCGCTGCCCAGCGGTCACGCCCTCAGCGTGGCGGCGCCGCTGCTGGCGCACCTGCTGCTGTTTCCGCTGGCCGCGCTGCTCCTGGGCATGCTCGCCGGCCTGCCGCTGTCGCTCGCGGCGGTGACGCGCTTTGTCAGCCTGTCGGACTGGTTCGCCCTGCCCTGGGGGTCGATCGCCCTCGCCTGGGTCGCCGTCGGCCTGCGACTGACGCTGGGACTGCTGCTGGCCACGCTGTGGCTGTCGCCGCTGATCCTGCTGGTGGAAGCGGCATCAGCCTGGCTCAACCGCTGGGGCCTGCCGGCCGTGGTGCTGGGCATCGTGCTGCTGGGCAACCTGGTACAGCAGCTGCTCGGCTCGGCAGCGGTCTGGACGCTCCTGCAGCGTCTGCTGCAGGAAGTGGAACGCGCCTTCCACGCCGGCCAGCCGCTACCGGCGATCTCCGCAGCGGAGGGCAGCGAAGTGCAGGCCTTACTGGCGGCGCTGCCGGGCTGGGCGCTGGCGGATGCGGCGCAGGCCTTGCAGGCCCTGGCGCAGCCCCTGCTGCTGCTGTGCCTGGCGATCAGCGCGCTGTGCTTTGCCCTGCTCATCCTGCGCCGACGACGCGGCGCTTAACAGATGCTGCAGGCAGCGGGATGCTGCACGCAGCGGGAAGCTGCAAGCCGCGCCCGCAGTCAAACCAGCGCGGCGACGGGCAGCGCCCCTGCAAAGCAAAGGCCCGGCAATGCCGGGCCTTGTCGTTGGTGCCGCCGCCGCATGGGGTGGCGGTCGGCCTGTGTCAGCGGGCCTGCAGCCCGCCGACGCAGGCGATCAATGGAACTGCTCTTCCTCGGTCGAGCCGGTGAGCGCCTTCACGCTCGAGCTGCCGCCCTGGATGACGGTGGTCACGTCGTCGAAGTAGCCCGCGCCGACCTCCTGCTGGTGCGACACGAAGGTGTAGCCCTGCTCGCGCGCCTTGAACTCGGGTTCCTGCACCTGCTCCACGTAGTGCTTCATGCCTTCGCCGTTCGCATAGGCGTGCGCCAGGCGGAAGGTGTTGTACCAGTTGAGGTGGATGCCCGCGAGGGTGATGAACTGGTACTTGTAGCCCAGTGCGGAGAGCTCGTCCTGGAAGCGGGCGATGGTCTTGTCGTCCAGGTTCTTCTTCCAGTTGAAGGACGGCGAGCAGTTGTAGGACAGCAGCTTGCCCGGGTGCTTGGCCAGCACCGCCTGCGCGAACTCGCGCGCGAATCCGAGGTCGGGCGTGCCGGTCTCGCACCACACCAGGTCGGCGTAGGCGGCGTAGGCCACGCCGCGGCTGATCGCCTGCTCCAGGCCGTTCTTCACCCGGTAGAAGCCCTCTTGCGTGCGCTCGCCGGTGAGGAAGGGCTTGTCGTTGGCGTCGTGGTCGCTGGTCAGCAGGTTGGC
>CAUJJP010000219.1 GCA_963205525.1 Pseudomonadota bacterium | reverse complement strand
CCCATCGACCCCGCGCAGGCACCGCGCGAGCTGCTGCCGCTGCTGGAGGCCACCAACCACGTCATGCAGCGGCTGGAACACCTGCTGGCGCACCAGAAGCGCTTCGTGCGCGACGCCTCACACCAGCTGCGCACACCGCTGGCGGTGCTGAAGGCGCAGCTGCAGTCGGCACGGCGCGGCGACCTGCCGCCCCAGCGCGCCTTCGACGAGCTGGCGCAGACGGTGGACGGCGCGACCCGGCTGGCAAACCAGATGCTGGCGCTGGCCAAGGTGGAGCAGCTGCGCCAGCAAGGCGAGCAGCCGCTCACCGACGCCGCCGAGCTGGCGCGCGAAGTGGCGCTGGACCTCGCCCCGCTGGCGGCGGCACGCGAGCTCGCACTGGAGGTGCAGGTGCAGCCGGCGCCGGTGCAGGCGCACGCCTGGATGCTGCGCGAGCTGCTGCGCAACCTGCTGCACAACGCGATCAAGCACGCGCCGCCCGGGTCGCCATTGCGCCTGACCCTGGTGGCCGAGCATGGACAGGCCGTGCTCAGCGTGGCCGACGCCGGCCCCGGCCTGGACCCTGAGCTGCGCGAGCGCCTGGTCCAGCCTTTCGTCAGCGGCGCGCACGCCGACGCGTTGCCCGGCGGCACCGCCGAGGGCGCCAGCAGTGGCCTTGGCCTGGCGATCTGCCAGCAGATCGTCGACACCCTGGGCGGCAGCCTGAGGCTGGACAATCGCCTGCTGGATGGCCGCATCGCGGGCCTGGACGCCGTCGTCCGCCTGCCGCTGGCCACCCGCCCAAGCACCCGCCCAAGCTCATGACCGAACTGCCGCTCACCGACCGCCTGCGCCTGGACAAATGGCTGTGGGCGGCCCGGTTCCACAAGACGCGCGCCCTCGCCGCCGAGGAGATCGGGCACGGCCGGGTGCGCGTGAACGGCCAGCCGGTGAAGCCGGCACGCGAGCTGGCGGCCGGCGACCGGGTCGAGATCCGCCAGCAGCAGGTCTGGCGCTGTGTGGTGGTGTGCGCGCTGTCGGCGGTGCGCGGGCCCGCGCCGCTGGCACGCCAGCTCTACGAGGAAACGCCTGAGAGCCTGGCCGCGCTGGCCGCCGCCGCCCAGGCCAGGCGCGAAGCGATGGAGCCGGCGCTGGCGATCGCCCAGGGCCGGCCGACCAAGCGCGACGGCCGTGAGCTGCGGCAATGGCAGCGCTGGAGCGCTTCGGTGGACGACGAATGAGGTCCGCAGCTGCCCCGGCAGCCCCGGCAGCCCAGACGGCACGCACCGGGTCGTGAGTCCTGCACGCTGGCCAGTCACAACTGAGCACGGAACCCGCAAATCCCCTCTTGAAGCCCGGGCACACAGCCCCATTTGCGCCCGATGAGTGCGCAGACCCAGCCCGAAATGAACCCCAACGACACCGATCCCCGCCCCTCCCCCGAGACCGGCGCCGCCGACCTGCCGGGCGGCCCCGCCGAGGCCGGCAGCGACCCGGCAGCCGAACTCGCCGCCCTGCAGGCCAGGCACGTCGAGGTTTCGGACGCCTACATGCGCGCCCGCGCCGAGGCCGAGAACACGCGCCGGCGCGCCGAGGAGGAGATGGCCAAGGCGCGCAAGTTTGCCGTCGAGTCCTTCGCCGAGAACCTGCTGCCGGTGATAGACAGCCTGGAAGCGGCGATCGCCATCCCCGACGCCAGCACGCCGCAGGTGCTCGAAGGCGTGCACGCCACCCTGCGCCAGCTGCTGGCGGCATTGGAGCGGCACAAGGTGCTGCCGATCGCGCCGCCGACGGGCACCCGCTTCGACCCCCACCAGCACCAGGCCATCACCATGGTGGCGGCCGAGCAGGACGCCAACACCGTCGTCAGCGTGCTGCAAAAGGGCTACCTGATCGCCGAGCGCGTGATCCGGCCCGCCCTGGTCACGGTCGCGGCACCCAAGTAAGCCGGCCGCGACTTGAATCCCGGCCACTCATCCACAGATTCCAGACATTCCAGCCATAGCGCATCAGGAGCCAGCAACATGGGCAAGATCATCGGCATCGACCTCGGCACCACGAACTCGTGCGTGTCGGTGATGGAGGGCAACAGCACCCGCGTCATCGAGAACAGCGAGGGCGCCCGCACCACGCCTTCCATCATCGCCTACCAGGACGACGGCGAGATCCTCGTCGGCGCCAGCGCCAAGCGCCAGGCCGTCACCAACCCGAAGAACACCGTCTACGCCGTCAAGCGACTGATCGGGCGCAAGTTCAGCGAGAAGGAGGTGCAGAAGGACATCGACCTCATGCCCTTCAAGATCGCCGCCGCCGACAACGGCGACGCGTGGGTCGAGATCCGCGGCAAGAAGCTCGCGCCGCCGCAGGTCAGCGCCGAGATCCTGCGCAAGATGAAGAAGACCGCCGAGGACTACCTGGGCGAGGAAGTCACCGAGGCCGTGATCACGGTGCCGGCCTACTTCAACGACAGCCAGCGCCAGGCGACCAAGGACGCCGGCCGCATCGCCGGGCTGGAGGTCAAGCGCATCATCAACGAGCCCACCGCCGCCGCACTCGCCTTCGGCCTGGACAAGCACGGCAAGGGCGACCGCAAGATCGCCGTCTTCGACCTCGGCGGCGGCACCTTCGACATCTCCATCATCGAGATCGCCGACGTCGACGGCGAGAAGCAGTTCGAGGTGCTCTCCACCAACGGCGACACCTTCCTCGGCGGCGAGGACTTCGACCAGCGCATCATCGACTACATCGTCACCGAGTTC
>CAUJJP010000218.1 GCA_963205525.1 Pseudomonadota bacterium | reverse complement strand
TTCGAACTCGGCCGCGTGGTCGTGCTGGGCCAGCGGACCGCGCAGCCGCCGGCCGGCGAATCGGCCATCACCCGCGAGCAGCTCGACGCGCTCAACCGCGACACCGTGGGCGAAGCCGTCGCCGTCGCGCCCGGCGTGGCGCTGTCCAACAACAGCCGCAACGAATCGCTGGTGTACGTGCGCGGCTTCGACCCGCGCCAGGTGCCGGTGTTCCTCGACGGCATCCCGCAGTACGTTCCCTACGACGGCTACATCGACTTCGGCCGCTTCACCACCTTCGACCTGGCCGAAATCCGCGTCGCCAAGGGCGCGGCCTCGCTGCTGTAAGGCCCGAACACGCTGGGCGGCGCGATCAACCTCGTCTCGCGCTAGCCCACGCAGCCGCTGGAAGGCGACGTGCGCCTCGGCGCGGGCAGCGGCGGCGAGCGCAAGGCGGCGGCCAACCTCGGCATGCGCCACGGCGACTGGTACCTGCAGGCCGGCTGGTCGTGGCTGGACGCCGACGGCTTCCCTCTGCCGGACGGCTTCATCGACTACAAGGCCAATCCCACCGACACGGGCGACGCGCGCGAGAACGCCTACCGCAGCGACCGCCGCGCCTCGATCAAGATCGGCTATGCGCCCAGCGAGCGCAGCGAGTTCGCCATCGGCTACGTGAAGCAGGACGGCGAGAAGGGCAATCCCGTCTACACCGGCCGCGCCGGCAGCGGCATCCGCTACTGGCGCTGGCCGTGGTGGGTCAAGGAGAGCCTTTACTTCATCGGCAACCTCGGCCTGGGTGAAAGCAGCAGCCTGAAGCTGCGCGCCTACGAGGATCGCTACGGCAACGGGCTGGAGGCCTACAGCGACGGCACCTACGCCACCCAGCTCAACACCACCAGCTTTCCCAGCGTGTACGAGGACAAGACCCGCGGCGTCAGCGTGGCGCTGTCCACCCAGGCCATCGCCAACCACGACCTGCAGCTTGCGCTGCACCACAAGGACGACCGCCACCGCGACACCAATCCCAAGTCGCCGACCAAGGACTACCGCGACGTGACCACCTCGCTGGCGCTGGAGGACAGCATCACCCTGGGCGACCGCTACGGCCTGCGCCTGGGCGCGAGCCACGAGCAGCGCGACGCCAGGGAGGTCTATTTCTGGCCGGTAGGAAAAACCAGCGCCAACAACGCGCTCGTCGAACTGCAGCGCGACGTCAGCGAACACGGCCAGCTGTACGCCAGCATCTCGCGCAGGACGCGCTTTCCCACCATCAAGGACCGCTACTCCGCGCGCATGGGCCGCGCCCTGCCCAATCCCGACCTGAAGCCGGAAACCGCGCGCCACCTCGCACTGGGCTGGCGCGGGCAGCCCTGGGACGGCGCGCAGGCGGAAGCGGCGCTGTTCCACGCCCGCATCGACGATCTGATCGAGGACGCGCTGGTGGCGCCCGACCAGTGCGGCGGCAGCTGGTGCGACCAGGCCCGGAACATCGGCAGCGCACACAGCCGTGGCGTGGAACTGTCGCTGCAGCAGGCGCTGGGCGAGCGCGGGCAGCTCGGCGTGGCCTGGCCCCTGCTGGACCGCGACAACCTTGCGGACCGTTCGCAACAGCTGACCAACAGCCCGCGCCAGCGCCTGTTCGCGCACGGCCAGTGGGCGCTGTCATCGCGCTGGCTGGCGACGGCCAGCGTCGAGGCCGAACAAGGTCGCATCGTCGCCTACCGCGGTCCCGGTTCCCAGGGCGGATTCCTGCGTCTGGGCGGCTACGCCGTCTTCGGCGCCAAGCTGGTGTGGTCGCCGCGGGACGGGCTCGACATCGAGGCCGGCGGGCGCAACCTCGGCGACAAGTGGTACGAGCTGGCTAAGGGCTACCCGATGCCGGGACGGACCTGGTTCCTCAACGTCAGCTACGGGTTCTGACGGCGGAGAACCTCGAAAACCCACGTCCCCACGTCATTCCGGCGAAAGCCGGAATGGCGGCAGTTTTTCGAGGTGCCCTTTGGCGAGTTGCGCTGCGACCTGGAAGCTCAGTGCGTGCTTGCCCTGCTCATAATCTATTTCCGGTGTGGTTTCCGGAACTGCTCCATATCCGCGCTATCGGCTGCACGAGCCCTCACGAAACGCGTGAACGCCGCGACCGGATCGGCTCCCAGCGCCTCGCAGATCTCGACGAACTGCAGCGCATCCATCCGGCGGTCCCCGCATTCGATCTTGGAAATGTGGCCTTGGGTGCGCCCCAAGGACTGAGCCAATGCCGCCTGCGTGATGCCCGCCGCTTCCCGGAGTTCCCGGAGATGAGCGAGCAGCAGCTTGTAATGGCGATGGTGGATCGAGCGGGACATGGGCTTGCCGAAGAACAGCGTAGCAAGCTAGAGTCCATTCAGGAATAATCCACACAGGATTTTCCGGGGAGAAACCATCTGCCTGCGAACCCCTGCGCCTGCCGGCTGCGGGGCCGGGCGGAACGCCTCCACGAACCTTCACGTATCGGCCGATACGCGAGCCTGTTGCAGGCACCCTGAAAATCGCCTGCCTTCCCACGCCGAGCAGGAATACGCCATGCAGTGCTCCATGAATGATCAAACCGTTCCAGCCTCCCATGCGTCTGTCGGGCGTGTCCTGGCATGGCGATGGCTCATGTGGGTGATGTGGGTGGTCCTGGCTTGCCAGTCTGTCGGCCCGGGTGCCTACGCCCAGCCAGCCCGCGACCTCGTCTCCGACGCGGTGGGTGCGACGGCGGGGGTGTTCCGGGTGGATGAGTCGGGGCAGGCGACGTACTCGATTTCGATCGCGGTGCCGCCCGGCACGGCGGGAGTGGCGCCGACGCTGTCGCTCGACTACTCCAGCCAGGGAGGAATGGGGGTTGCCGGCAAGGGCTGGAGCATCGGCGGGCAGTCCGCGATCGAGCGATGCCGCAGGACGCGCGAGGCGGGGGATTACGTCACACCCGGTGGATTCGGTTTCCCGACGTCCAACCCTTTCGTCACCGCGCCGCCGATCGGTTTTCGCAACGACGACGCGTTCTGCCTCGACGGCCAGCGCCTGCTGCTGGTGTCGGGCGCGTACGGCGCGAACAACGCGGTCTACCGGCCCGAGCTGGACCCCTTCACGCGCGTCACCTCCAAAGGCGGCAACAACGATGCCAGCCCGGCCACCTATACCGGCCCGCAGTACTTCACCGTCGAGCGCAGGGACGGGTCGACGTCCGAGTACGGCAACAGCGTCGATGCGCGCATTGAGCGCAACCACTGCGGCGTGAGCACCGGCATCGTCTGCGCCGTCTCGGCCTGGGCGCTGAACCGCGTCGAGGACTCAACCGGCAACTACCTCTCCTACCACTACAGGAAGTTCCTCAACACCACGGAGACCACCAGCGGCGCAGGCAGCGACGAGTACGTGCTGTCAGAAGTGCGCTACACCGGCAAGCGGGTGTTGCCCGGCCAGTCCGCCTCGGCGTCGGCGCCCTATGCGCGGGTGTTGTTCGGCTACAGCCCGGACACGATCACCCAGCAACGGGGGTGGCAGGCCGGTTCTCAGGTGGCTCAAACACTTCGCCTGGACTGGATCAAGGTGCAGGATCCCTTCGCCGGCACGCCGCTCACCCTGCGCTACTACGGGCTGAGCTACGCCACGTCCGGATCCAACAGCAGCTCGCGCCAGCTGGTTTCGGTGCAAGAGTGCAACAAGGGGCCGGGCGATACCGGCGTGGACGCCGCGCAGGTCTGCTACCCGGCGACCACGTTCACCGAGTCGACCGCCAGATACCAGTTCGACGTACATTCCGACAGCACCTTCCTCCTCGATGCGAAGGATCGCAAGGGCGCGCGCTACGGCGACGTGGATGGAGATGGGCGGCTCGATCTGGCATGGGTCAAGAGCACGGGGGAATCGGTCTGCAAGAGTCGCATCTACGTCAGCTACGGCGACAGGCTGGCAAGCGGTGGAATCAGCCGGCTCACCCTGGCGACGCCGTACCAGCAGGCCGTTTGCGTGACGCAGGAGATTTCCGAAGGCAGCGACGGGTGGCAGCTGTTCGACTACGACGGAGATGGGCGCGACGACCTGCTGGTGCTGGACAATTCGACCGGCGGCGGGTGGCGGGTCTATGCCGCCGCCAGCCAGCGCCCGGCCTCTTCCGGCGCATCGGCGTTCGTCACCGGAACCGACCTGCTGAACGGCCTGTCGCTGGGCGACACGCTCCTGCGCCTGATCGACCTCGACGGCGACGGGCTGCTGGACGTGCTCTATGCCGTCCAAGACCCGGTGAATCCGTTCGAATATCACCTGCGCAGCCGGCTGCGCGAACGCTACGAGATCTCTCCCGTCGCGTTCGGCCTGCGGTTTGGTACCGAGAAGCCGTTCCAGATCCGCTTCGCGCCGGACGATCCGTGCTCCTGGGAGTACCCCGGAACCCCCAAGCCCACGAGCTGCTCGTACACCCTGGCACCCTGGTCAAGGGACAGGCTCGTTGCGGCGGAGATCGACGGCGACGGACGCGGCGACCTGATGTTTCAGGTCAGCCGGACCTACGACGCCCTGCAGGGCGATGGAGAGACGGAAGTACGCTTCCTTCTGCCCGATCAGATGGACGCCCTGCATGCCGAGCTGGCCGCGGCACCAGAGTCCGTCAGCTTCCAGCGGTACTGGCAGTTTTTCACCTCCCGCGTCGACCCGTTCCTGGTGGAATTTCAGTCCTACGACAGCCTGCGCATTTATGAGAACTCCGTCGGCGAGATGCCCACGGACGCCCGCCACATCCAGCTGGCCGATTTCAACGGCGACGGGCTGACCGACCTGCTGTATCGGGTGCCCAGCGTCAGCAACGGGCAGACTTGGCGGCTGCGGCTCAATACCGGCACGGGGTTCACCACTGCGTTTTACGACGCAACCGGCATTGTCAACCCGGATCTGGCGCAGGTGGCCGACGTGAACGGCGACGGCCGCGCCGACCTGCTCTATCCGCCCACCGGCAGCACCTGCGGCGCGGGCGACGTGCCCAACGCCAGCCGGCCCTTCTGCGTGCGCTACGGGCAGGGCGCATCGGGCACCATGGAGGCGGCCCGCCACGTGCCCGGCGGCGGCGCATGGGCCACCGCCAGTCCCTTGGATCACGAGCACTTCTTCGCCGATTTCGACGGCGACGGTGCGGTGGACTACGTGCGCTTCAAGCGCGCCGGCAGCAGCACGGTGCTGTTCACCAGCCGCTCCAGCACCCGCCACCAGGCGCGCGACGTCGCTGCGCGGATCACCGACGGCATCGGCGCGGTCACGCAGATCGACTACCAGCCGCTGACCAACGCCGGGGTGTACCGGCGCGACACGGGTTCGCTCACCGCCGTGGAGACAAACGGGCGCGGCTCGCCCACCTTCGACCTGCTCGCGCCGATGTACGTGGTGGCGAAGGCGAGCAGCAGCGCACCCACCTACGAGAACGCCGCCGCGATGGCCGAGGTCGGCTACCGCTACACCGGCGCGAAGCTGCAGTCGGGCGGGCGCGGCTTCCTGGGCTTCCGGGAGATCGCCACCTTCGACGGCGTGCACGAGGCCAGCCCGGCGCGGCACGTCGTCAGCCGCACCGCCTACCGGCAGGATTTTCCCTTCGTCGGCAGCCCGGACACCTCGGAAAAGCGCGTCGTGGCCTCGGCGCTCGGCTACGGCTCGGCGGCGATCGACGCCTGCCGCGCCGATCCGGAGGCCATCGGCCAGAGCTGCTTCTACAGCGTCGGGGCGACGTGGCCTACGGCAGTGGGCACGCGGATTTCCGCCAGCGTCAACATTTGGGCCTGCCAGGGCGCGCTCGACGGCAGCGCCTGCCCCCTCTCGGCCAACCCGATCCGGCAGGCCTGCGTCGACCTGGACCGCGCGGCGCTGCGCGGCGAGTTCAGCCCGCTGTCGAACCCGCAGCCGATCTTTCCCTACCTGATCGTCAGCTCCGAGGAGGCGAGCGCCTACAACTCCGATGGCGCGGGCAACGGCGCCTGGCTGGGCACCACCGAGTCGGCGTTCTGCTACGAGGACACCTTCGGCAACCTGACCTATTCGCGGGTCAACCAGTGGGATGGCACCGGCCCCGCCGGCCGGCTGCTGTCCTCCCAGGTCACCGAGAACACCTATGTCAACGACGCCGCGGCGTGGCGGCTGGGCCGCCTGACCGAGTCGCAGGTCCAGACCAGCGGCGAGTGCGGCACCGGCCCGAACCCTGCCTGCACGAACTGGCACACCCGCGCCAGCCGCTTCGACTACGACCTGGCCGGCAGCGAAAAAACCGGCCTGCTCACCCAGGAAAAAGTCCAGCCCGGCGGCGACGCCGCGCAGGAGCTGCGCACCCTCCACACCCTGGATGCCTACGGCAACCGCACCCACTCCTTCCAGTGCAGCGCGTTCGAGGCCGACGGCTCGACCCTGACCGACGCCGAGTGCAAAACACCTGCCCGCGTCAGCCACCGCCCGGCGGGCACGCCCGGCGAGATCACCGCCGTGCACCGCTACGCGCGCACCGCCTACGATGCCAAGGGCCGCTACGCCAGGGCGACGTACCTGCCGTATTACACCGGCGCCGCCGGCCCGACCGGCACGGTGAGCGAACAGGCGTCAGTGACGATCACCAGCCGCGACGAGTTCGGCAACCCCACCCAGCAGAGCGCCATCAACGGCCTGATGAGCCAGGTCCGCCACGGCGCGCTGGGCCGCCCCTACTACGCGGGCGACAGCAGCGGCGCGGCCGCGACCCTCACCTACCGCTGATGCAGCCAGGTCGCCTGTCCGGCCGATGCGGTGTACCGCAGCCGCAGCGTGTCCTCGGCCTCCGGCAGCAACCAGCTCGCGCCCACCGCCTGGACCTACCACGACCGCCTGGGCCGCCCCATCCTCAGCGTGACGCAGGGCTTTGCCGCCGGCAGCTTCACCGCCACCTGTGCGTATTACGACGCAAAGACCCGACCCGAGCGCGGCAGCGAACCCTTCTTCCTGAGCACCCCTGCCGTCAACGGCGAGCCGGACTTCCAGGGCGGCACCTACGACGCCTGCGGCAACGCGGCGTGGACGCGCCACGAATACGACGTGCTGGGCCGGCCGGTCAAAACGACGCTGCCTGATGCCAGCACCGCCGCGGTGGCCTACGCCGGTCTGGTCACCACCACTACCAATGCCAAGGGCCATAAGGCGCAGGAAAC
>CAUJJP010000217.1 GCA_963205525.1 Pseudomonadota bacterium | reverse complement strand
GGCCGGGCTGTGGGTGCGCCGCGTACGGCGCGCTGATTTCTTGATCATCGAAAACTCCTTCCCGCCGCAGCCTTCTCGGCCCGGCTTGACGCCCGGAGTTTCCACTTATCGAGCTGTGCAGATTCGTGCAGCCACTTCTGTCCCGGACCGCACCCCCGGGGCTGCATGGCCAGGTCCGGCTCAGCGCGCGGCGAAGCGCCAGCTCACGACCAGTCGGCCGGGTTCGCCGGGTGCGCCATGCCAGGCACCGGCGCCCAGGTTCACGATCTGCTCGCCGGACTGCGCGCGCCAGCCGCCGCTGAGCGGCACGCGGATCGGGCCCGCCACCGGCTTGCCTTCGGCCGTCACGTGCAGCGGCATCTGGCCCTTCTGCGGCCCGCTGGGGGTGGGCACCGAATGCGTGCCTTCGGGCTCATCGGTGCGTTGCGTCTCCACATAGGGCAGGGCAGCCTGTGGGACCGGGAGCTGCACCACCAGCGTGCCCTGGCTGTCCACCTCGGCCACCGCGCCGCTGGGGCCGGCGGCGAGCTCCCCACTGCCTTGGCGCGTCATGTCGTGGGTGCAGCGCGCTTTCGGCAGCGACATGCAGATCGGGTCGGCGTGCACCACATGCCAGGACTCGTCGATGCCGTAGCTCGCCCTTTGCGTGCTGCCCTGCCAGAGCTGGTAGCGGTCGGCGCCCGGCTTCATGACGGCGGCGGTCTCGCGGCCGACCTGCTTTGCGTCTTCCAGCTGCTGGGTGCCGGCCATGGCCGCACCCAGCTTCATCGTCTCGCGCTCCAGGCACTTTTCGTCATCACCGCATTTGGCGGCGATGGCTTCGACGCTGGCCATCATCGGCGCCATCTGCCGGCTCGCCTTCTTCATCTGGGCTGCCTGCTGGTCGATGCGCGCCGTTTGCGCCGCGCCCAGCGCCTGCATCGCCGGCAACGGGGTGGGCTTGCGCGCGACCAGCTCGGCCGTCACCTCGGCCTGGCGCCGCACCGTCCACTCGTGGAGGTCGTACTTGTCCTGCTTCCTGCCCTTGGCTTCGAAGCGGTAGCTCACGGTGAGCGTGGCTTTCGCGCCCACGGGTGCGAAATCCGCCGCGCAAACGGGGCCAAGTGCGGCCAGCAGGCCAAGGGTGGCGATCGTCTTCATGGTCATGGCGGCTCTCCGGTCGGGGGTGGTGGATGGTGCGCGGGGCATGCGCCAGGGCGCGGGCACGCAGCTTCGAGGGTTCACCAGCGGCGTGGCCCCAGTGCCTGGGCAGCGGCGCCCGCTCAGCCCCGCCCCTCCTGCACCAGGCGTGTGATCTGCGCCGGGGTCGGTGCCGGCCAGCCGGCCTCGCGCGCCACGCGAAGAATGGCCTCGTTGGTGTCGAAGTAGACCTGCCAGTAGTGGTCGGTGTGGCAGTAGGGGCGCACCGCGATCACCGGGCCGACGAGGTTGAAGTCCAGCACATTGACCTCCGGCGCCGGGTCTTGCACCACGTTGGGAATGGCGGCCACCGCGGTCCTGAAGCGCGCCAGCGCGTCCAGCGCGTCGACACCGGCGGCGAGCTGCGCAGTGCGCTCGACGCGCCGCGTCGGGTGCGCGGAGTAGTTGTGGATGACCTCGCCGAAGACCTTGCCGTTGCCCACCATGGCCGCCACGTTGTCGGGCGTCGTCAAGGTGGTGGCGAACAGCCCGAGCTCCTTCACGGTGCCGGTGACGCCGCCCACGGTGACGAAGTCGCCGACCTTGAAGGGCCGCAGCACGAGCATGAAGGCGCCGGCCGCGAAGTTGCCGAGCATGCCGCTCCAGGCCACGCCTATGGCCACGCCGGCACCGGCGAGCAAGGCCGCGAACGAGGTGGTCTGGATCCCGAAGTAGCCCAGGATGCCGAGCACCAGGGCGACGTTGAGCATCACCGCGACGATCGAACCCAGGTACTTGGTCAGCGTCGGGTCGACGTGGTTGCGGCCCATCGCGCGCTGCATCAGCGCAACCACCAGGTTGATCAGCCAGCGGCCTATGACCCAGAACGCGATCGCCGCCAGCACCTTGATGCCGAGGTCGATCGCGGTCGTGCCCAGAAAGGTCTGCAGGGCCTGGATGTCCATGGTGTGCGTCCTCCTGTGCTTGGCCGGCGCGGCGCCGGCTGCGCGGCATTATCGGCAGAGCGGCCGCTGCGGCAAGGCGCTTCGGGCCTCGCTTGAGGGATGCCGCTGCCGCGCCCGGAAAGACGCCGATGGCGGCATCCCGGCGCTTGGCAAGGAGCGTCGAGGCTGCCACGATGGCGGCGCCATCGGGGCGCTGCTGCGCGCTCATGTCGGTGCCAGCGTGGCGCCAGCGCAGCGGGGGCTGTCAGCTCCTGTTGGATTCGCGTCAAGGACTGGTCAGCCGTGGCGCCCAAGATGCCGGTCTGGCGGCTCCGTGGGGCCGTGCACGTGTTCATCACTGTCCAGGAGGCAACATGGAAGACAGTTTGGTCCAGCGGATACACACCCATCCGCAGTACCAGGAGCTGAAGGCCAAGCGCAGCAGCTTCGGCTGGTGGCTGACGGCGGCGATGATGGTCGTCTACTACGGCTTCATCCTGCTCATCGCGTTCGACAAGGAGTTCCTGGCCGCCCGACTGGGCGAGGGCGTGATGACGCTGGGGATGCCGATCGGCCTGGGCGTCATCATCTTCACGGTCGTGATCACCGCGATCTACGTGCGGCGCGCGAACAACGAGTTCGACCGCCTGTCCGACGACATCAACAAGGCGGTGCTGAAGTGAAGCGCCACACCTCCACGGACTGCACGGAGACTTCCATGACTTCCAACTTCAAGCGCGCACTGCCGCTGGTGGTGCTGCTGGGTGCGGGCCTGGCCGGCGGCGCAGCCATGGCCGCCGGCGCCGACCTCGGCCAGGCCGAGAAGCAGGCCACCAACTGGACCGCGATCACCATGTTCGCGGTCTTCGTCGCCTTCACGCTGTGGATCACCAAGTGGGCGGCGGCGCGCACCAAGAGCGCGGCCGACTTCTACACCGCGGGCGGCGGCATCACTGGCTTCCAGAACGGGCTGGCGATCGCGGGCGACTACATGTCGGCGGCGTCCTTCCTGGGCATCTCGGCGGCGGTGATGGCCAGCGGCTTCGACGGCCTGATCTACTCGATCGGCTTCCTCGTCGGCTGGCCGGTGGTGACCTTCCTGCTCGCCGAGCGCCTGCGCAACCTCGGCAAGTTCACCTTTGCCGACGTCGCCGCGTTCCGCTTCTCGCAGACGCCGGTGCGCATCTTCGCCGCCAGCGGCACGCTGGTGGTGGTGGCCTTCTACCTGATCGCGCAGATGGTCGGTGCGGGGCAGCTCATCAAGCTGCTGTTCGGGCTGGACTACATGTACGCGGTGATCATCGTCGGCGTGCTGATGATGGTCTACGTGCTGTTCGGCGGCATGACCGCCACCACCTGGGTGCAGATCATCAAGGCGGTGATGCTGCTCGGCGGCGCCACCTTCATGGCGGTGATGGTGATGGCGCAGTTCGGATTCAGTCCGGAGGCGCTGTTCGCCAAGTCGGTGGAGGTGAAGACCGCGCTCGCGGCCCAGACCGGCAAGACGCCCGAGGAGGCGGCCAAGATAGGCTTCTCCATCATGGGCCCGGGCGGCTTCGTGAAGGACCCGATCAGCGCCATCAGCTTCGGCATCGCGCTCATGTTCGGCACCGCGGGGCTGCCGCACATCCTGATGCGCTTCTTCACCGTGCCCAACGCCAAGGAAGCGCGCAAGTCGGTGCTGTGGGCCACGACCTGGATCGGCTACTTCTACATCCTGACCTTCATCATCGGCTTCGGCGCCATCACCTTCGTGCTCACCAACCCGGACTTCCTGGACGCCAAGGGCGGCCTGCTGGGCGGCAGCAACATGGCGGCGGTGCACCTGGCCAATGCGGTCGGCGGCAACGTGTTCCTGGGCTTCATCTCGGCGGTGGCGTTCGCGACCATCCTCGCGGTGGTGGCCGGCCTCACGCTGTCCGGCGCGAGCGCGGTCTCGCACGACCTGTACGGCACCGTGATCAAGGGCGGCAAGGCCAACAGCAAGTCCGAGCTCGGCGTGTCGCGCTTCACCACCGTGTGCCTGGGCGTGATCGCGGTCCTGCTGGGCATCGCCTTCGAGAAGCAGAACATCGCCTTCATGGTCAGCCTGGCGTTCGCGATCGCGGCCTCGGCCAACTTCCCGGTGCTGCTGATGAGCGTGCTGTGGAAGGGCTGCACGACCAAGGGCGCGGTGATCGGCGGCTTCCTCGGCCTGATCAGCTCGGTGGCGCTGACCATCGTCTCGCCGGCGGTGTGGGAAGCCACGCTCGGCAACCCCAAGGGCTCGGCCTGGTTCCCCTACACCAGCCCGGCGCTGTTCTCGATGACGATAGGCTTCGTCGGCATCTGGCTGTTCTCCATCCTGGACAACAGCAAGCGTGCGGCGCAGGACAAGGCCGGTTTCCTGGCCCAGCAGGTGCGCAGCGAGACCGGCATCGGCGCCGCCGGGGCGTCGGGTCATTGATGGCCGAGGCGCCGCGCTGCGTCCTTGCAGGCCCGGATTCGGGCCTGGGGGGCGGCGGCGTGGCATCCTAGGCGGATCGCCACCGCCACCCACACGGGGACCGTCGGGCGCCAGCGCCTGCGGTCCCTGTCGCATTTCCCGCCATGGATTTGAGCCTCGAACGCGCGCCATTCGATCTGCTGAGCGCCGACCAGCGGTCGACGCTGCAGGCGCTGCTCGCCGCGAACCCGGCCTTCGGCGCTGCGCTGCTCGACGCCGTCGCGCAGCCGCCGAACCCCCGGGGCGTGCGCGCCGAGGAGCGCGAGTTTCTGTGGCTGATGATGGTGCGCGTGCGCGACGCCTATCTGCGCAAGCCCTTCCACGTCGACGGTGCGGCCGATCTGGTCAGCGTGTGCGCCGCGATGGCCGAGGCCGGCCACACCAACGCCTTGGTGCGCGACGGCGAACGCCTGGGCATGTTCACCACCACCGACCTGCGCGACGCCTTGCTGCACCGCGATGCCGGCGGCCAGCGGCTGGCGCCGCAGCAGATCGCGGTGCGCGAGGTGGCGCGCTTCGACCTGATCGCCGTCGACGCCGACGCCGAGCTGTTCGAGGCCTTGCTGCTGATGCTGCGCCACCGCGTGCACAGGGTGCTGGTGCGCGATGGTGGCGCCATCGTCGGCGTGCTCGGCCAGCTTGATCTGATGAGCTTCGTCTCCAACCACTCGCACCTGATTGCGCTGCAGGTCGAGCAGGCGACCAGCCTGGCCGAGCTCAAGCCTGCGGCGCTGCAGGTCGAGGGGCTGGTCGCCCTGCTGCACGGCGGCGGCGTGAAGATCGAGCTCATCAGCGCCATGGTGCGCGTGCTCGACGCCCAGGTCATCGCCCGCGCCTGGCAGCTCGTCGCGCCGCCGGAGCTGGTCGCCAACAGTTGCCTGCTGGTGATGGGCAGCGAAGGTCGCGGCGAGCAGATCCTGAAAACCGACCAGGACAACGCGCTCATCGTGCGCGAGGGCGTGGACTGCAGCGCGCTGGCGCAGCTGGCGCAGACCTTCAGCCAGGTGCTGTGCGACTTCGGCTGGCCGCCCTGTCCGGGCGGGATCATGCTCAGCAATCCCGTGTGGCGCGGCGATCCAACGCATTGGCGCGAGCGCATCCGCGGCTGGATCTACGGCAGCGACGCCGACGCCACCCTGCATCTGGCGATCTTCATGGATGCGGCGGCGGTGGCCGGCGACGCCACGCTGCTTGACAGCGTGCGAGCACACCTGTGGGAGATGCTGCCCGGCAACGACGCCTTTCTGGCCCGCTTTGCCGCCGCGGCTGACCAGTTCGAGGAGCCGGCCGTCGGCTGGTGGGCGCGGCTGACCGCGCCGCGCGCGCGGTCCGACGCGCCGCTGGACCTGAAGAAGCTGGGCACCTTCCCCATCGTGCATGGTGTGCGCGCGCTGGCGCTGCAGGCGCAGCTCGCGCCGCTGGCCACCACCGAGCGACTGCGCCTGCTGGTCCAGGGCGGGCACATCGACGCTGCGCTGGCGCGTGACCTGGGCGAGACCCTGCACGTCCTGATGGGTCTGAAGCTGAAGAACAACCTCGCCCAGCGCCAGCTCGGCCAGCCGGTGGACAACCTGCTGCGGCTGGCCGACCTGAGCACACTGGAGCGTGACCGCCTGCGCGACGCGCTGGCCATCGTGCGCCGCTTCCGCCAGTTCCTGCAGCAGCACTTCAGGACCGGCGTGCTGTAGCGCGAGTGCCGGCTGCCATGGCTGTCCCGGCCCGGCCGCGATCCGGCTCGATCACGCCCCGCCGCGCGGCCGTGCTCAGCGGTTCGACGGAAAGCTGAACACCGAGCGCTCGCGCACGCCGGTCGATGGCCAGCGCTGGGTGATGGTCTTGCGCCGGGTGTAGAACTTGACGGCGTCGGGCCCGTAGGCGTGCAGGTCGCCGAACAGCGAGCGCTTCCAGCCGCCGAAGGAGTGGTAGGCGACCGGGACGGGCAGCGGCACGTTGATGCCCACCATGCCGACCTGGATGCGGTCGCTGAAGTGCCGGGCGGCTTCGCCGTCCCGCGTGAAGATGCAGGTGCCGTTGCCGTACTCGTGCGCATCGATCAGATCCATCGCCTCGGCCAGGCTGTGCACGCGCACGACGCCGAGCACCGGCCCGAAGATCTCCTCTCGATAGATGACCATGCCGGGTTTCACATGGTCGAACAGGCAGGGCCCGAGGAAGTAGCCGTCCTCGCTGCCGCTCACCCTCAGCGTGCGTCCGTCCGCGACCAGCGTCGCACCCTCGGCGACGCCCTGGTCGACATAGGCGCGCACGCGCTCGAAGTGCGTGCGCGTCACCAGCGGACCCATGTCGCTGCCGGGGTCGATGCCGGGTCCCACCTTCATCGCGGCGATCTGAGCCTGCAGCCCGGCGACCACCGCGTCGGCCGTGGCGTCTCCCACTGCCAGCACCAGCGGGATGGCCATGCAGCGTTCGCCGCAGGAGCCGAACGCGGCGCCCGTGAGCGCGACCACGGCGTTGTCGATGTCGGCGTCCGGCATGACGACGGCGTGGTTCTTGGCCCCGCCGAGCGCCTGCACGCGCTTGCCGTGGGCGCTGCCGACGGTGTAGACGTGCTCGGCGATCGGCGTCGATCCGACGAAGCTCACCGCCTTGACGCGCGCATCGGTCAGCAGCGCGTCGACCGCTTCCTTGTCTCCGTTGACGACGTTGAGCACGCCGGGCGGCAGCCCGGCTTCGAGCGCGAGCCGGGCGATGAGCAGCGCGCTCGACGGGTCGCGCTCCGACGGCTTGAGCACGAAGGTGTTGCCGCATGCGACGGCGATCGGCCACATCCACAGCGGCACCATCGCCGGGAAGTTGAAGGGCGTGATGCCGGCGACGACGCCCAGCGCCTGGTGTTCGCTCCACGAGTCGATGCCGGGCCCGACGTTGCGGCTGTGCTCGCCCTTGAGCAGCTCGGTCGCATAGGACGCGTACTCGACGTTCTCGATGCCGCGCTGCAGCTCGCCCAGGCTGTCGGCCAGCACCTTGCCGTGCTCCTCGGTGATCAGCTCGCTGATCTGTGTGGCGTGCGCCTCGAGCAGTGACTTCAGTGCGCTCATCACGCGCGCGCGCTTGAGCGCCGGCGTGTCGCGCCAGGCCGGGAACGCCGCCTGCGCAGCGTCGACGGCCTGCTGCACCGTCTGGCGTTCCGCCAGAGCGACGCGCGCCACCGGCCGGCCCGTCGCCGGGTTGCAGACGTCGGCGCTGCGGCCGTCGCCGTTCACGGGCTTTCCGTCGATGAGGTGTCCAATGGTCTTCACTGCGTGCTCCGGTGTCTGGTGGTCAGCCGACCGCTCCGATGGCCTGGCGTGGTTTGCCATGGTGTCGGACGCCGTGCTTGAATCCAATCACCGATCATCTCCGTTCATTTGACGATCCATGCAATCGAGAGAACGCGCCATCCTGGGGCGCATCGCCGACGCGGATCTGCGCCTGCTGCGGGTCTTCCGCGCCGTCGCCGATTGCCGCGGCATGGCTGCCGCCGAGCTCGAGCTGAACATCGCCGTCTCGACGATCAGTCGTCACATCAAGGACCTGGAGCAGCGGCTGGGCATGGTGCTGTGCCGGCGCGGCCGGTCCGGCTTCGCGCTCAAGCCCGAAGGCGAGCGCGTGTACGCGGCCGCCGAACGCCTGCTGCAGGCGACCGACGCCTTCCGGTCCGAACTGCACGACATCGGACGCAGGATCGGCGGCGAGGTCCACGTGGCGCTGTTCGAGAAGGTCGTCACCAATCCGGCCGCGCGGATCGATCGCGCCATCGCGTCGTTCAGGGAACGCGCGCCGGCGGTATCGATCCGGCTGCACGTCGGCACCATCGCTTCGATCGAGCGCGGCGTGATGGACGGGCGCTTCCACCTGGGCCTCATCCCCGAGCACCGCCGCTCGGAGAGCCTGGGCTATGACCATCTGTTCGGCGAGCGCATGCTTCTTTACGCCGGCCGCGAGCATCCCTGGTACGACGTGCCGCAGCGCAGGCGCAGCTGGGCCGAACTGCGCGGCGCCGAGCTTGCCGGGCTGGACTATCACTCGCCCAACATGGCGCTGGCCCACGCGCGCGGCCTGACGCGTGCCGCCTCGGCATCGGACCAGGAAGGTGTGGCGCATTTCATCCTCTCGGGGGCTTTCCTCGGTTTCCTCCCGGATCACTACGCGCAGCCGTTCGTGCGCGAAGACCGCATGCGCGCGATCCACCCAAAGCTGCTGAACTACCCGTGCCGCTATAGCGCGATCAGGCGCCGCGAGCCGCCGCTGCAGCGCGTTGGCGAAGCGTTTCTCCAGTGCCTGCGCGAGGCGCACGGCGTCGCCTGACGCATAGCACCGCACCGCTGCCACGCGCCGTAGCTACCCCCAGCGGGTAACACCTTGCGGTAATTTCGCGCGCCAGACCGCGAACCTAAGCTCCAGGCCATACCGACGTGCGGCCCGTGAGCGCGCGGGGCCGTTCCCAAGCGCTCACACCGCAGCCCTTCAAGGGCGAAGGTTTTCTGATGAGCGCGCGGGGCCGTTCCCAAGCGCTCACACCGCAGCCCTTCAAGGGCGAAGGTTTTCTGATGAGCGCGCGGGGCCGCTCCCAAGCGCTCACACCGCAGCCCTTCAAGGGGGAAGCTTGTCTCATGAGCGCAGGTGTCGACATGGTCCTGAATCCCCGTCCACGCGGTCGACAGCTCGGCCTGCCATTCGTCGGCGAGACCGGGCCTTGCAACGCGATCACCGACGTCGATGGCGTCGAGGTCGGGACCTTCACACGCATAGACGCGGCGGACGATCCGGCCAGCGGCCGCGGCCCGGCGAGGACCGGCGTCACGGTGATTTTTCCGTGCGGGAAGGCCCGGCCCGATCGCTCCGTGTGGGCCGCCCAGTTCTCGCTCAACGGCAACGGCGAGCTCACGGGCAGCCACTGGATTCACGACGCGGGCCACTTCACCGGCCCGATCGCGCTCACCAACACGCACTCGGTGGGCATGGTGCATCACGGGCTGACGCGTTGGATGGTCGAGCACGTGAGCGCGATGCGTACGCGCCACCACTGGTACCTGCCGGTGGTGGCCGAAACCTACGACGGGCTCACGAATGACATCAACGCGCTGCACATCGGCGAGTCCGACGTCCTCGCGGCGCTCGACAGTGCGCGCGGCGGGGCGGTGGCCGAAGGCAATGTCGGCGGTGGCACGGGCATGCAGTGCTACGAGTTCAAGGGCGGTACCGGGACATCGTCGCGCCGCGTGACGATCGACGGCCGCCCGTTTTGCGTGGGCGTGCTCGTGCAGGCCAACTTCGGCGTGCGCGAGGAGTTCACCGTGCTCGGCGTGCCCGTCGGACGCCTGTGGCCCGAGGACGCCCTCCTGAGCCAGCAAGGGCAGGGCGAGACGGGTTCCGTGATCGTCGTCATCGCCACCGATGCGCCGCTGCATCCGCTGCAGCTGCAGCGCCTGGCCCGACGTGGCGCGCTGGGCATCGGGCGCACCGGCACCACCGGCGGCGTCAACTCGGGCGACCTGATGCTCGCGTTCAGTACCTGCGGCAGCCGCCGCTGGAGCCCGGCGGAGATGCACCACGGCGAGTCCGTCAAGAGCCTCGGGTTCCTGGACGACAACCTCAGCGATGCGCTGAGCCGGGCCGCCGCGCACGCGACGGAGGAGGCCGTTCTCAACGCGATGCTGGCTGCACGCGACATGCCCTGCGTCAAGCCGGCCGGCGCGACGCTCAAGGCGATCGATCCGGCGCGCCTGCTCGATCTGCTCGACCGTTACCGCCCGCTGGCGGGACTCAACAACACCGGAGACAAACGATGAACCATCAGCGCGCGAATGGCGCCGCCCGTCTGGTCGGCGCGACCATGCTGGGCCTGTTCCTCGCGGCGGGCGCTGCGCAGGCGGCTTCGACGCAGGACGCCGATAAGCTCGGCACCGAGCTCACGCCGCTGGGCGGCGAACGTGCCGCCGGCGGTGGCGTGCCGGCGTGGGAGGGTGCCGACAGGCCGCAGGGCCCCTGGTCGCCCGGCAAGCCACGCCTGGGCGCGTGGAAGTACAGGGACGAACGGCCGGCGCTCAGCATAGACGCCGCCGGCGCCGACAAGCACGCCGACCGGCTCACGCCCGGGCAACTCCACCTGCTCAAGCAGAAGAAGGGCTACACGATGGACGTGTACCCCTCGCACCGCAGCTGCGGTGCGCCCGAGTGGGTGGCGGCCAACACCAGGCGCAACGTGACCCAGGCCAGCCTCGGCGCCGACGGCAACTCGCTGGCCAAGGCCGTGCTGCCCGGCGTGCCCTTCCCGCTGCCGGACAACGGTGCGCAGGCGATGTGGAACTTCCTGGTGCGCTACCAGGGGGTCGGCGTTGATCTGCCGGCGTCGACGACGATGGTCTCGCCGCGCAGCGCGGGCAGCCACTGGGTCACCTTGACTGCACCGCAGCACTTCTACTACCCCTGGGGCGGCAAAGGCTCGACCAGTCCGGCCGATGTCGGCAACGTGCTGGGCGGGGTGCACTTCAAGATGACGGCGCCGGCCGCGCAGGCCGGGCAGGCGCTGATGTCGCGCATGTTCTTCGACAACCGTGACCTCGACTCGTACTGGTACTTCCCGGGCCAGCGCCGCGTGCGGCGGCTTCCGACCTACGCCTACGACGCGCCGCAGATGGGCTACGAGAACCAGTACACGATCGACCAGACGCAGATGTTCACCGGCAACCTCGACCGCTTCGACTGGAAGCTCGTCGGCAGGAGGAACGTCTACGTCCCCTACAACACCTTCAGGCTGACCGATTCGGGCGGCAAGGTCGCCGACGTGTTCAAGGACGGCTTCGTCGCGGCGCCCTACCGTCGCTACGAGCTGCACCGGACCTGGGTGGTCGAGGCCAGCGTGAAGGCGGGTGTGCGTCACACGATGCCCAGGCGCACCTTCTACATCGACGAAGACAGCTGGCTGATCGTCGTCGCCGAGGACTACGACGCGCTGGGCAATCTGTGGAAAGTGCGCGAGGCCAGCCTGTTCCCAGCCTGGGAGCTGGAAGGGGCCTGCGTCAGTTCGATGTTCGTGCAGTACGACGTGCAGCAGGACCGCTACCTGGCCGACTTCGTCCTCACCGGCACCGGCAAGGAGGCGCGCTGGTACCTGACTTCGCCCGACCACCGCTTCCAGCTCGACTTCTTCACCGCCGACAACCTGCGCGCGCTGAGCGAGCGCTGAGTCCGGTGGGAGCACATGCCATGAACGCATTGCAGGGGACTGTCGCTGCCGACGCCGCCGATGCGGGCGCACAGGTCGCGGCCATCGCGGCGGTGTGCGCCGGGGCAGCGGCCTTCCTCGGCCTGCCGGTGATCATCGGTCAGCTCGCCGAACTGCGCGGCTTGACGCCCGAGCAGCTCGGCCGGGTCGCATCGGCCGAGACCTTCGGCGTTGCTGTCACGGCGCTGTTCGGTTCATGGGCGATGCGCCGGGCATCCGCGCGCCGCCTGATGGCTGGCGGCCTCGCCGCGCTGGCCGTTCTCAACGCCTTGAGCGCGATGGCGTGGAGCGACGCGGTCTTCCTGGCGCTGCGTCTGGCGTCAAGCGTCGCCGCGGGCGTGGCGATGCCGGCAGGCGTCGCGGTCCTCGGACGCGCGCCGGATCCGGATCGCGCGTTCTCGTGGGCGGTCAGCGCGCAGATCGTGCTGAGCGCGGTCGAACTGCTCGCGTTCGGGCCGCTGGCCCGGACCTTCGGCCTGTGGAGCATCTACGGCAGCATGGCGGCGCTCGCCGCGGCGGCGGCGCTGCTGACCGCGCGGTCGCGCCTGCCGCTGCTGCGCAGCGCGGAAGCGGCCGGGTCGGGCGGCTTGTCCCGGGCGGCCTGGTCGATCGCGGCCTCGGTGCTGCTGTTCTTCTGTTCGATCGGTGCGTACTGGGCGTTCATCGAGCGTGCCGGCGTCGAGTCCGGCATGACGCCCGACGAGCTCGGCCACTGGCTCGCCGCGTCGAACGTGCCGGCGCTGCTCGGCTCGCTCAGCGCGCCGTGGATCACGCGCCGCTGGGGCGAGCGCTGGGTGCTCGTGATCGGGCTCGCGCTGACGGCGTTCGTGCCGTTGGGGCTGCTGTGGGGCCAGGGCGGGCGCCTGGGCTACCTGGCCGACCTTGCCGTCTTCGTCGTGCTGTGGAACCTGCTGATGGTCGTGCAGATGGCGGTGCTGGGCCGCTGGGATCCGACTGGCCGCGCGGTGAGCCTGACGCCGGCGGCGCAAGGCTTCGGCCTCGCGCTGGCGCCGCTGGTGGCGGGCGCGCTCGCCGAACAACACGGATTCGTCGTCGCCGTGGCCAGCGCCAGCGCCTTCGCGCTCGCTGCGCTGGGCGCGACCTGGCTCGCGTTCGCCCGCCGACCGGCGGACTGCGTGCCGGCCTAGAACTCGCATCCGGACCGGTACACCGCGTCCCATTCCCACAAGCACGAGGAGACCTCATGCACGCTAGACCTCTTGCGCTGCGCGCGCTGGCTGCAGTACTTGCCATCACCGGGAGCGCCCCGGCTGCTGCCTTCACCTTCGAGCGCGAAGGCATCCAGGGCAGTCTTGACTCCACCATCACCATGGGTCTGGGTGTGCGCGCGGGCAACCCGCAATGCGCCCTGGTCGGCGACCCGACGTACTGCGCCGCAGCCGATCCGTTCGGCTGGGGCGGCGGCGACGACGGCAACCTGAACTATCGCAGGGGCGATCCGTTCGCGGCCTATCTGAAGGGCAATCACGAGCTGCTGATCAGCCTGCCCGACGACTGGAAGTTCCTCGGCCGGGTGAGCTGGCTGGCCGACGCCCGCGCCGGCCACACGGCGCGCACCCCGCTGTCCGATGCCGCACGCCGCGAGATCGTGCGCGACCTGCGCCTGCTCGACCTGTGGGTCGGCAAAAGCCTGCAGTTCGGCGGGCAGCGCGTGACCCTGCGGCTGGGCAACCAGTTCCTCAACTGGGGCGAGAGCCTGTTCCTGCCGGGCGGCATCAACGCGTCCAACCCGTTCGACTACCAGCGCCTGAGCCAACCCGGCACGCAGCTCAAGGAGGCCTTCCTGCCGGTGCCCACCGCGAGCGTGAGCACCACGCTCGGCCAAGGCTGGTCGCTGGAAGGCTACGCGCAGCTGCGCTGGAAGCGCACCAAGGTGGCGCCGGTCGGCGGCTACTGGTCGGTGGCCGACATCTACGACCGTGGACGCGAGCCGATCTACCTCGGCCCGGACCCCGCCGCGGCCGCCGGGCTACCGCCGTCGCCGACGATTCCGATCGCCCCCGATGACGAACCCCGGCACGGCGGGCAATGGGGTGCAGCCCTGCGCTGGCAACCCGACGGCAGCGCGGCCAACTTCGGCTTCTACGCGATGAACTACCACGACAAGATGCCGAACCTGCAGTTCGGTGCAGCGGGCGGGCAATGGCGCTTCCTTGAGAACCGCAAGCTGCTCGGTGTCAGCGCCAGCGTGCCGGTGGGCAACTGGGCGGTGGGCACGGAGCTGTCGTACCGGCCGCGCGATGCCGTAGCGTTGTCGGGCTGCTTCACGCCAGGCATGGCCGGCGACAATGTCAACGGTTTCTACGCCGGGCCCTGCGAGCAGTTCATCGACAGCAAGCGCTTCCAATGGCACCTGACGGGCCTGCTCAGCCTGACGCCGGGCGACCATGGCGGCGTGCTCGGGCTGCTGGGGGCCGACAACGCCATGCTGCTGGCCGAGGCGGTGGTGGTGCACATGCCAGGTGTCAGGTCGGTGTACAGCCGCCGCTCGCCGGCCGGTGACGCGATCCAGCAATTGCCCGCCGCCGGCCTGTGGAACTGGTCGCACGATGGCGGCGCGACCGTCCACGGTGCGGGGACGAAGACCTCGGCCGGCATCAATTTCGACTTCAGCTGGACCTACGACGGCAGCGTGCTCGCTGGCTGGCAGGTCACGCCGGGCCTGTACTACTTTCATGCGCTGAAGGGCCGCACGCCGACGATGATGGCCAACTTCATGCAGGGTGCGCGCAGCGCCAACCTGTATCTGAACTTCACGCAGAACCCGGCGAGCTGGCAGTTCGGGATGAACGCCGCAAGGTACTGGGGTGGCGGCGCCTCGTTCGATCAACCCTATGGCGACCGCGACTTCTTCGGTGCCTACCTGTCGCGCAACTTCTGACCGGCGCGGCCTAGGGTGAGCAGAGCTCGACAGGCGCCGGCAGCGGTGGACTTGGGGCGGCGCCGGACTCGCGCTTGTTTCGTCGGCGCCGGCGCCGCCGCTGACGCAGGGTCGGCGACGAGCGGTCGCGGCGCGGTGCTGGTGGTGCACAGCCCGCGGCTATGATTCGCGACGTGGCATCGCGCGCATCGCCGCCGCCGCGGCCCCTCTCGCGCCTGCTGGCGCCCGTGCCCGTGCTGCCGAAGGACGCGTCCAAGGCGCGCGCGGCAAAGGCATCGGCGTCACACAGCACGGTCGCCACCGATGCGCTGGCGGCGTTGAACTGGCACCACGCGGTCGGCTCGCTGATCCGCACGCTCGACGAGCCCGGCTTCTGGGATCGCCTCATGCGCACGCTCGGCGCCCATGTGCCGCTGGGCAACTGGGTCTGCATGCGCTTCGACCTGCGCGCGCCGCCGTCGGTGCTGGCCGTGTGCGAAGGGCCCGCGGACGCGCTGCAGCGTTTCGAAGGCTACCTGCGCACGGCGTATCTGATCGACCCCTTCTACGTCGCTGTGCGCGACACGCCAGACCTGCTGCGACAGGGCTTCGTGACACTCGACGAGGTGGCGCCGGACAAGTTCGCCAGCACCGACTACTACCGCCACTATTTCCGGCTCAACGTCATGGTCGAGGAGGTCCAGTTCCTCGTACCCGAAGGGGCGCGCCGCTGGCTCTCGCTGTCGCTCGGGGGCCCGAAACGGTTCACGCCGTCCCAGCTTGGTGCGCTGCGCCTGGTGGCTCCGTGGGTGCTGGCCCTGATGGCGCGGCGCGGCCGGACCGAGGAGGCCGCGCAGCGCAACGGCGAGTCGCCGGCGACGCTGCAGTTGCCCGCCACTTCGGGACTGACCGCGCGCGAACGGGAGGTCATGCATCTCATGCTCGGCGGGAATTCGTCCAAGCTGATCGCCAGGCGTCTGGGCATCTCCGAGGAAACCGTCAAGGTGCACCGACGCCACCTCTACGCCAAGTTCGAGGTGTCGACGCAGTCGCAGCTGTTCTCGATCTTCCTGAGCCGCAGAACCTGAGACGCCGCAGCGACCGGCACGGGCCAGGCCGATCATCCGCTGGCTGCCGGGGCGGCCGGCTTCGTCCCCCACACCGAGACCGACGCCGGCCGTGAATGCGCGCGGCTCCTCCGCGATGGGTCTGGCGCCTCCCCGGAAGGCGGCCATCGGTGAACTCGAAACGCCGCCCGACTGTGCTTGCAGCGAGCCCGACCGGCGACCGACGCCGTTCTGATGCCGCCTGTCCAGTCACCCACAAGTCCTGGGCCTGTGCGGGGTTCAACGTGCAAAGCGATCTAAAATTCAGAAATTACATAAATACTATCGTTAGACAAGATGGATATACAGGTTTTGAATGTAGGCAAACTGGGTTTATCGCCTCTCAAATTAGGTGTTAACCCTTGTTTCGAGAAACTGAAGGATGTCGTTTCTGTTTTTCAGAACGACTGTTTTGCCTGATCGGTCTGGATCGACCGTCCGCCGGCGCCTACCATTTTTTGGCGGACGAAGGGCCTGCCCCGGGCCCGCGCGATGGTCCAGCGGCGAGCGCCGCGGCCGGACAACCAGGAGACCGATTCATGTCCAGAACCCATGCATTGCTGACCGGGCTGCTCGCGGCAGCCGCTGCCACCACCGCTGTTGCCGCGCCGCCGACGGCGGTCGGCAAGGCCGAGGGCCAGCTCAACATCATCGCCTGGGCCGGCTACGTGGAGCGCGGCCAGACCGTCAAGGCCTACGACTGGGTGACCAAGTTCGAGCAGTCCTCGGGCTGCAAGGTCAACGTCAAGACCGCCGCCACCTCCGACGAGATGGTGACCCTGATGAAGGCCGGCGGCTACGACATCGTGACCGCGTCGGGCGACGCCTCGGGCCGGCTGATCGCCTCCAAGCTGGTGCAGGAGGTCAACATCAAGCTCGTGCCGAGCTACGGCCAGATCGACCCGCGGCTGCAGAACGCGCCCTGGCACACGGTGGGCGGCAAGCACTACGGCGTGCCCTACCACTCGGGCCCGAACGTGCTCATGTACAACACCGACGTCTTCAAGACCGCACCCGATTCCTGGAGCGTGGTGTTCGAGGAGCAGACGCTGCCCGACGGCAAGAGCAACAAGGGCCGGGTGCAGGCCTACGACGGCCCGATCTACATCGCCGAGGCGGCGCTGTACCTGATGCACAAGAAGCCCGAGCTGGGCATCAAGAACCCCTACGAGCTCAACGACAAGCAGTACGAGGCGGTGCTGTCGCTGCTGCGCCAGCAGAACAAGCTGGTGCACCGCTACTGGCACGACGCCACGGTGCAGATGAACGACTTCAAGAAGGAGGGCGTGGTCGCCTCCGGCTCCTGGGGCTTCATGGTGAATTCGCTCAAGGGCGAGAAGCAGCCGATCGCCTCCGTCGTGCCCAAGGAAGGCACCACCGGCTGGGCCGACACCACCATGCTGCACGTCAATGCCAAGAACGTGAACTGCGCCTATCTGTGGATGGAGCACCAGCTCGGCGACGAGCTGCAGGCGCCGCTGGCCGAGTGGTTCGGCGCCGTGCCCGTGACCCCGCGCGCCTGCAAGGCCAAGGCCCCGGGCGGCAGCGACTTCTGCAAGACCAACGGCTACGCGGACCTGGACAAGATCCAGTTCTGGCGCACCCCCACCGCCAAGTGCGAGACCCAGGGCAAGTGCGTGCCCTACGCGCGCTGGGCGATGGACTACATCGCCATCATGGGCGGGCGCTGAGGCGCAGCGCCTGATCTCGCGGACTGCAACCGGGGCGCTCGCATGCCAGTGGCCATTGCCTTCGATCGCGTGAGCCGGCACTACGGTGCGGTGAAGGCGCTGGACAGCGTCAGCTTCAGCGTGCAGGAGGGGGAGTTCTTCTCTATGCTCGGGCCCTCGGGCTCGGGCAAGACCACCTCGCTGCGCCTGATGGCCGGCTTCGAGCAGCCCAGCGGCGGCGACCTGCAGCTGCTGGGCAAGCCCGCCGGCGGCACGCCGCCCTACGAGCGCGACGTGAACACCGTGTTCCAGGACTACGCGCTGTTCCCGCACATGACGGTGCTGGAGAACGTGGCCTACGGGCTCATGATCCGAAAGGTCGGCCGCGCCGAGCGCGAGGCGAGGGCGCGCGAGGCGCTGGCCATGGTGGCGCTGCCCGACCACGAGCGGCGCACGCCGGTGCAGCTCTCGGGCGGCCAGCGCCAGCGCGTGGCGCTGGCGCGTGCGCTCGTGAACCGGCCGCGCATCCTGCTGCTGGACGAGCCGCTGGGGGCGCTGGACCTGAAGCTGCGCGAGCAGATGCAGGTCGAGCTCAAGCTGCTGCACCGCAAGCTCGGCATCACCTTCGTCTACGTCACCCACGACCAGGGCGAGGCGCTGTCGATGTCGGACCGGATCGCGGTCTTCAACCACGGCCGCATCGAGCAGATCGCCAGCCCGCGCGATCTCTACCACACGCCGGCCACGCGCTTCGTCGCCGGCTTCGTCGGCAGCGCCAACGTCGTCGAGCCGGTGCTGGCGCAGCGCATCGCCGGGCGCGCGCAGGCCTTCTCGATCCGCCAGGAGTACGTCGGCGTCGCGCCGCCGGGGGCGCCGCTGGCGGACGGCCAGCTGCGCGTCGAAGGCGAGCTGCTGGCGGTGCAGTTCCTGGGCGCCAACCAGCGTCTGGAGCTGCAGGTCGGCGACCAGGTGCTGACGGCGCTCCAGGTCGACAGCCACGCTGCCGCGGCCGCGCTGCGCGACGCCCAGCCCGGCCAGCGCCTGACGCTGCACTGGGCGGGCGCGCACATGGTCTGGCTGCACGCCTGAACGCCGCCGCGCCCCATGTCCGCGACGCGCACCCTGTCCGGCCTGCTGTACCGCCGGCCCACCCTGGCCCTGCTGCTGCTGCTGACGCCGCCGCTGCTGTGGTTCGGCGTCGTCTACATCGGCTCGCTGCTGTCGCTGCTGAGCCAGAGCCTGTTCGCCTTCGACGACATGAGCATGTCGGTGGGCAGCGAGTTCACGCTCGAGAACTACGCCAACCTGCTCGACCCGGCGAACCTGGACATCGTGCTGCGCACGCTGGCGATGGCGGTGGCGGTGACGCTGGCCTCGGTGGCGCTGGGGTTCCCGATCGCCTACTACATGGCGCACTTCGCGAGCGCGCGCGAGAAGGCCTTCTTCTACGTCGGCGTGATGCTGCCGATGTGGGCCAGCTACATCGTCAAGGCCTACGCCTGGACCGTGCTGTTGTCGCAGGGCGGGGTCATCTACTGGGTGCTGGAGCGGCTGGGCCTGGCGGGGATGCTGCACGCGCTGCTCGCGCTGCCCTATGTCGGCGGCGACACCCTGGCCACCTCGCACCTGGGGCGATTCATCGTCTTCACCTACATCTGGCTGCCGTTCATGATCCTGCCCATCCAGGCCGCGATCGAGCGCGTGCCGGGCAACCTGCTGCAGGCCTCCAGCGACCTCGGCGCGCGGCCCTGGCAGACCTTCCGCCGGGTGCTGTGGCCGCTCGCCTTCCCGGGCGTGGTGGCGGGATCCATCTTCACCTTTTCGCTCACCCTGGGCGACTACATCATCCCGCAGCTCGTCGGACCCTCGGGCTACTTCATCGGCAACATGGTCTACACCATGCAGGGCACGATAGGCAACATCCCGATGGCGGCCGCCTTCACCATGGTGCCGATCGTGCTGATCACGGTCTATCTGTCGGTCGCGCGCCGGCTGGGGGCCTTCAATGCACTCTGACCGCCGCCCGCTGGCGCTGCGCATCGCGGCCTACGGCGTGATCGCCTTCCTGCACCTGCCGCTGCTGTTCATCGCCGTCTACGCCTTCAACGACGACGACTCCAGCTATGCCTTCCCGCTGTCCGGGCTGACGCTGCGCTGGTTCGCGAAGGCGCTGGAGCGCGAGGACATCCGGCAGGCGATCGGCCTGTCGCTGTCGGTCGCCGCGCTCGCGACCGTGATCGCGATGGCGCTGGGCACGCTCAGCGCGGCGGCGCTGAACCGGGACCACTTCCGTGGCCGCAACGCCTTCACCACCATGCTGGTGCTGCCGATCGCGCTGCCCGGCATCGTCACCGGCATCGCGCTGCTGTACGCCTTCAAGACCCTGGAGGTCAGCCCCGGCTTCTGGACCATCGTCATCGGCCACGCCACCTTCTGCGTCGTCATCGTCCACAACAACGTGGTGGCGCGGCTGCGCCGGCTGCCGCAGCGGCTGTGGGAGGCGTCGATGGACCTCGGCGCCGACACCCTGACCACGCTGCGCCACGTCATCCTGCCTCAGCTCGGCAGCGCGCTGCTGGCCGGCGGCATCCTGGCCTTCGCGCTGTCGGTGGACGAGCTCATCGTCACCACCTTCACCGCCGGCCACGACAAGACGCTGCCGATCTGGCTGCTTAACCAGCTCGGCCGCCCGCGCGACACCGCGGTGACCAACGTCGTCGCCCTGCTCGTGATGATGCTCACCGCGCCCCTGATCCTGCTGGCCTGGCGGCTGACCAAGGACAGCGACGCCGCCCCGCGCTGAGCGGCGCGCGAGCTTCGCACAGCGCCAGCGCCGGCCCGTTCCAGCCCACCCACCGCCCACCCACCGCCCACCCACACCGCCATGCCCAGCATCCGATTCCCCACCCAGTTGCTCATCAACGGCCAGTGCGTGGCCGGCGAAGGTCGCGCCGAGACCGTGCTCGACCCCGCCAGCGGCAGCGCGCTGTGCGAGGTGCGCGAGGCCTCGCCCGAGCAGCTGCGCGCCGCCGTCGACGCCGCGCAGGCGGCGTTCCCGGGCTGGGCCGCGCTCACGCCCAAGGATCGCAGCGGCTACCTGCTGCGCATCGCCGACGCCGTCGAGGCGCACGGCGACGAGTTCGCCATGCTCGAGTCGCTGAACTGCGGCAAGCCGCTGGCGGCGGCGCGCAACGACGAGATCCCGGCCATCGCCGATGTCTACCGCTTCTTCGCCGGCGCGATCCGCAACCTCGGCGCCAGCGTCGCCGCCGAGTACCTGCCCGGCCACACCAGCATGATCCGACGCGACCCGCTGGGCGTGGTGGCGTCGATCGCGCCCTGGAACTACCCGCTCATGATGGCGGCCTGGAAGCTCGGCCCGGCGATCGCGATGGGCAACACGGTGGTCCTCAAGCCCTCCGAGATGACGCCGCTGACCACGCTGCGCCTGGGCGAGCTGCTGGCCGAGATCCTGCCGCCGGGGGTGGTGAACATCGTCTGCGGGCGCGGCGACACGGTGGGCGCGCCGCTGGTGCGCGACCCGCGGGTGCGCATGGCCTCGCTCACCGGCGATGTCTCCACCGGCAGCAAGATCATGGAATCGGCGGCGCGCGGCATCAAGCGCACCCACCTCGAGCTCGGCGGCAAGGCGCCGGTGATCGTGCTCGACGACGCCGACCTCGGCGCCGTGGTCGAGGGCCTGCGCGGCTTCGGCTACTACAACGCGGGCCAGGACTGCACCGCCGCCTGCCGCGTCTACGCCACCGGCAAGGTGTACGAGCGGCTGGTGGCCGACCTCAGCGGCGCGGTCGCCACCATCCGCACCGGCGCCCAGCAGGAGGCCGGGGTCGAGATGGGGCCGCTGATCTCGGCGCGCCAGCGCGACCGCGTGGCGAGCTTCGTCGACCGCGCGCGCCAGCTGCCGCACGTCGAGGTCACGGCCGGCGGCGCCGCGATCGCCGGCGGCGGCTTCTTCTACAAGCCCACGGTGGTCGCCGGGGCGCGCCAGGACGACGAGATCGTGCGCAGCGAGGTCTTCGGCCCGGTGGTCTCGGTGACCCGGGTCGACGACGTGGAGCAGGCCATCGCCTGGGCCAACGACTCCGACTACGGCCTGGCGAGCTCGGTCTGGACCGCCAACGTGGGTCAGGCGATGCGCATCGCCTCGCAGCTGCAGTACGGCTGCACCTGGATCAACACCCACTTCATGCTGGTGTCCGAGATGCCGCACGGCGGCATGAAACACTCCGGCTACGGCAAGGACATGTCGGTCTACGCGCTGGAGGACTACAGCTGCCCGCGCCACGTCATGGTCAAGCTGGGCTGAGGCCCCGAGGCCCCGAGACCCCGAGACCCCGAGACCGCCACCCGCGAAGGAGCAAGAGATGCAGGATCGCAAGACCAACGAATCGCTGATGGCGCGCCGCGCCGCGGCCATCCCGCGCGGCGTCGGCCAGAGCCACGCCATCTTCATCGACCGCGCGCGCAACGCCGAGCTGTGGGACGTGGAGGGCCGGCGCTACATCGACTTCGCGGGCGGCATCGCGGTGCTCAACACCGGGCACTGCAACCCGGCGATCGTCGACGCCGTCAAGGCCCAGCTCGACCGCTACACCCACACCTGCTTCCAGGTCGTGGCCTACGAGCCCTATGTGGAGCTGGCCGAGCGCATCAACGCGCTCGCGCCAGGCGACTTCGCCAAGAAGACGCTGTTCCTCACCACCGGCGCCGAGGCGGTGGAAAACGCGGTGAAGATCGCGCGCGCCCACACCGGTCGCCCCGGGGTGATCTCGTTTTCCGGCGGCTACCACGGCCGCACCCTGCTCACCCTGGGCCTGACCGGCAAGGTCGCGCCCTACAAGCTCGGCTTCGGCCCCTTTCCGAGCGACGTCTTCCACGCCCGCTTCCCGAGCGCGCTGCGCGGCGTGAGCGTGGACGACGCGCTGGAGTCGGTGGAGCAGATCTTCAGGAACGACATCGAGCCCACGCGCGTGGCGGCCATCATCCTGGAGCCGGTGCAAGGCGAGGGCGGCTTCAACGTCGCCCCGCCCGAGCTGCTGCAGCGCCTGCGCGTGCTGTGCGACCAGCACCGCATCCTGCTCATCTGCGACGAGGTGCAGACCGGCGCCGGCCGCACCGGCACCTGGTTCGCGTGCGAGCAAAGCGGCGTCGCGCCGGACCTGATCGCGATGGCCAAGTCGATGGCCGGCGGATTTCCGATCTCGGCCGTGGTCGGCCGGGCCGAGGTGATGGACGCGCCCGGCGCCGGCGGCCTCGGGGGCACCTACGCCGGCAACCCGCTGGCCTGCGTGGCGGCGCTGGCGGTGCTGCGCGAGTTCGAGCAGCACGACCTGCTGGCGCGCAGCCGCGCGATGGGCGCGCGCATCACCGGCTACCTCCAGGAGCTGGCGCGCCGCCACGACTGCATCGCCGAGGTGCGCGGCATGGGCGCGATGGTGGCGATGGAGCTGTGCAAGAACGGCGACCCGCAGCAGCCCGACGCCGACCTGACGAAGGCGCTCGCGACCGAGGCCACGCGCCGCGGCCTCATCATCCTCACCTGCGGCACCTACGGCAACGTGGTGCGCATCCTGGTGCCGCTGAGCGCCAGCGACGCCCTGCTCGACGAGGGGCTGGCCATCATCGGCGACTCGCTGGACGCGCTGCGGCGCTGAGCGGCGGCTGCGCGGCCGGCCGCCGCGGCGGGTGTCGCGCCGCGGCCGAGCTTCAACCCGCGCGCGGGTGGGCCGGCGCCTCGCTGCGTGCCGCCGCCGCGTGTGGCGCCTGGCTGCTGAAGGCCGGGCGCACCGCGGTCAGGAAGTGGTCCAGGGTCTCGGGCAGGGCCGCGCCCTTGCGCCAGGCCAGCCCGACCTCGAGCTGCGGCAGCGGGGTATCGAGCGCGCGCGGCTCGATGCGGTCGCCCTCCAGCGACCAGGGCCGGTACAGCATGTCGGGCAGGATGGTGATGCCGGCGCCGGTGGCGACCAGGCTGCGCACCGCCTCCACCGACGAGGTGCTGATCAGCACCCGCGGCGTGCGCCGGCTGGATGGCCACAGGCCGGTGATGGCGTCGCCGAGCTCATCGGCCTGCAGCAGCACCAGCGTCTCGTCCAGAAGCGCCTGCGCCTCCACCGTCTGCGCGCCCGCCAGGCGGTGGTTCAGCGGGCACCACACGCGCCAGCCCGAGCGCAGGATGATCTCGGTGTCCAGCGCCCGGTAGTTCTGCAGCTGCGAGGCCACCACCAGCGCCACGTCGAGCTCGCCGGCGATCAGCAGGTGCTCCAGGTAGTCGCGCCTGTCCTCGGTGATCTGGACCTCGATGCGCGGGTACACGCGCCGGAAGCGGTCCAGCAGATAGGGCAGGTAGTAGCCCACCATCAGGCTGGTGACGCCGATGTTCAGGCGCCCGGTGACGGTGTGCGGGCGCGAGGCGAGGGCGTCGCGCGCGTTGCGCATCGCGACCTCGATCTGGTAGGCGTGGCGCAGGAACTGGTGGCCGGCGTGGGTGAGCGCCATGCCGCGTGCGCGGCGCTCGAACAGCAGGGTGCCGAGGTCGGCCTCGATCTGCGCGATCGCCGCCGACACCACCGACTGCGAGACCCGCAGGTCCTGGATCGCGGCTGAGATCGACCCCGCCTCCGCCACCGCGATGAAGTAGCGGATGCTCTTGAACGAGGTGCTCATGCGCGGTCGCCGGCCTGCCCGGCCTGCAGCGCGCTCTCGATCTCCTCCTGCCGCGTCGGGCGCACCCGGCGCGCGCATTCCCGGCCGTCGCGCAGCACGATCAGGGTCGGCCAGAGCTTGACGCCGTAGCTGCGCCCGAGCGGGCGCCCCGGTCCGTCCTCGATCTTCAGGTGCTGGATCTCCGGCTGGCCGGCGAGGGCGGCCTCGAGCAGCGGCTGGGCGCGCTGGCAGTGGCCGCACCAGGCGGTGCCGAACTCCAGCAGCGTGACGCCGCCAAGGCGGTCGACCTCGGCGCGCGCGGGCGCGTCGGCGCGGTGGACGCGGGTGAAGCTCATGCGCGGGTCGCGGTCGCGCACGCGGGCTGATTCATGCCTGGCTCCGGTCGAAGTGCAGGCGCGAATTATCGGCCGCTGGCCCGGCGGCAGCCGCCCGCGGGGTGGCTGCCGCGGCGTGTGCGAACATGCGCCATGGCCCCGGTGCTGCTCCCACGCCTGGCGCGCCTCGCGTGCGCGGCGATGGCGGTCGCGCTGCCCGCACACGTGGCCGCCGAGGCCGGCGTGCAGGCCGGCACTGAGAGGCGGGTCGAATCTGCTCTCGTATCAAGGAGTCTGGGCAGCAGAAGATACGTCGGCTGCAAAGTGGCCGCGACGGGCCATTTTTCCTCGGTTTCTTGCCCCATAGCGACGGCTATGGGGCCGCAAACCCGAGAAAAACTGTCCTCGCCGGGGCCGCTTTTCGCTTCGACGCCTTCTGCCGCCCAGACTCCCAGCCCCGAGACCGAAGCCGCAGTCCTGCGCGAGCGCGTGCGCGAGACCGCCTTGTGGCTTGCGCGCGGGGTGGACAGCTGGTTCGGCGACAAACCCTTCGCCGACGGCGGCAGCGTCACCGAGGGCCGGCTGGCGCTTTCCCTGCTGCACCGGCCGCCCGGCGACGACAGCGCATCGTTGCGCTTCAACGCGCGCTTTCGCCTGCCCAACCTGCAGGAACGCAGCTATTTTTTCGTCGGCCGCGATGACCCGCGCGAGGTCGTCAGCGACCAGCCGGGAGCCTTCACCCGGCCGCAGCGGCTGCAGCACGAAGACACCGAGGACACCCACTTCTTTGCCGGCATCGGGGTGCAGTTGCTCGAGGCGACGGACCTGCGTGTGGGCTTGCGCAGCGGCATCAAGCCCTATGCGCAGCTGCGCTTTCGTCAACCGCTGGTGCTGGGCGAGCGGGCCCTGGCCGAGCTTCGGCAGACCTTCTTCTGGACCGTGGACGACCACCTCGGTTCGACCACCGCGGTGTCGATGGAGCGTGCGCTGCAGCCCGACCTGGCGCTGCGCTGGCTGGTCTCGGCCACCGTGACCCAGGCTGTCCGGCAGCTCGCGGTGGCCAGCATAGCCGGCGCCTACCGCAGCTTCGGCTCGCAGCGCCAGCTTGCGATCGAGATCCTCGGCACCGCCGAACAGCACACCGGGGTCGGCCTCACCGACTACGGCCTGCAGCTGCGCTGGCAGCAACCGCTGCACGCCGACTGGCTGGTCGGCGAGCTGCTGGTCGGCCACTTCTGGCCGCGCGCCAGCGACAGCGTGCGCCGCGATCCCGGCTGGGCCGCCGGCCTCACCCTGACGCTGCAGTTCTGAGTACCCCAAGGGCCAGGCTGCGCATAGCCTGCCAACGGGTTTGCAAGCACGATGGCCCTCGCCAGAATCAACGCCTCAGCCCCAGCCAGACCACGGTGGCGACGACGATGGCCGCGCCCAGCAGTTGCACCGGCGCGATCGCCTGGCCCAGGAAGATCCAGGCCAGCGCGAGTGCGAACACCGGCTCGACGTTCATGATCGCCGAGTTGCCCACCACTCCGAGGCGTGGCAGGACGGTGAACATGATGGTGAAGGCGGTGCCGTAGAGCGCGGTCAGCAGGGCCAGTCCCCACCAGCCCGGCGCCGCCTGCGGCCAGTGGAATCCGCCCTGCATGCCCATGGCCGCCAGCGCCAGCACGCCGACCAGGCCCATGGTGGTGGCGGTGCGCAGCCGGCCGTCCAGGTCGCCGGCCTCGTGCTGGGTCCACACCAGGGCAAGGCCGAAGGCGGCGGACGCGGTGAGTGCGAACGCCACGCCGGCGCCGATGCGCCCCCACTGCGCCGCCGCCCCCAGGCCGGAGGCGGCGCCCAGCACGTCCAGCGCCAGCGCCAGCCCCAGCAGCAGCACCGGCATCGCCAGCAGCACGCGCCGCTCCGGGCGGTGGCCGTACAGCAGCCGTGCCCACAAGGCGGTGCACAGCGGATAGGTGTTGAAGGCCAGCAGCGCCAGCGCCACCGGCAGCCGCGCCACCGCCGAGTACAGGCAGTAGCTCTGCAGCGCGATGAGCAGGCCGATCGCCGGCAGGGCGCGCCGGTGACGTGGCGACAGCGCGCGCGGAACGCCTTGCAGCCAGACCAGGGCGCCGACGACGAGCGCGGTGACGCCGCTGCGCAGGGTGACGGCGGTCAGCACGTCCACGCCGTGGTCGAAGGCCAGGCGCGCCGCCACGTGGTTCGCACCCATCATGAGTGCGATCAGCAGCAGGGTGGCGAAGGCCGCGGGCGACAGGTGCTGGCTCAAGCCCGGCCGCCCGCGATGGCGGCCGTGGCAGCGGCCCTCGGAGGCGGCCCGCTGCGGGCGACGACAAAGGCCATCAGCCGGGCATCAGCTGGCGGCGGCGGCCACGCCCAGGCAGTTGTTGCACCGGCCCAGTCCGCGCAGACGCGGGTCGGGCTTGCCTTCGCCGGTCTTGAAGTTGGCGTGGCACTTGATGCACACGTACATCTTGGAGCTGGACATCATCGGCTTCACGCCGGGTTCGGCGTTCGGCCTGGCGGCGGTGTATTCGGCCTGGCTCTGACGGAGCTTGGGGGCGGAGGGATCGGCGGGGGTCGTAGCGCGTTTGGTGGCCATGGCGGTTGGAAACGGCGGGGGACCGGCCGCACGGGCCGGTGCAAAACCCGTATTGTCCGCTGAAACCACGGGCCCCGCCTCCGCAACAGCACGCATCCCCACGATCCGGTGCCGAACCCGGGCCTGCGTGCGACTGCCGCGGTGGCGCCTCGATGCGGGGCAGCGGCGCCGGATCTGCGCCGCGTGGGCGCGCTCTCGGCGCCGCTAGCCGAACTGGGAAACGCTGTCGCGCTCGCTGTGCCAGGCCATCAGGTCGTCCAGCGTGACGCGGCCGTCGGCGCCCGCCAGCGCGGGGCGCCAGCCGGTGCGCGTGTGCAGCCCGGGGCCGATGGCGGCCGCGCCTTCCAGGGTGGCGTGCGCGAAGTAGGCACTGCGCGGCACGATCACCGGCAGTTCGGCAGCGCGTGCGGCGGCCACGCCACCCGGCGAATCTTCGATCGCGATCGCCTCCAGCGGGCTCAGGTCCAGCGCCTGCAGCGCGCGCAAGAAGACCTCGGGGTCGGGCTTCTTGCGCACCACGTCCTCGGCGCAGATCGAGACCGGGAAGCGCTCGTGCCAGGCGGCGCCGAAGTGCAGTTCCAGCAAGGCGGCGGCGTTGGCGCGGCCGGTGGTGGAGGTGATGGCCTGGCGGATGCCGGCGGCGTGCGCCTCGTCGATCAACTCGCGCACGCCCGGGCGCAGGGGCAGCGCGGTTTCGCGCACCAGGGCCGCGTAGCGCGCGGTCTTGCGCCGGTGCAGTTCCTCGACCAGGGCGTCGCGCTCGGTGGCGGTGGCGGGGGCGTCCGCGCGCTGCGCCATGTCGGCGCGCAGGCGCTCGCGGCCGCCGGTGATGTTCAGCAATTCGCCGAAATAGGCCTCGTCCCAGCGCCAGGGCAGGCCCAGCGATTCGAAGGCCTGGTTGAAAGCGACACGGTGGCCGTCGCGGTCGGTCTCGGCCAGGGTGCCGTCGATGTCCCAGAAGATGGCTTTCAAGCTGCTCATCGGCACTCCCCGTCAGCGCTGCAGCACCGCGTGCCGCGATCCGGCGCTGCAGCGGAAAGGGCACGCAGCGCCAACGATGCAGACCCGGCGCGCGTGGTGCGGCCCTGGCCCGATGCAGCGGATGATGCCAGCCTAGGCCGCGCTCGGCATGGGCGGCGGAGGATTCCCGTGCGCGCGCGGCCTGCGCTGCCCGACGCGGCCCACTACGGGCGCACGCGGTCGATCAGCAGTTCGACCTGGCCCGATGCCGCGACCGGTGCCGACTCGCCCTCCAGGTCGCCCGGCTGCGGCGTGGCGTCACCGCTGCGCGAGATGCGCGCGCCCACGACCACCTGCGACTGGCTGGAGAGCCGGGTCTGGGGCGACATCGCCGAGCCGTCGTCCAGCCGCACCTGCAGCGGACCCGCGCCAGCCGGCAGGCGGGCGACCGCCAGCGGCATGCGCGAGCCTTCGGCGGCGCGTGCGAAGACGAACAAGGTGTCGCCCGGCTGCAGGCGCGCGGCCAGCGCCGGTGCGAGCTGCACCTTCACCTGCAGACCCGCGCCGGGTGCTGCGGCGGAGGCGGAATGTGCGGCAGCCTGGGCCGCTGGCTGCGCTGCTGCCGGCGGCGCCAGCCCGGCGAGCACGCTGGCCTCGCGGATGCCGGCGTCCAGCCCCTGGGCGAAGGGGCTGCCGTCCGGCGCCAGGCGGCGCGCGCGTGTCCAGTGCGTGAGCGCGGCCCGGGCGTCGCCGCGCTCGAAGGCGGCCGAGCCCGCCAGCGCCAGCGCCTTGGGCTGGTCGGGGTTCAAGCCCAGCGCCTGCAGCGCCAGCCGCTCGGGCTCGCCCTCCAGCTTGCCGTCCAGGGTGCTGGCGAGGGCGTCGGCGTAGTCGGCCAGCAGGTCGGGGTCCGGTGCGCTGCGCTGCACCGCCTCGCGGTAGGCGTCGCGCGCCAGCTCGTAGCGCTGCAGGCCGGCGTAGGCGCGGCCCAGGAGCCGCCAGCCCTGCGGGTCTTCGGGCTGCGCCTGCATGCGCTCGGCCAGGCGCTGCACCAGGGCCTCGATGTCGGGCGAGGCGGCCGGCGCCGGACGCAGGGCCGCGGGGTCCAGCGCGCGCCGCTCGCCGAGCTGGGCGTACAGCAGCACCGCCAGCGCCGGCAGCAGCAGCGCGAGGGCGAAGGCGCTGGCGCGTGCGCCGCCCGTCCTGTGCGCGCCAGTGGCTGCAGGCTGCGATTCCTCCAGCACCCGGCGCTGCAGTTCGCTGCGGGCCTGCGCATGCCGTTCGGCGTCGAGGGCCCCGCTGTCGAGTTCGGCGTCCAGCTCGGCCAGCGCGTCGCGCAGCACGCGCAGGTTGCTGTGCGTGGCTTCGTCGGCATCGGTGGCGGCACCTGCGGCGGCTGCGGTGCCGGTGCGCAGCAGCGGGCGCAGCAGCAGCACGAGCACCGCCACCACCATCGCGGTGGCCAGGGTCCAGAACAGCATCATCGGGGGGTCTCGGATCGGTCGACGCCGGCCAGCATCTCCTGCGCGCGCTTGGCCTCGTCGGCGCTCAGCGGCGCGGCCGCGGCGGCCAGCGCGCTGCGGCGCTGGCGCAGGCTGCGCAGCATGACCCAGGCCGTGAGCGGCAGCAGCAGGAAGGGGCCCAGCCACAGCAGCCAGGTGAGCGGCTTGAACGGCGGCTTGTAAAGCACGAAGTCGCCGTAGCGCTGGACCATGTAGGCGCGGATCTCGTCGGCGCTGCGACCGGCCTGGAGCTGCTCGCGGATCTGCTGGCGCAGGTCCACCGCGAGGTCGGCGTTGGACGCCGCGATGGTCTCGTTCTGGCACACCAGGCAGCGCAGTTCGTGCGCGATCTCGAACACCCGCGATTCGAGCGCCGGGTCGGCGGCCAGCGGGCGCGCGGTCTGTGCCACCGCGCCCTGGCCCAGCAGCAAGGCCGCCAGCATCAGCATCAGAGTCCTAGCCATCGATCGCCTTCAGCCGCGGCAGGATCTCGTCGCGCAGCGCCTCGGGCGTGATCGGCCCGATGTGCTTGTGGCGGATCACGCCGTCGCGGTCGATGAGGAAGGTCTCCGGGACGCCGTAGACGCCGTAGTCGATGCCGACCCGGCCGTCGGTGTCGGCGGCAATGAGGCGGTAGGGGTTGCCGTGGCGTGCCAGCCAGCGCTGGGCGTCCTGTGGCTTGTCCTTGTAGTTCAGGCCGACCACCGTGACCCCGGGCATGCGGGCGAGCTGCGAGACGTAGGGGTGTTCGGCCAGGCAGGGCACGCACCAGGAGGCCCAGACGTTGAGCACCCAGACCTGGCCCTTCATCTGCTGCGCGCTGAAGCGCTGGCCGGGGTCGGCGAGCTGCGGCAGGCTGAACGCCGGTGCCGGCTGGTCGATCAGCGGCGAGGGCACCTCGCGCGGGTTGAGCTTGAGCCCGACGCCGAGCACGAGCGCGAGGACGACGAAGATCGCCAGCGGGACGAGGTAGCGCTTCATGCCGTGCGCGCCGCCGCCGGCAGCTCGAGCGCACGCCGGCTCGTCAGCCGGTAGCGTCGGTCGGCCACCGCCAGCACGCCACCCAGCGCCATCAGCACGCAGCCACCCCAGATCCAGTTCACGAAGGGCTTGACGTACAGGCGTACGCTCCAGGCGCTGCCGCCGTCCAGCGGCTCGCCCATCGAGACGTAGAGGTCGCGCAGGAAGCCGCGGTCGATCGCGACCTCGGTCATCGGCATCCGGCTCGCCAGATAGGTGCGCTTCTCGGGATGGAGGAACTCGACGAAGCGGCCGTCACGGCTGACCTCGAAGGTGGCGCGCACGGCGCTGTAGTTGGGGCCGCGCACCTCGTCCAGGCCGACCAGCTTGAAGTCGTGGCCACCGGCGCTGGCGCTGCTGCCGATCTCCATGCGCAGGTCCTGCTCGGTCTGGTAGCCGCCGACCAGGGTGACGCCGATGATGAACACGCCCACCCCGGCGTGTGCCAGCAGCATGCCCCACCAGCTGCCGGTCTGGCCGGCCAGACGCCGGCCCCACAGCGCCAGCGGCTGGCCTTGCACGCGCTGCCACAGGGTGTGGGCGGTGGTGGTGAGGATCCAGAAGGCGAGGAACAGCATGAAGCCCACCAGCGGCTTGAAGCTGCCCAGCAGCCATGGCGCGACGAGGGCGGCGACGAAGCTCGCCGCCGCCGCCCAGCGCAGCTGCAGCGCCAGCTCGGGCAGCGAGGCCTTCTTCCAGCGCGCCACCGGGCCCACGCCGAGCAGGAACAGCGCCGGCACCATCAGCGGCACGAAGACGGCGTCGAAGTAGGAAGGGCCGACCGAGATCTTGCCCAGCCCCAGGGCGTCGATCGCCAGCGGGTACAGGGTGCCGAGCAGGACGGCGGCGGTGGCCACCAGCAGCAGCAGGTTGTTCGCCAGCAGCATGCCTTCGCGCGACAGCGGCTCGAAGCTGCCGCCCACCCCCACCTTGGGGCCGCGCCAGGCGAACAAGGCCAGCGAGCCGCCCACCACCAGGGCCAGGAAGGAGAGGATGAAGACGCCGCGCGCGGGGTCGGTGGCGAAGGCGTGGACCGAGGACAGCACGCCCGAGCGCACCAGGAAGGTGCCCATCAGGCTCAGGCTGAAGGCCAGGATCGCCAGCAGCACGGTCCACATCCTGAAGCCGCCGCGCTTCTCCGTCACCGCCAGCGAGTGGATGAGCGCCGTGCCCGCCAGCCAGGGCATGAAGGAGGCGTTCTCCACCGGGTCCCAGAACCACCAGCCGCCCCAGCCCAGCTCGTAGTAGGCCCAGGCGCTGCCGACCGCGATGCCCAGGGTCAGGAACAGCCAGGCGGCCGTGGTCCAGGGGCGCGACCAGCGCGCCCAGGTGCTGTCCAGCCGGCCCGAGATGAGCGCCGTGACGGCGAACGCGAACGCCACCGAGAACCCGACATAGCCCATGTACAGCAGCGGCGGGTGGAAGATCATCCCCGGGTCCTGCAGCATGGGGTTGAGGTCGCGGCCGTCGGCGGCCGCCGGCAGCAGGCGCTCGAAGGGGTTGGAGGTGAACAGCGTGAAGAGCAGGAAGCCGCAGCTGATGAGGCCCATGATGGCGATCACGCGCGCCACCATCTGCGCCGGCAGCTGGCGCGAGAAGCTCGCCACCGCCACCGTCCAGCCCGCCAGGATGAGCGCCCACATGAGGATGGAGCCCTCGTGGTTGCCCCACACGGCGGTGAACTTGTAGTAGGCCGGCAGCGCCGAGTTGGAGTTCTCGGCCGCCAGCAGGACCGAGAAGTCGCTTTGCAGGAAGGCGGTGATCAGGCAGCCGTAGGCCAGCAGCAGCAGCAGCAGCTGGGCCCAGGCGGCCGGTCGGGCGAGCGCCATCCAGCCCGCGTGGCCGCGGAAGCTGCCTACCAGCGGCAGTGCGGTCTGCGCCAGCAGCACCACCGCCAGCGCCAGGATGAGGGCGAAGTGGCCGAGCTCGGGAATCATGGCCGTGCCTTGTCGATCTGCTGTTGCAAGGAGGGCATCTGGCCCTGCTTGGCCTTGGCCAGCGCCTCGCCGGCCTCCGGTGGCATGTAGTTCTCGTCGTGCTTGGCCAGCACCTGCTCGGCGACGAACACGCCGTCCGGCCCCAGCCGGCCCTGCGCGACCACGCCTTTGCCCTCCTGGAACAGGTCGGGCAGCATGCCGGTGTAGCGCACCGGCACCGTCTTGGCGGTGTCGGTGACGGTGAAGCGCACCGTCAGCCCGTTGGCCTCGCGCTGCAGGCTGCCGGCCTCGACCATGCCGCCGATGCGAAACGCGCGGTCCCGGGGCGCCTCGTCGGCCGCCACCTGGCTGGGGCTGAAGAAGAACACCAGGTTGCTCTGAAAGGCGTTCAGCACCAAGACGGTGGCCACCCCCAGGGTGGCGATGCCGGCGACCACGGCCAGCGCGCGTTTGTGGCGGGGTTTCATTCGTCGATCTCGTCGGCCAGCGCCTTGCGACGCAGGCGCAGCGCAAAGAGTTCCGCCGCCAGCAGCAGCGCCGCCATGCCGAAGGCGCCCCAGACATAGGCGCCGTAGCCGCCCATGGCCAAAAAGTCGTCCAGACTCTTCCAGTACATCAGGCCAGCGCCTCGCGCCGCGGCAGATGGCTGCGCGTCCAGGCCGCGCCGCGCTCGCGCTCCAGGATGATGGTGCGCACGCGGGCAAAGACCACCGCGAACGCATAGGCCCAGAACGCCAGCGCCATCACCAGCATGGCCTCCAGCATCACGTCGGCCATCGTCGAGCCCTTGAGCGGGCGCACCGAGGCGCCCTGGTGCAGGGTGTTCCACCAGCGCACGGAGAAATAGATGATGGGCACGTTGACCACGCCCACCATCGCCAGCAGGGCCGATGCGCGGTCGGCGCGGCGCTCGTCGTCGATCGCGCTGCGCAGCGCCATAAAGCCGATGTACATGAACAGCAGGATCAGGGTCGAGGTCAGGCGCGCGTCCCAGACCCACCAGGTGCCCCAGGTCGGCTTGCCCCACAGGGCGCCGGTCCACAGCGACAGGAAGGCCATGAGGGCGCCGGTGGGGGCGATCGCCTGCGCCAGCATGGCCGCCAGCCGGGCGTTGAAGACCAGGCCGATGGCGGCCCAGAAGGCCATCGCCAGGTACAGCACCATCGCCATCCAGGACGCCGGAACGTGGATGAAGATGATGCGGTAGCTCTGGCCCTGCTGGAAGTCGGTGGGCGCCACCAGCAGCCCCAGCCACAGCCCGTAGGCGGCGAGCAGCACGGCGGCGGCGGCACACCACGGCAGGAGCTTTCCCGCCAGGGCATGGAAGCGCTGCGGCGCAGCGAAATAAAACCAGTTGATGCGTGCCATGGCCGGTCCGGAATTGTGCCCGAACCGGTTTTCGGGCTCTTGATCCGGGCTACTCAGTCCAGGCTGATGCGCAGGGCCGCCGCCGCCGCCAGCGGTGCGCCGAAGCTGGCTGCCGCCAGCATCGCTCCCAGCAGCGACAGGTGGGCGTGCGGACCGACCCCGCTGCCTGCCGCTTCCACCGCGCCGGCGCCGAAAATCAGCACCGGGGTGGTCAGCGGCAGCACCAGCAGGGCGAGCAGCACCGCCGCCCCGCGTACGCCCACCGTGAGCGCGCTGCCGATGGCGCCGATCAGGCTCAGCACCGGGCTGCCGATCAGCAGCGACAGCATCAGGACCCCGATCTGCTCGCCCGGCAGCCCGTACTGCAGCGCCAGAAGCGGCGACACCAGCACCAGCAGCAGCCCCGAGAGCAGCCAGTGCGCCGCCACCTTGGCCAGCACCAGCAAGGCCAGCGGGGTGGCCGACAGCAGCAGCTGCTCCAGCGTGCCGTCGCCGGCATCGTCGGCGAACATGCGCGGCATCCCGAGCATCGCCGCCAGCAGCGCCGCCACCCAGACCACCCCCGGCCCCATGCGCTGCAGCAGCTGCGGCTCGGGGCCGATCGCGAGCGGGAACAGGCTGGCGACGATGACGAAGAACACCGCCGCGCCCAGCACGTCGGACTTGCGCCGCTGCGCCAGCCGCAGGTCGCGCAGGAACAGCGCCGCCAGGGTCGACCCGGTGCCGGCCGCGTTCATGCGAGTGCCTTGCCGGCGCGCTTCATCCGAGCTGCACCGTCAGCGGGTCGGCCAGGCCGTCGAGCGGGATCGGCTGGTGGCTGGTCAGCACCACGGTGCCGCCGGCGGCGAGCTGGGTGCGCACGCGCTGCGCCAGCCAGTCGGTGGCCGCGCCGTCCAGCGCATTGAAGGGCTCGTCGAGCACCCACAGCGCGCGCCGCGCCGGCAGCGCCAGCCGCGCCAGCACCACGCGCCGGCGCTGGCCGGCCGAGAGCACGCGCGCCGGCAGCCGCTCGCGCCCGGCGAGGCCAGCTTCGGCGAGCGCCGCGCCGGCCTCGGCAGGGGAGGGGTCGTCGCCGCCGAGGACGGCGATCGCGCGCAGGTTCTCCGCCGCGCTCAGGTCGTCCTTCAGTGCCGCCGCGTGGCCGACCCAGACCAGCTCGCGGTGGAACGGCTCGCGCGCCGCCGCCAGCGGCTGACCGCGCCAGCGCACCTGGCCCGCGCTCGGCGTCGTGAGTCCGACCAGGATGCGCAGCAGCGTCGTCTTGCCGGCTCCGTTGGGCCCCGCCACGCGCAGCAAGCGGCCCGGCCCGGCCTGCCAGCCCAGCCCGGAGAACAGCACGCGGCGGCCGCGGCGGGCCTCTAGATCCTGGACTTCCAGCACGGCGGCGACTCTACACCGGGCCACCCCGCGGTCCGGCACGCGCAGGCGGCGTCCTGCCGCCCCTTTGCGCTGGGGTACAACCCGCGCGTGAACTCCGCCCCGACCGCCATCGCCCAGCCCGCCGTGGCCGTGATCGGTGGCGGCCCGGCCGGCCTGATGGCGGCCGAGGTGGTCGCCGCCGCCGGCCTGACGGTCGATCTGTTCGACGCCATGCCCTCGGTGGGGCGCAAGTTCCTGCTCGCCGGCCGCGGCGGGCTGAACCTCACCCACAGCGAGCCGCTGCCGCTTTTCCTCAGCCGCTACGGCAGCGCCAGCGACGCGCTGCGGCCGGCGCTGGACGCCTTCGGCCCGCAGGCGCTGCGCGACTGGGCGGCGGGCCTGGGCATCGCCACCTTCGTCGGCAGCAGCGGGCGCGTGTTCCCGGCCGAGATGAAGGCCGCACCCCTGCTGCGCGCCTGGCTGCAGCGCCTGCGCGCCACCGGCGTGCGCGTGCACGCGCGCCAGCGCTGGCTGGGCTGGACCGATGACGGCGCGCTGCGCCTGGCCGGGCCGCAGGGCGAGCACCGGCTGCAGCCGGCGGCGACCGTGCTCGCGCTCGGCGGCGCGAGCTGGCCGCAGCTGGGCAGCGACGGTGCCTGGTGGCCCTGGCTGCAGGCGGCAGGGGTGGCGCTGGCGCCGCTGCGCCCGAGCAACTGCGGCTTCGACCTCGCCCAGCCGTGGAGCGCCTACCTGCGCCAGCGCCACGCCGGTCAGCCGGTGAAGCCGGTGGCGATGTGTTTCGAGGGCCGGCGCCAGCAGGGTGAGTTCGTGCTCACCGACACCGGCATCGAGGGCAGCCTGGTCTACGCCTTCAGCGCCGCGCTGCGCGACGCGATCGCACGCGACGGAGTGGCGACGCCGACCCTGGACCTGCTGCCCGACTTCGAGCCGGCGCGGGTGCGCGCCGAACTCGACCGTGGGCGCGGCGCGCGCAGCCTGGCCACCCACCTGAAGAGCCGGCTCGGCATCGCTGGCCTGAAGCTGGCGCTGCTGCACGAGGTGCTGGGTGCCGACGGCATGGCCGATCCGGCGCGGCTGGCTGCTGCCCTGAAGGCGCTGCCGCTGTCCCTGGCCGCCGCGCGCCCCTTGGCGGAGGCGATCAGCAGCGCCGGTGGCGTGTGCTTTGCGGCCTTGGACGAGCGCCTCATGCTGCGCCAGCGCCCCGGCGTCTTCTGCGCCGGCGAAATGCTCGACTGGGAAGCGCCCACCGGCGGCTACCTGCTGAGCGCCTGCATGGCCAGCGGCCGGCAGGCCGGTGCCGGGGCGGTCGAATGGCTGCGCGCGCCGCAGATCGCATAGACTGCCCGCGTCTCAAGGCCGTTGTTGCAGCGCGGCGCGCGTCCCCGGTGGAACCGCAGGGCGTGCGCAGGTGCCGCGGATGATGGACGGCCTGGCGACGCGTCGATCCGACTTTCGCGCGCGCATTGGCTGTCATGCCCCGGGTGGGCTGATGGGTCGGCAGCTTGCCGACGGCAACCAAGGCCCGCGCGCCCCTGGGCGAGCACCGCACATGGCCCCGGCAGCACGGCCGGGCCCCTGGCGCGCGCCGCCGCCACCACCGCACGGGAGCCTGTTTGCATGTCTTGGAGCCACGACGAAAGCTGGGACGCCGGGGACATGGGCTGCGGCGAACTCGTGCTCGAGCTGCGCAACCGCCTGCGCGCGATGCCGGGCCGGGTGCTCAGGCTGGTGGCGCGCGACGCCGGTGCGCCGCAGGACATCCCGGCCTATTGCCGCCTGACCGGCCACGAGCTGCTGCAGATGGCGGCTCCCGAGTACTGGATACGCGCGCGCCGCGACGACGCCTGATCCGCGACCCCCAACCCACCCACCCCCACCCACCCCCAGAAAGGACCGCAGCATGGCCGGAAAATTCCTCGTCAGCCTGACCCACGCCAAGAACGACAGCGACAAGGCGACCGTCGCCTTCGTGGTTGCCAACGCCGCCGTCGCGTCCGACAAGGAGGCGATGGTCTTCCTGTCGATCGAGGCCGTGCGCCTGGCGCAGCCCGGCTACGCCGACGACATCCACGAGGAGGGATTTGCGCCGCTGAAGGACTTGATGGCCAACTTCGTCAAGGCCGGCGGCACGATCTACGTCTGCTCGCCCTGCTTCAAGAAGCGCAAGCTCGACGAGGCCGCGCTCATTCCGGGCGCGCTGATCGTCGGCGGCGCCAAGCTGGTCGAGTTCATGGGCGAAGGCTGTCCCAGCGTCAGCTACTGACACCCCCGGCAACAGGGGCAAGGTCGGCTGCGGCGGCGTGTGCCGGCGGCGCCGAACCGCCGCCGCCCCGAGGACGATGACATGCAAGCCAGTGCCACCCACACCCACGCGCCCGACGTCTCCTTCGACGGCGGCGACCTCGATTGCGGCAACGGCCTGCTGCTGCTGATACGCCGCCACATCGACCCCTTGCCGCGCGGCGGGCTGCTGGAGATCCGCTCGACCGAGGTCTCGGTCGACGAGGACCTGCCGGCCTGGTGCCGGATGACGAAGAACGAGCTCGTGTCCTGGACGCGCGAGGGCCGCCAGCGCAGCTTCCTGGTCTGCAAGGGCGCGCTCGCCGAGCGATCGGCCGCCGCGCCGACGCATTCGGCCGCTGCGCCGATGGGGGCGCGTTCGCCCGCCGCGCCCTTGCCGGCGCGTTCGCCCGCCGCGCCCTTGCCGGCGCGTGGCGAGCCCCTCCTGGTGCAGGAGCCGCGGGCGCGGCGCGCCCCGGCGCCGGCGCCGGCAGTGCCGCCGCTGGCGGTCACCAGCATGGGCAGCTGGCCGCGCCCGCGCTGGCTGGTGGACGCCATGCACGCCTACGTGCAGGGACGGCTCGACGAGGCCGCGTTCCAGGAAACGGCCGACGACGCGGTGCGCCTGATCGCCGCCGCCCAGCAGCGTGCCGGTGCCGTGCTCTACACCGATGGCGAGCAGCGCCGCGACAGCTATGCCAGCTTCGTCGCCACCCGGCTGGAGAACTGCCAGCTGGTGCCGCTCACCGACCTGCTGCCGCTGGTGGAGGACCCGCAGGCCTTCGAGGCCGAGCTGCGGGCGCTGGACGTGCCGGCCGCCGAGGTGCGCCACCCCGGCGTGTTCGGCCGCATCCGGCGCCGCCGGCCGCTGGCGCTGCACGAGCTGGACTTCCTGCGCAGCCAGACCGCGGCGCCGATCAAGGTCGCGCTGCCCGGACCCTACCTGCTGACGCGCACGATGTGGATGGACTGCATCGCCGACAAGGTCTACGCCAGCCGCGAGCAGATCGCCGCCGACATCGTTCAGGTGCTGCGCGAGGAGCTGGTCGAGCTTCTGGACGCCGGTGCCTCGCTGGTCCAGCTCGACGAACCGGTGCTGTCGGAGGTGGTGTTCAGCGGCGCCAAGAACCAGCGCAGCTTCATGTGCGGTGCGCTGTCGGAGTCGCAGGGCCCGGCGCACGAACTCGGCTTCGCGCGCGAGCTGGTGAACGCGGTGATCGAGGGCCTGCCGCGCGAGCGCATCGCGCTGCACGTGTGCCGCGGCAACTGGACGCCCGACGAGTCGGTGGCGCTGTCCGGCAGCTATGCGCCGCTGGTGGACACGCTGGCGGCGATGCGCGTCGGCGCCTACCTGCTCGAGGCCTGCACGCCGCGCGCGGGCGACATGGCCTTGCTGCAGCAGCTGCCCGCCGACGCGCGCATCGGCGTCGGGGTCGTGAACCAGAAGCACGCCGGCGTCGAGTCGGTGGACGAGGTCGCGGCGCGCATCGGGCGCGCGGTCTCGCTGTTCGGTGCCGAGCGCCTGCTGCTGCATCCGGACTGCGGCTTCGCCACCTTTGCCGACAACCCGATCTGCTCGCTGCAGATCGCCGAGGCCAAGCTGGCGGCGATCGCGCAGGCGGCGCAGCGCTTTGGCTCCGGCTGAACCCGTGCGGTGCGGGCGGTGCGGGCAGCACGGGCGGGGCCAGCGGCGCGGCCCGCCCCTGCGCTTGCTGCGGCATGCGGGCGCCGGCATCATGGTCCGCAGGCAGACGTGCCGGGTGGCGCGCGGCGCCGGACATGACTGAACAAGATGCCTGAGGGCTCCTCCATCCTGCTCGACCTCCTGGGCGGCGTGGCGCTGCTGCTGTGGGGCCTGCACATGGTGCACAGCGGCATCGTGCGCGCCGCCGGCAGCGACCTGCGACGCTGGCTGGGCGCGGCGCTGGGCAACCGCGCGCGGGCCTTGCTCGCCGGCGCCGGGGTCACGCTGCTGGTGCAAAGCAGCACCGCCACCGCGCTGAGGACGGTCTCGCTGGCGTCCGGCGGGCTGGTGCCGCTGATGCCGGCGCTGGCGGTGATGCTGGGCGCCAACATCGGCACCGCGCTGGTGGCGCAGCTGCTGTCCTTCAATATCTCGGCGGCGGCGCCGGTGCTGCTGGCGCTGGGGGTGCTGCTGTTTCGGCGCGGCCGGCGCACCCGGGCACGCGACCTCGGTCGCTGCGCGATCGGCCTCGGGCTGATGCTGCTGGCCTTGCACGCGCTGCTGCAGTCGCTGGCGCCGGCCGAGCACGCACCGTCCTCGCGTGCGGTCCTGCAGGCGCTCACCGCGGCGCCGCTGGGCAGCCTGCTGCTCGGTGCGCTGGCGGCCTGGGCGGCGCACTCCAGCCTGGCGGTGGTGCTGCTGACGATGTCACTCGCGGGCTCGGGCTTCTTGACCCCGGCGGCGGCGATCGCCCTCGTGCTCGGCGCCAACCTGGGGACGGCGCTCAACCCGGTGCTGGAGGCTGGCACGCGCTCGCCCGCCGGCCGGCGGCTGTCTATCGGCAACCTCGCCATGCGCGCCGCAGGGGCCCTGGCCCTGCTGCCGCTGAGCAGCCTGCTGGCGCTGTGGCTGCAGCGCTGGATCGGCGACCCGGCGCGCCTGGTGGCGGGCGCGCACCTGGGGTTCAACCTCGCGCTGGCGCTCGTCTTCCTGCCCTGGCTGGGGCCGGTCGCGCGCGCGCTGCAGCGCCTGCTGCCCGACCCCCAGCTGCCCCCGGACCCGGCGGCACCGCGCTACCTGGATGCGGCGGCGCTGGACTCGCCGCCGCTGGCGCTGGCCAGCGCCACGCGCGAGACCCTGCACCTGGGCGACCTGGTCCAGCACATGCTGGACGACGCCATGCAGGCCCTGATGGACGGCGACCGCAAGCAGGTGCAGGCGGTGGCCGACGCCGACGACACCATCGACCGCCTGCACGAGGCGATCAAGCTCTACCTGGTGAAGGTCACGCGCGACAGCCTGGACGAGACCGAGGGCAGGCGCGCGATGGAGATCATGGCCTTCGCGATCAACCTCGAGCACATCGGCGACATCGTCGACCGCAACCTGCTCGACCTCGCGGGCAAGAAGATCAAGCGCCGACTCAGCTTCTCCGACGACGGCGCGGCCGAGATCCGGACCCTGCACCGCCAGCTGCAGGACGACCTGCGGCTGGCGCTGGCGCTGCTGGTGTCGCAGGACCTGAAGGTGGCGCACGCGCTGCTGGATCGCAAGAGCGCGTTCCGGCGCGCGGTGGAGGCGGCGTCCGAGGCCCACTTCGAGCGCCTGCGCGAGGCGCGCCGCGAGAGCCTGGAGTCCAGCACCCTGCACCTGGACGTGGTGCGCGACCTCGCGCGCATCCACGCCCACGTGGCGGCGGCGGCCTACCCGGTGCTCGACGCCGCCGGCGAGCTGCCGCTGCGCGTGCCCGCGGTCCGCGTCGGCAACGGGGGCACGGCGTCGGCGACGCCCGGCGGCGCAGGCTGAGGGGGTCGCTGGCGCCGGCCCGGCCGGGTGCGGGTGCCGGATGACAGAATGCCCGCTCGGCCCGCTGCCACGGGCAGCAGGCCCGAGGGCCGACCGCTGCCTGTCGCATCCCCCTGTGCGGGCGCCTGCGCGGAGCACCGATGGCCTTGTTCGACCCTGAGACCCTGAACCCCGGCGTCAGCCGGCGCGAGGTCTTCGGCTGGGCGATGTACGACTTCGCCAACTCCGGCTACACGACGGTGGTGCTGACGGCGGTCTTCAACGCCTACTTCGTCGGCGTGGTGGCGGGCAACGCCGACTGGGCCACCTTCGCCTGGACGCTCACCCTGGCGCTGTCCAGCCTGATCGTGATGTTGAGCATGCCCGCCATCGGCGCCTGGGCCGACCTGCGGGCGGCGAAGAAGAAGCTGCTCGCGCTCGCCACCGCCGGCTGCGTGGCGGCGACCGCGCTGCTCGCGTTCGCCGGCCCCGGCGACCTCTGGCTGGCGGTGGCCGCGGTGGTGGTCTCCAACCTCTGCTACGCCTGGGGCGAGGCGCTGATTGCGGCCTTCCTGCCCGAGCTGGCGCGGCGCGAGGCGCTCGGCCGCGTCTCCGGCTGGGGCTGGAGCTTCGGCTACTGCGGCGGCATGCTGACCCTGGGCCTGAGCCTGGGCTTCGTGATCTGGGCCCAGGGGCAGGGCTGGACGGCGACGCGCTTCGTGCCGGTGACCATGCTCATCACCGCGGCGGTCTACCTGCTGGCCGCGACTGCGACCTTCGCCCTGCTGCAGGAGCGCGCGCTCGCGCAGCCGGCGGCGGCGGCAGGCGTGACGGCCTCGCTGCAGCGCCTGCGCCGCACCTGGGGTCAGGCCAGGCGCTACCGCGACTTCGTCTGGCTGCTCGCCTGCGCGCTGGCCTACCAGGCCGGCATCGCGGTCGTGATCGCGCTCGCCGCGGTCTATGCCGAGCAGGTGCTGGGCTTCGCGCAGACCCAGACCATGCTGCTCGTGTTCCTGGTCAACATCGCGTCGGCGATCGGCGCCTTCGCCTTCGGCTACTGGCAGGACCGCATCGGCCACCGGCCGGCGCTGACCGTCACGCTGTGGGGCTGGGTGCTGATGACGGTGCTGGCCTTCCTGGCCGAGACGGCGCCGCTGTTCTGGGTCGCAGCGGTGCTCGCCGGCCTGTGCATGGGGTCCAGCCAGTCGGCCGGGCGCGCGCTGGCGGCGCTGTTCGCGCCGCAGGCGCAGCGTGCCGAGTTCTTCGGCCTGTGGGCGTTTGCCACCCGTCTGTCGGCCATCGTCGGTCCGCTGACCTATGGCCTGGTGACCCTGCTCAGCGCGGGCAATCATCGGCTGGCGATCCTGTTCACCGGCCTGTTCTTCATCGCCGGCATCCTGCTGCTGACTCGGGTGGACGTCGATCGCGGCGCCCATGCTGCGCTGCACGATGTAAAATAGCACGGTCGTTCGATTTTTACCCTGGCCCGCTCGGGCGTCGCGCCAGCCCGTGCGGGCCGCCGCCGCCCCGGCTCCTAGAATCGGACCCGGTCTGTCTTTCCATCCCACAGGAGCTGCGCGAATGAAGGTGCTGGTACCGGTCAAGCGCGTCGTCGACTACAACGTGAAGGTACGCGTGAAGTCCGACGGCAGCGGAGTCGACATCGCGAATGTCAAGATGAGCATGAACCCCTTCGACGAGATCGCCGTCGAGGAGGCGGTCAGGCTGAAGGAGAAGGGCGTCGCCACCGAGGTGATCGCGGTCTCCTGCGGCGTCACGCAATGCCAGGAGACGCTGCGCACCGCGATGGCGATCGGCGCCGATCGCGCCATCCTGGTCGAGACCGACGCCGAGCTGCAGCCGCTGGCGGTGGCCAAGCTGCTGAAGGCGCTGGTCGACAAGGAGCAGCCGCAGCTCGTGGTGCTGGGCAAGCAGGCGATCGACGACGACTGCAACCAGACCGGCCAGATGCTGGCCGCGCTCGCCGGCTGGCCGCAAGGCACTTTCGCCAGCAAGCTGGTGCTGGCCGACGGCAAGGCCCAGGTCACGCGCGAGGTCGACGGCGGCCTGGAGACGGTGGCGCTGGCGCTGCCGGCGGTGGTGAGCACCGACCTGCGCCTGAACGAGCCGCGCTACGTCACCCTGCCCAACATCATGAAGGCCAAGAAGAAGCCGCTGGAGGTCGTCAAGCCCGCCGACCTGGGGGTGGACGTGACGCCGCGCATCGCAACGCTGAAGGTGTCCGAGCCGCCCAAGCGCGGCGCCGGCGTCAAGGTGGCCGATGTCGCCGCCCTGGTCGACAAGCTGAAGAACGAAGCGAAGGTGATCTGAGATGGCCGCACTCGTCATAGCCGAACACGACCACGGCAGCCTCAAGGCCGCGACCCTGAACACCGTGAGCGCCGCGCGCGCCTGCGGCGGCGACGTGCACGTGCTGGTGGCCGGCCACAACGCCGGCGCAGCCGCGCAGGCGGCGGCGCAGATCGCCGGCGTGGCCAAGGTGCTGCACGCCGACGGCGCCAGCCTGGGCGAGCAGCTGGCGGAGAACGTCGCCGCCCAGGTGCTCGCCATCGCCGCCAGCTACAGCCACATCCTGTTCCCGGCCACCGCGCACGGCAAGAACGTGGCGCCGCGCGTGGCCGCGCTGCTGGACGTGGCGCAGATCAGCGACGCAACCCGCGTCGTCGACGCCGACACCTTCGAGCGCCCGATCTACGCCGGCAACGCGATCGCCACCGTCAAGAGCGCCGACAAGATCAAGGTCATCACGGTGCGCGGCACCGCCTTCGACCCTGCCGCGGCCAGCGGCGGCAGCGCAGCCGTGGAGAGCCTGGCGGCGGTGGCCGATTCCGGCCGCAGCAGCTTCGTCGGCAGCGAGATCGCCAAGCTCGACCGGCCGGAGCTGACGGCGGCCAAGATCATCGTCAGCGGCGGCCGCGCCATGGGCAGCAGCGAGAAGTTCGACGAGGTGCTGACCCCGCTGGCGGACAAGCTCGGCGCCGCGCTCGGCGCCAGCCGCGCCGCGGTGGACGCCGGCTACGCGCCCAACGACTGGCAGGTCGGGCAGACCGGCAAGATCGTGGCGCCGCAGCTGTACATCGCCTGCGGCATCAGCGGCGCGATCCAGCATCTGGCCGGAATGAAGGACTCCAAGGTCATCGTCGCCATCAACAAGGACCCGGAGGCGCCGATCTTCGCGGTCGCCGACTACGGCCTGGAAGCGGACCTGTTCCAGGCGGTGCCCGAGCTGGTCGGCAAGCTCTGACCCGCATCGCTGCCAAGCGAGGGCGCCGCGGCCACGCCCGGCGCCCTTTGTCCATGCCACCGAAGGAGAACCCCTCATGAGCTACCGCGCCCCCGTCCGCGACATGATGTTCGTGCTGCGCGAACTCGCCGACATCGAGGCCGTCGCCCGCCTGCCGGGCTTCGAGGATGCCGGTGCCGACACCGCACAGGCGGTGCTGGAGGAGGCGGCCAGGTTCAACGAGGCGGTGGTCGCACCGCTGAACCGCAGCGGCGACGTCCAGCCCGCGACGCTGCAGGACGGCCGGGTGAGCACCAGCCCCGGCTTCAAGCAGGCCTTCCGCGCCTTCGTCGAGGGTGGCTGGCAGGGCCTGCAGCACCCGACGGCGTTCGGCGGCCAGGGCCTGCCCAAGACCATAGGCTTTGCCTGCACCGAGATCCTCAACAGCGCCAACCTCAGCTTCGCGCTGTGCCCGCTGCTGACCGACGGCGCGATCGAGGCCTTGCTCACCGCCGGCTCGGCCGAGCAACAGCAGACCTGCCTGCCGCCCATGATCTCGGGCGCCTGGACCGGAACCATGAACCTCACCGAGCCGCAGGCCGGCAGCGACCTGGCGGCGGTGCGCACGCGCGCTGAGCCGCAGCCCGACGGCAGCTACCGCATCTTCGGCACCAAGATCTTCATCACCTACGGCGAGCACGACATGGCGGACAACATCGTCCACCTGGTGCTCGCGCGCGTGGTGGGCGCGCCTGATGGGGTGAAGGGCATCAGCCTGTTCATCGTGCCCAAGATCCTGCCCGACGGCACGCGCAACGACGTGCAGTGCGTGAGCCTGGAGCACAAGCTGGGCATCAAGGCCAGCCCGACCGCGGTGCTGCAGTACGGCGACCACGGCGGCGCCGTGGGCCAGCTGGTGGGGCAGGAGAACCAGGGCCTGGCCTACATGTTCGTGATGATGAACGCCGCGCGCTACGCGGTCGGCGTGCAGGGCATCGCGCTTGCCGAGCGTGCCTACCAGATGGCGGTGAGCTACGCGCGCGAACGCGTGCAGGGCCGCTCGGTGGACGGCAGCACGCCGGCCGGCGGCGGCATCATCCACCACCCCGACGTGCGGCGCATGCTGCTGGCGATGCGCGCCTTCACCGAAGGCTGCCGCGCCATGGCCGGCGTCGCCGCGGCCGCCTTCGACGCCGCCCACGTCCACCCGGACGCCGCGACGCGGGCGCAGAACCAGGCCTTCTACGAATTCCTGGTGCCGCTGGTGAAGGGCTTCTCGACCGAGATGAGCCTGGAGGTGGCGAGCCTGGCGGTGCAGGTGCACGGCGGCATGGGCTTCATCGAGGAGACCGGCGTCGCCCAGCTCTACCGCGACGCCAAGATCCTGACCATCTACGAGGGCACGACCGCGATCCAGGCCAACGACCTCGTGGGCCGCAAGACGCTGCGCGACGGCGGTGCCACCGCACGCGCGCTGGCGTCGCAGGTGGCGGCGACCGAGGCGCTGCTCGCGGCGCGCGACAGCGCCGCCGCGCGCAGCATGCTGAGGCGCCTGCGCGCGGCGCGCGAGGCCTACCTCGAGGTCGTGGACTGGATGGTCGGCCACGCCAAGGCGCAGCCCGGCGCGGCCTACGCCGGCTCGGTGCCCTACCTGCTGCTGGCCGGCAACCTGGTCGCCGGCTGGCAGATGGCGCGCGCCCTGCTTGCCGCCGAGGACAGGCTCGCGGCCGGCGAGGAGGCCGACTTCATGCGCGCCAAGATCGCCACCGCGCACGGCTACGCCGAGCACGTCCTGAGCCGCGTGCCGGGTCTGCGCGACAGCGTGGTCGGCGGCGGCGAGGCGGTGCTGGCGATGCCGGTGGAGGCCTTCTGATGGCCATGCCCGCAGTCCTGCGCGACCTGCCGCTGCCCATCATCGGCGCGCCGCTGTTCATCGTCAGCAACCCGCAGCTCGTGATCGCCCAGTGCACGGCCGGCGTGGTGGGCTCCATGCCGGCGCTCAACGCGCGCCCGCCCGAGCAGCTCGACGCCTGGCTGGCCGAGATCACCGAGGCGCTGGCGGCCTGGAACCGCGACCACCCCGGGCAGCCGGCGGCGCCGTTCGCGATCAACCAGATCGTGCACAAGTCCAACGACCGGCTGACCCACGACCTCGCGCTGTGCGCCAAGTACAAGGTGCCCATCGTCATCACCAGCCTGGGTGCGCGCAGCGACGTCAACGACGCCGTGCACGGCTGGGGCGGCGTGGTGCTGCACGATGTGATCAACAACGCCTTCGCCAGGAAGGCGATCGAGAAGGGTGCCGACGGCCTGATCGCGGTCGCCGCCGGGGCCGGCGGCCACGCCGGGGTGAAGAGCCCGTTCGCCCTCGTGCAGGAGATCCGCGAGTGGTTCGACGGCCCGCTGGCCTTGTCGGGGTCGATCGCGCACGGCGGCGCGGTGCTCGCGGCGCAGGCCATGGGGGCGGACTTCGCCTACGTCGGCAGCGCCTTCATCGCCACCGAGGAAGCGCGCGCCAGCGCGGCCTACAAGCAGTGCGTGGTCGACAGCAGCAGCGACGACATCGTCTACTCCAGCCTGTTCACCGGCGTGCACGGCAACTACCTCAAGCCCTCGATCCGCAACGCCGGACTGGACCCCGAGAACCTGCCCGAGAGCGACCCCAGCCAGATGAACTTCGGCGGCGGCGCCACGAAGGCCTGGAAGGACATCTGGGGCTGCGGCCAGGGCATCGCCGCCGTGAAGGCGGTGCTGCCGGCGCGCGAGCTGTGCGCGCGCCTGGCCAGCGAGTACCGGGCGGCGCGCGCGAGGCTGTCGATCGGCTGAAGCTTCACCAGCGCACCGCGCCATGCAGCGTCAGGTCATCCGCAACGCGCGCCTGTTCGACAGCCAGGCGGCGGTCTTTCGCGAGCGCAGCACGCTGGTCATCGAGGACGGGCGCATCGCCTGCGTGACCCAGCAGCCACTCGCCGTCGACGAGGTGGCGCGCGAGATCGACGCCGCTGGCCGCGCCGTGCTGCCGGGGCTGATCGACGCCCACGTGCACGTGGTGGCGACCTCGCACGACCTGGCGGCGGTGGCGCTGGCGCCGCCCTCGCTGGTCGCGGCCGAGAGCGCGCAGCTCATGGCCGCCATGCTGCGGCGCGGCTTCACCACCGTGCGCGACGCCGCGGGGGCCGACCGCGGCCTGCGCGAGGCGGTGGCGCGCGGCCTGTTCGAGGGCCCGCGGCTGTTCGTCGCCGGCCAGTCCATCACCCAGACCGGCGGCCACTCGGACCTGCGGCCGCAGGGCGTGCACGGCCTCATGCACTGCGCCTGCGCCGGCCTGGGCCTGGCCGGCGTCGTCGCCGACGGCGTGGCCGAGGTGAGGCGCGCGGTGCGCGAGCAGATCCGCCAGGGCGTGGACCAGATCAAGATCATGGCCGGCGGCGGCGTCTCGAGCCCGAACGACCCGCTGGAGGGCACCCAGTACAGCATGGACGAGCTGTGCGCCGCGGTCGAGGAAGCCGAGGCCGCGGGTCGCTACGCCCTGGCGCACGCCTACTCGCCGCGCGCCGTCACGCGCGCCGCGCAGGCCGGGGTGCGCAGCATCGAGCACGGCAACCTGATCGACGAGGCGAGCGCGCGCGTCATGAAGGCGCAGGGCACCTACTACGTGCCGACGCTGGCCACCTATGCCGCGCTGGCCGAGCAGGGTGCGCGCCTGGGCTGGTCGGCAGCGATGCTGGACAAGCTGCAGCAGGTCGCCGATCGCGGCCTGCAGGCGTTGCGCATCGCGCTCGCCGAAGGGGTGCCGGTGGTCCTGGGCACCGACCTGCTGGGCCACATGCACGCGCGCCAGAACAGCGAGTTCGCGCTGCGCGCCAGCGCCATGTCGCCGCTGGCCCTGCTGCAAAGCGCCACCCACACGGCGGCCCGGCTGCTCGGCCGCGAGCGCGAGCTCGGCGTGCTGGCGCCGGGTGCACACGCCGACCTGCTGATCGTCGACGGCGACCCCGCCGCCGGCCTGGACATGCTGGCCGCACCCGAGCGCGGCATCCGGCTCCTGATGCAGGGCGGCCGGGTGGTGACGGACCGTCTCTGACCCCCCGGCGCCGCATGAAAAAGGGGCCCCGCGGGGCCCCTTGGCGTGCCGGCTCGCGGCTGGAAGGCGGGTCGGCGGCGGCTTACTTCACCGAGGTGTAGCGGGCCTCCGGCCGGTCGTCCGAGCGGTGGATGGTGCTGACGTTGGTCTTCATCGCCCACGGCCGCATCTGGTGGTGCAGCGGGATCAGCAGCACCTCGTCCTTGGTGCGCTGCAAGGCCTCCTTGATCATGGCGTTGCGCTTGGCGACGTCGACCTCGGTCTTCATCGCGTCGACCAGCTTGTCGACCACCGGGTCGCTGATCTTGGAGAAGTTGAAGTTGCCGTCGGCGCCGCTGCTGCGGGTGCGCACCAGCGACTGCAGCGTGTACTGCGCGTCGTAGGTCGCCACCCCCCAGCCCAGCAGGTAGATGCTGGAGTCGAAGTTCTGGAACTTCTGGCTGAAGGTGGCCATGTTCTCGGCCAGCAGGCTGGCCTTGATGCCGATGCGCGCCCACATGGCGACGATGGCCTGGCAGATCTCCTCGTCGTTCACGTAGCGGTTGTTCGGGCAGTTCAGCCGCACCTCGAAGCCATCCGGGTAGCCGGCCTCGGCGAGCAGCTTCTTCGCCCCCTCGACGTCGACCTTGGCCGGCGTGTCCATCTCGGGCGAGTGGCCGTTCACCCCCGGCGCGACCATGATGGCGGCCGGAATCGACAGCCCGCGCATGATGGTGCGCTTGATCGCCTCGCGGTCTATCGTGTTGCTCATCGCCTGGCGCACGCGCTTGTCGGCGAACGGGTTCTTGCCCTTGACGTTGCTGTATTTCAGCTCCGGGCTGCCGAGGTCGGGCGCCAGGAAGATGGTTCGCACTTCCGGGCCGTCCAAGATGGTGAGCTTGCTGTCGGCGCGCAGGCGCGCGACGTCCTGGGTCGGCAGGTCGGTCAGCAGGTCGACGTCACCCGACAGCAGGGCGGCGACCCGCGTCGCGTCGGACTTGATCGGGGTGTAGATCACCTCGGTCACGTTGCCGTCGAGCTTGCCCCACCAGTCCTTGTTGATCGTCATCGTGATGCGCTGGTCGGGCGTCCAGCCGGTGATCTTGTAGGGCCCGGTGCCCATCACGTTGCGCGAGGCGTAGTTCTCCTCCTTCGCCTTGTAGTCCTGCGTGTTGGTGGTCTTGTTCTTCTCCGACCACGACTTGCTCATGATGCGGAAGTCGATGATGTTGCGCAGCAGGATGGGGTTGGGCGCGCTGAGGATGAAGTCCACCGTGTGGTCGTCGATCTTCTTGATCTCGGCGATGCCGGTGACGTAGGCCTGCATCGTGCCCTGCGGCTGCTTGATGCGCGCGAAGGAGAACAGCACGTCGTCGGCGGTGAAGGGCGAACCGTCGTGGAACTTCACCCCCTTGCGCAGTTCGAAGCGCACCTGGGTCGGGCTGATCTGGGTCCACTTGGTGGCCAGCGCCGGCTCGATCTCGCGGTTCACGCCGTAGCGGGTCAGGCCCTCGTAGGCGTGCATCAGGATGGCGAGCGTCGTCGAGTGGTTCTGCGAGTGCGGATCCATCGTCAGGGCGTCGTTCTGCGCCGCCCAGCGCAGCGTGTTGGCGCTGGCCGGCGCGCTGGCGGCGAGTGCGGCGGCGGCGAGCACGGTTGCAGTGAGCAGGGCGTTGAGCTTCATCGATGGCTCCAGGAGGTGGACGAAGCGCGCATCCTATCCGCAGTGCCGGACTCACCGTTCGGGGTCAACCCGCGCGCCGGTGGCCTGCGGTACCGGGAGTGCCGCCGGGTCTGCCGCCGAGTCCGCCGCCGGGCTCGCCGCCGGGTCCTTCGCCTGCGCCGACAGCGCGGCGTCGCAGCCCTGTCCGGCGCCTATCCAGCGTGCCGCCAGGCCTTGCGCCCACGCCCGCGGCAGCCAGCGCCAGGCCCGTGCCGGCTGCGCCAGCAGGCGGCAGCGGTAGCGCTCGCCGTCCCAGCGCAGCGCGCGGCAGCGGCCGACGCGGCGCCCCGACACCAGCATCCCGAGCGGGCAGGGCGCCCAGGCGCAGCACACGCCGCAGCCGTTGCAGGTGCTGCCGGCGGCGGGCTTGGGCGGCGCATCGCGGCGCAGGCGCATCACGCGCTGGCCGGTCATTGCTGCGGACCTGGGACCTGTGGCATCGAACCGACAGTCTGCCGGGATGCCGGCAGGGCTGTCAGGGAATTAACAGCTTCGGTGCGCTCCAATTCGGGGCGTCCAGGAAGCGGCAGGTGTACAGTCCCGCCCTGACTGAGAATGGTCCTTCCCCGTCCCCTTGCCGGCGTTTGAGGCAAGGCGGGTCGCAATCCGCAAACCGGTGCAGCCGGGGCCGCGGAAGGTTGATCAACCCATCGAAGTCCCGGCAGACCCGGGGCGAAAGGTGAGCGAGACATGATGGAGCAGTACAGGTCGAATTCGTACCTGTTCGGCGGCAATGCGCCGTACGTGGAGGAGTTGTACGAGGCCTACCTCGACAACCCCGGCAGCGTCCCCGAAAACTGGCGGACCTACTTCGACAACCTGCAGCACGTGCCCGCGGTCGACGGCAGCGAGGCGCGCGACGTCGCCCACCTGCCGGTGATCCAGTCCTTCGCGCAGCGCGCCAAGGCCAATGCCTTCGTCAACCGCACCAGCGGCGACGAGCTCGTCATCGCGCGCAAGCAGCTGCGCGTGCAAAGCCTGATCGCCGCCTACCGCACGCTGGGCGCGCGCTGGGCCGACCTGGATCCGCTCAAGCGCCTGGAGCGGCCCAGGATCCCCGAGCTGGAACCGGCCTTCTACGACCTGATCGAGTCCGACATGGACACCACGTTCAGCTCGGCGAACACCTACTTCAGCCGCGCCGAGCACATGACGCTGCGCGAGATCATGCAGGCGCTGCGCGAGACCTACTGCGGCACCATCGGCGCGGAGATCATGCACATCACCGAGCCGGCCGAGAAGCGCTGGTGGCAGGAGCGGCTGGAGACGGTGCGCAGCAAGGCCAGCTGCAGCCCGGAGCAGAAGAAGGAGATCCTCGACCGCCTGACCGCCGCCGAGGGCCTGGAGCGCTATCTGCACACCAAGTACGTCGGCCAGAAGCGCTTCTCGCTCGAGGGCGGCGAGACCTTCATCGCCGCGCTCGACGAGCTGATCCAGCGCGCCGGCAGCCAGGGCGTGCAGGAGATCGTGATCGGCATGGCGCACCGCGGCCGGCTCAACGTGCTGGTCAACGTGCTGGGCAAGACGCCCAAGGACTAGTTCGCCGAGTTCGACCACACCGCGGCCGAGACCCTGCCCGCCGGCGACGTGAAGTACCACCAGGGCTTCTCCAGCGACGTCTCCACCCCCGGCGGCCCGGTGCACCTGAGCCTGGCCTTCAACCCCAGCCACCTGGAGATCGTGAACCCGGTGGTCGAGGGCTCGGTGAAGGCGCGCATGGACCGCCGCGGCGACACCACCGGCGCCCAGGTGCTGGCGGTGCTGGTGCACGGCGACGCCGCCTTTGCCGGCCAGGGCGTGGTGATGGAGACGCTGGCGCTGGCACAGACGCGCGGCTACTACACCGGCGGCACGGTCCACATCGTCATCAACAACCAGATCGGCTTCACCACCAGCGATCCGCGCGACACGCGCTCCTCGCTGTACTGCACCGACGTCGTGAAGATGAACGACGCCCCGGTGCTGCAAGTGAACGGCGACGACCCGGAAGCCGTCATCCTGTGCATGCAGCTGGCGGCCGAGTACCGGCACCAGTTCCGGCGCGACGTGGTGGTCGACATCGTGTGCTTCCGCAAGCTGGGCCACAACGAGCAGGACACCCCCAGCCTGACCCAGCCGCTGATGTACAAGAAGATCGCCGCCCACCCCGGCACGCGCAAGCTCTACGGCGACAAGCTGGTCGCCCAGGGCGTGCTGCCGGCCGACGGCCCGGACCAGATGGTGAAGGCCTTCCGCGCCGCGATGGACGAGGGCCGGCACACCGAAGACCCGGTGCTGACCAACTTCAAGAGCAAGTATGCGGTCGACTGGGCGCCCTTCCTGGGCCGCAAGTGGACCGACGCCGCCGACACCGCACTGCCGCTGGCTGAAATCCGGCGCCTGTCCGATCGCCTGACCACGGTGCCCGAGGGCTTCAAGCTGCACCCGCTGGTGCAAAAGGTGCTGGCCGACCGCGCCGCCATGGGTCGCGGCGAGATCCACGTCGACTGGGGCATGGGCGAGTCGCTCGCCTACGCCTCGCTGGTGGCCAGCGGCTACGCGGTGCGGCTGTCGGGCGAGGACTGCGGGCGCGGCACCTTCACCCACCGCCACGCGGTGCTGCACGACCAGAACCGCGAGCGCTGGGACACCGGCAGCTACATCCCGCTGGAGAACATCGCCGACGGCCAGGCCCGCTTCACCGTCATCGACTCGCTGCTGTCGGAGGAGGCGGTGCTCGGCTTCGAGTACGGCTACGCCAGCGCCGAGCCGAACACGCTCACGATCTGGGAGGCGCAGTTCGGCGACTTCGTCAACGGCGCGCAGGTCGTGATCGACCAGTTCATCGCCAGCGGCGAGGTCAAGTGGGGGCGCGTCAACGGCCTGACGCTGATGCTGCCGCACGGCTACGAGGGCCAGGGCCCGGAGCACAGCTCGGCGCGTCTGGAGCGCTTCATGCAGCTGGCGGCGGACAACAACATGCAGATCTGCCAGCCCAGCAGCGCTAGCCAGATCTTCCACCTGCTGCGCCGGCAGATGGTGCGCCAGTTCCGCAAGCCGCTGATCATCCTCACCCCCAAGAGCCTGCTGCGCGCCAAGGACGCGACCTCGCCGCTGAGCGAGTTCACCAAGGGTGAGTTCCTGACCGTGAACCCGGATCCGGAATCGACGGTCGTGCCGTCCAAGGTCAAGCGCGTGATCTGCTGCTCGGGCAAGGTCTACTACGACCTCACGCGCAAGCGTGCCGAGAAGGGCGCCGACGACGTCGCCATCCTGCGCATCTCGCAGCTCTACCCCTTCCCGCACAAGGCCTTCGCGGCGGCGCTGAAGAAGTACCCGAACGCGACCGAGGTCGTGTGGTGCCAGGACGAGCCGCAGAACCAGGGTGCCTGGTTCTTCATCCAGCACCCGATGCACGAGAACATGCTCGAGGGCCAGCGCCTGGGCTACGCCGGCCGCGCCGCCTCGGCCTCACCCGCGGTCGGCTACGCCCACCTGCACCAGGAGCAGCAGAAGGCGCTGATCGAGCAGGCCTTCGGCAAGCTCAAGGGCTTCGTGCTCACCAAGTGACCCCGCATCCGACGAAAGAACGACGATGGCCATCGTAGAAGTCAAGGTTCCGCAGCTTTCCGAATCGGTTGCCGAGGCGACCCTGCTGCAGTGGAAGAAGAAGCCCGGCGAAGCCGTGGCGCTGGACGAGATCCTGATCGAGATCGAGACCGACAAGGTCGTGCTGGAGGTGCCGGCGCCGACGGCCGGCGTGCTCGCCGAGCTGCTGGTGGGCGACGGCGGCACGGTGGTGGCCGAGCAGGCGATCGCGCGCATCGACACCGAGGCCAGCGCCGGTGCGGTGGCCGCGCCGGCTGCAGCTGCAGCCCCAGCGGCCCCAGCGGCCCCAGCGGCCCCGGCGGCCGCACCTGCGGCTGCAGCGGCAGCCGGGGCCGGCGGCAAGGCCGGTGTGGCGATGCCCGCCGCCGCCAAGCTGATGGCCGATCACCAGCTGGCGCCGTCGACGCTGGCCGGCAGCGGCAAGGACGGCCGCATCACCAAGGGCGACGTGCTCTCCGCGCTGAGCGCGCCCAAGGCGGCGGCGCCCGCCGCCGCGCCGGCCGCCGCCGCCCGGCCGGCCGCCGCGCCGGCCCTGCAGCAGGTCGCGGCACCGCTGACCCTGCGCCTGGGTGAGCGCCCCGAGCAGCGGGTGCCGATGTCGCGCCTGCGCGCGCGCGTCGCCGAGCGGCTGCTGCAGTCGCAAGCCAGCAACGCCATCCTGACCACCTTCAACGAGGTCAACATGGCGCCGGTGATGGCGATGCGCAAGAAGTTCCAGGACCGCTTCGAGAAGGAGCACGGCGTCAAGCTCGGCTTCATGAGCTTCTTCGTGAAGGCGGCGGTGGCGGCGCTGAAGAAGTACCCCATCCTCAACTCCAGCGTCGACGGCAACGACATCGTCTACCACGGCTATTTCGACATCGGCATCGCGGTCGGCTCGCCGCGCGGTCTGGTGGTGCCCATCGTGCGCGACGCCGACCAGATGAGCTTTGCCGACATCGAGAAGAAGATCGCCGAGTTCGGCGTCAAGGCGCGCGACGGCAAGCTCTCGCTGGACGAGCTGACCGGCGGCACCTTCTCGATCAGCAACGGCGGCGTCTTCGGCTCCATGCTCAGCACGCCCATCATCAACCCGCCGCAGAGCGCCATCCTGGGCGTGCACGCGACCAAGGACCGGGCCGTGGTGGAGGACGGGCAGGTCGTGGTGCGGCCGATGAACTACCTGGCGATGAGCTACGACCACCGCATCGTCGACGGTCGCGAGGCCGTGCTTGGCCTGGTGACGATGAAGGAAGCGCTGGAAGACCCGGCGCGGCTGCTGTTCGACATCTGAGGCGCGCACCGGGAGGCACATGGGCATCGCCGACGAGCTGGAGCGGCTGCAGGCACTGCGCACGGCGGGCGCGCTCAGCGACGCCGAGTTCGAGCGCGCGAAGGCGCGCGTGCTCGACGCCGGCGTGCTGCCGTCCGCGGTCGCCCGCCTGCGGCGCAGCCGCAGCGACCGCTGGCTGGCTGGCGTGTGCGGCGGTGTCGCGGCGCTGACCGGCGTCGACGCCTGGGTCTGGCGCCTGCTGCTCGTCCTCCTGGCCTGCTTCGGCGGCACCGGCATCCTGCTCTACATCCTGCTGTGGATCCTCGTCCCCGACGAGGCCGCGGCGCACTGAAGAACCCACCATGTCCCAGTCATTCGATCTCATCGTCATCGGCGCCGGCCCCGGCGGCTACATCGCCGCCATCCGCGGCGCCCAGCTCGGCCTGAAGGTCGCCTGCATCGACGAGTGGCGCAACGCCAGCGGCGGTGCGGCGCCGGGCGGCACCTGCACCAACGTGGGCTGCATCCCGAGCAAGGCGCTGCTGCAATCGAGCGAGAACTACGAGCACGCGGCCAAGCATTTCGCCGACCACGGCATAGGCCTGAAGGACCTGAGCATCGACGTCAAGCGCATGGTCGAGCGCAAGAACGAGGTCGTGAAGCAGAACAACGACGGCATCCTGTACCTGTTCAAGAAGAACAAGGTCAGCTTCTTCCATGGCCGCGGCAGCTTCGTCGGCGGCAGCGAAGGGGCCTGGCAGGTCGGCGTCGGCGACGAGGTGCTGATCGGCAAGCAGGTGGTGGTGGCCACCGGCTCGAGCGCGCGCGCGCTGCCCGGCCTGTCTTTCGACGAGGACAAGATCCTGAGCAACGACGGCGCGCTGCGCATCGACGCGGTGCCCAAGCGCCTGGGCGTGATCGGCGCCGGCGTGATCGGCCTCGAGATGGGTTCGGTCTGGCGCCGCCTGGGCGCCGAGGTGACGGTGCTCGAAGGCCTGCCCGAGTTCCTCGGCGCGGCGGACAAGCAGGTCGCGCGCGAGGCGGCCAAGGCCTTTGCCAAGCAGGGCCTGAAGATCGAGCTCGGGGTCAAGGTGGGCGCGGTGAAGATCGCCAAGAAGGGCGTCAGCGTGGCCTGGACCGACGCCAAGGGCCAGGCGCAGACGCTGGAGGTGGACAAGCTGATCGTCTCCATCGGCCGCGCGCCGCACACCGCCGGCCTGAACCACGAGGCGGTGGGCCTCAAGCTCGACGAGCGCGGCGCGATCGCGGTCGACGCCGACTGCCGCACCGGCGTGCCGGGCATCTGGGCCGTGGGCGACGTGGTGCGCGGCCCCATGCTGGCGCACAAGGCGGAGGAAGAAGGGGTGGCGGTGGCCGAGCGCATCGCCGGCCAGCACGGCCACGTGGACCTCGGGCTCGTGCCCTGGGTCATCTACACCAGCCCCGAGATCGCCTGGGTGGGCCAGACCGAGCAGCAGTTGCAGGCCGCCGGCCGCGCCTTCAAGGCGGGCAGCTTCCCCTTCATGGCCAACGGCCGCGCGCGTGCGATGGGCGACACGACCGGCTTCGTGAAGTTCCTCGCCGACGCGCAGACCGACGAGATCCTGGGCGTGCACATCGTCGGCCCGCTGGCCAGCGAGCTGATCGCCGAGGCCTGCGTGGCGATGGCCTTCCGCGCCAGCAGCGAGGACATCGCGCGCATCTGCCACGCCCACCCGAGCCTGGGCGAGTCGATGAAGGAAGCCGCGCTCGCGGTCGACAAGCGGACCCTGAACTTCTGAGCCGCGGCTTGGCCGTCCGCGCCCTCTACGAAGCCACCCTCGCCGAGCGCGGCTACCGCGCCGACGAGGCGCAGCTGCGCGCGATCGCCGCGCTCGAGCGCTGCGAGCGCGAGTGGGCGAGCTACAAGGCGCGCCGCGGCAACGCCCTGACCAAGCTGCTGTTGCGCCCGGCGATCCCGCGCGGCGTCTACATGTGGGGCGGCGTCGGACGCGGCAAGAGCTTCCTGATGGACTGCTTCTTCCAGGCCGTGCCGCTGACGCGCAAGACGCGGCTGCACTTCCATGAGTTCATGCGCGAGGTGCACCGCGAGCTGCAGGAGCTCAAGGGCACGGCGGACCCGCTGCAGGTGCTGGGCCAGCGCATCGCGCGGCGCTTCCGGCTCATCTGCTTCGACGAGTTCCACGTCGCCGACGTGACCGACGCGATGATCCTGCACCGGCTGCTGGAGGCCTTGTTCGCGAACCGGGTCAGCATCGTCACCACCTCCAACTTCGAGCCGCGCGGCCTGTATCCGAACGGGCTGCACCGCGACCGCATCCTGCCGGCGATCGAGCTGCTGGAGCAGCAGATGGAGGTCATCAACGTCGACGCCGGCACCGACTACCGCCAGCGCAGCTTCGAGCACCTGCAGCTCTACCACTGCCCGCTCGGGCCGGCGGCCGACGCTGCGCTGGCGCAGGCCTTCGGCGAGCTCTCGGAAGCGCGCGACGAGGACCCCGTGATGCACATCGAGCAGCGCACGCTGGCGGCACGCCGGCGTGCCGGCGGCGTGGTGTGGTTCGACTTCGCCACCCTGTGCGGCGGCCCGCGCTCGCAGAACGACTATCTCGAGATCGCGTCGCGCTTTCACACCGTGCTGCTGTCGGGCGTGCCGCAGATGCCGCCGCGGCTGGCGAGCGAGGCGCGGCGCTTCACCTGGCTGGTCGACGTGCTGTACGACCGGCGCGTCAAGCTCATCCTGTCGGCCGCGGTGCCGGCCGCGCAGCTCTACACCGAGGGCCCGCTGGCGCACGAGTTCCCGCGCACCGTCTCGCGGCTGCAGGAGATGCAGTCGGCCGAGTACCTGGCGCTGGCGCGGCGCGAGGTCGACACCTCGCTGACCTGAGCGCGCGGCCGGCGCTGCCGGCGCCGGCCGATCAGCTGCGCTGCCGGCACCGGCCGATCAGCTGCGCAGCGGGTCCACCCGCACGAGCGCGATCGACAGGTTGTCGCCGCCGCCGCGCGCGCGTTGACGCGCCTTGGTCACCAGCATCTCGCAGGCCTCGCGCGGTGGCAGGGCGTGCACGATGGCGCCCATCTCCTGCGGCGTGAAGTAGTGCCACAGGCCGTCGCTGCAGGCCAGCAGGGTGTCGCCCGGCTGCACCGGTTCGAGCTGCCAGGGCGTGTGCGGGGGGTCCTGGTGGGTGCCCAGGCAGCCGGTGAGCAGGTTGGACTGCGGGTGGGTGTTGGCCTGCTCCTCGCTGATCTGGCCCTCGTCGACCAGCTTCTGGACGAAGGAATGGTCGCTCGTGCGGCCCAGCATCTGGGCGCCCCGGTAGTGGTAGATGCGCGAGTCGCCGGCGTGCGCGGCGTGGCAGCGCAGGTCGGGGCCGACCAGGAAGGCGGCCACCGTGCTGTGCGGCTCCTCCTCGGCGGTGATCGCGGTCAGCTTGATCATCAGGTGCGATTCGTCGACCAGCGCCTTCAGCAGGTCCGGGCCGTCGTCCTTGCCCGGGACGACGCGCTCGAACAGCGGGGGCGCGGTCTGCAGCCCCTGGGGGGCGGCCTTGCGGCCGCCGCTCTTGCCCCCCAGGCCGTGGCCCAGCACCGCAAGCGCACAGCCGGCGACCCGGCCGTGCATCAGAACTTCGACCTGGTCTTGCTGGTAGGCCCGGTCACCGCGGTGGATGCCGGTGGCGGCGGTCAGGCGAAACGGGATCACGCTCATCGGGGGGCGACTATAAACTCGGGCCACGCACCGGCTCGCCATGGAAGAGAACCTGCATTCCCCGCATCGTCGCCTCATCGAGCTGCGCATGGAGCATGCGGACCTGGACAGCCTGATCGACCGCAGTGCCGCCGACCCGACGATCGACGAACTCACCCTGCAGCGGCTGAAGAAGCGCCGGCTCGTGCTGCGCGACCTGATCGCGCGCCTGGAAGGCGAGCTCGATCCGCCCGAGCCGGCCTGAGAGCCCGTGCAGGACCTGCGGCAACAGGTGGCCGAGGCCTTCGCCCCGGCGGGTGCGCTGGCACGCCAGGAGCCCGGCTTTCGCCCGCGCCAGGCCCAGACCCGGCTCGCCGAGGCGGTGGCGCAGGCGCTGCAGTCGCGTTCCTCGCTCGTCGCCGAGGCCGGCACCGGGGTCGGCAAGACCTTCGCCTACCTGGTGCCGCTGCTGCTGGCAGGCTCGCGCGCGCTCGTCAGCACCGCCACCAAGAGCCTGCAGGACCAGCTCTTCCTGCGCGACCTGCCGCGCCTGCGCGAAGCGCTGGGCGTGCCGCTCACGCTGGCGCTGCTCAAGGGCCGCTCCAGCTACCTGTGCCTGCACCGGCTGGCGCAGGCGCGCCTGACGGCGCAGCTGCCGGATCGGCGCGCGGTGCGCCAGCTCGCACGCGTCGAGACCTGGGCCCAGGCCACGCGCAGCGGCGACCTGGCCGAGGTGGAGGGCCTGGACGAGCGCTCGCCGGTGATCCCGCTGGTGAGCTCCACGCGCGAGAACTGCCTGGGCAGCGACTGCCCGGACTACGCGCGCTGCCACGTCGTGGCGGCGCGCCGGGAGGCGATGGCGGCCGACCTGGTGGTCGTCAACCACCACCTGTTCTTCGCCGACCTGGCTTTGCGCGACAGCGGCGTCGCCGAGCTGCTGCCGACGGTGGACGCGGCGGTGTTCGACGAGGCGCACCAGCTCGTCGAAGCCGGGGTGCAGTTCCTCGGCCAGCAACTCTCCAGCGCCCAGGTGCTGGAGCTGGCGCGCGACCTGCTGACCGCCGGCCTGCTGCACGCACGCGGACTGCAGGACTGGCAGGGCTTGACGGCGGCGCTGGAGCTGCGCGCGCGCGAGCTGCGACTGGCCGCGGCCGGCGATCGTCTGGAGCTGCGCGGCACCCTCAAGCTGCGCTTCGAGGAATGCCAGCAGGCGCTGGGGCCGGCACTGGCGGCGTTGGGTGAGGCGGCTGCCGCTGCCGCCGCCGCAGCTGCGGCCATGCAGGGCGCGGCGGCCGACTTCGAGCGTCTGGTGCAGCGCTGCCAGGAGCTGCAGTCCTGCGCCAGCCGCTTTGCCGCCGAGTTGCCGGCCGACCATGTGCGCTGGGTCGACCTCACGCCGCACCAGGCACGCCTGGTCGAGTCGCCGCTGGACATCCGCGCCATGCTGACCGAGCAGCGCCAGAAAGCGCCACGGGCCTGGATCTTCACCTCCGCCACCCTGGGCGACGGTGAAGACCTGGCCTGGTTCACGCGCAGCACCGGGCTGGAGGACGCGGTCCACCTCTGCCTGGGCAGCCCCTTCGACTACCCGGCGCAGGCCCGACGCTGGGTGCCGCGGCGCATGCCTTCACCGCAGGAGCCCGGCCACCCGGCGGCGGTGGGCATCCTGGCGGCGCGGCTGGCGCATCGCCTGGGCGGGCGCTGCTTCGTCCTCACCACCACCTTGCGCGTGCTGCCGGCCATCGCCGAGGCGGCCCAGGCCTGGCTGCAGCGGCACACGAGCGACTTGCAGATACTGGTGCAGGGCAGCGAGCCCCGGCGCGCCCTGCTGCAGCGTTTCGGCGACGGCCAAGGCCGGATGCTGGTGGGCTCGCACAGCTTCTGGGAAGGCATAGACATGCCGGGCGATGCCTTGCAATGCGTGCTGATCGACAAGCTGCCCTTCCCGCCGCCGAACGACCCGCTGGTGCAGGCGCGCGTGCGCCAGCTGCGCGCGCAGGGCCAGGATCCGTTCGACGCCTACTTCGTGGCCGAGGCGGCGGTGGCGCTCAAGCAGGGCGCGGGACGGCTGATCCGCACCGAGAGCGACCGCGGCCTGCTCGTGCTGTGCGACCCGCGGCTGCGCGAATCGCGCTACGGCGCGCGCCTGCTCGCCGCCCTGCCGCCGATGGGCGAGATCGAAGACGAATCCCAGGTCCGCGACTGGCTGGCGCTGCTGGCCGACGACGTGACGGCCTGAAGCCGCGCCGCCCGCACCGTCAGTTCACCAGAACTGCCACCAGGCGCGCTCGGGCAGCAGCAGGCCGTCGCGCAGGTAGCGGCTGTCGGGGAAGTTGAGCTTGAGCACGCGGTCGGCGCCGTCGCGCAGCTCGGTCAGGCCCAGCTTGTCGTAGCTGCGCGCCAGGATGTAGAGGGCCTCTTCGCTCGCGGGCGCGTTCTGGAAATCCTTGATCGCGTGCTGCGCGCGGTTCGCCGCCGCCAGGTAGGCGCCGCGGCGGTAGTAGTAGCGCGCCGCGTGGACCTCGTGCTTGGCCAGCGCGTTGACGATGTAGGCCATGCGCAGGCGGGCATCGGCGCTGTACTTGGAGTCGGGAAACTGGTCGGTGAGCAGCTTGAACGACTGGTAGGCGTCGCGCGAGGCCTGCTGGTCGCGCTCGGACAGGTCCTGGCGCGAAATCTTGCCCAGCAGCCCGAGGTCGTCGTTGAAATTGACCAGGCCGCGCAGGTACAGCGCGTAGTCGTAGGCCGGGCTGGAGGGGTGGAACTTGATGAAGCGGTCCAGGGTCGCGATCGCGTCCTCGCGCTCGCCGGAACGCCATTGCGCGTAGGCCTTGTCCAGCAGCGCCTGCTGCGAGATCAGGGTGCCGCCGCCGAGGGCCTCCACGCGCGCGAGGTTGCGGATCGCGGCGTCGTAGGCGCCGTTGTCGAGGTCGCTGCGCGCCTCGGCGTAGGCTTCCTCGGCGGTCTGCTCGCCGGGGCGCTTGGAGCCGCCGGCGCAGGCGGTGAGCAGCAGGGTGCAGGCCAGGGCTGCCGCAGCGGGCCAGGCGTGCAAGTACGGGCGCAGACTCATGGGCGACGAAGGCGCGCCGGGCGGCGCTCGCGGACAATGCAGCCATGGATTATAGGGAGGCACCCCCGGGCGGCCCCGCCGACGCGACCGATCCGGCGCACGAGCCCGAGGACCTGCGCGACGTACCCGAGCAGCGCAGCGCGCCGGTGACGGCGGCCGAGCACGGCCAGCGCCTGGACAAGGTGCTGGCGGCGCGGGTGCCTGAGTTCTCGCGCACCTGGCTGCAGGCGCTGGTCGAGCGCGGCCACGTGCGGCTGGACGGCGTGCCGGCCACGCTGCGCGCGCGCAAGCTGCGCGTCGGCCAGGAGCTGGCGGTCGAGCTCATGCCCACCGACGAGAGCCGCGCCTTCCACCCGCAGCCGATGGCGATCCAGGCCTTGTGGGAGGACGAGCACCTGCTGGTGCTGGACAAGCCGGCCGGGCTGGTCGTGCACCCGGCGGCGGGCCACTGGTCCGGCACCCTGCTCAACGGCCTGCTGGCGCGCCACGCCGAGGCGGCGCGGCTGCCGCGCGCCGGCATCGTGCACCGGCTGGACAAGGACACCTCGGGCGTGATGCTGGTCGGCAAGACGCTGCAGGCGGTGACGGCGCTGGTGCGTGCGATCGCCGAGCGGCGCGTGCAGCGCCGCTACCTGGCGATCGCGCACGGTGTGCTCGACGGCGCGCCCTTCAGCATCGAGGCGCCGATCGGGCGCGACCCGGTGTCGCGCCTGCGCATGGCGGTGGTGGCAGGCGGCAAGCCGGCGCGCACCGACGTGCAGGCGCTGGTCAGCGCCGACGGCTTCAGCGCCCTGCGCTGTGCCCTGCACACCGGGCGCACGCACCAGATCCGGGTCCACCTCGCGCAGCGCGGCCATCCGCTGGTGGCCGATGCCTTGTACGGCGGGCGACCTGCGCTCGGCCTGCAGCGCCAGGGCCTGCACGCCTGGCGGCTGGCGCTGGACCATCCGGTGCACGGTACGCCGCTGGCCGTGAGCTGCGCGCCGCCGCCCGACTTCGCCGCCGCCTGGCATGCACTGGGCGCGCCCGAGGCGCTAGAATGAGCGCCTGACGAGAGGTGTGAGCCGCAAGCCCGTTGCCGAGTGCCGGGCGCCCGCGAGAGACCGTGTGTCGCGCAGGAGTCTGAGCCCACACCCCCGCCGGTGGATTGCGCCCGGGTAGCCCGGCTTCCACCCGCCCGGTCGAGTCGAGCGCCACAGCCTTGCGCGTCGACACGCCCCCTGGACCTGGACTGGCATGAACACATCGGATGCGAAACGCGTCCTGGAGACCGCGCTCATCTGTGCGTCCAATCCGCTGCCTTTGCGCGAGCTCAGGCAGTTGTTTGACGACCAGGTCGGCGCCGACACCCTGCGCGGCCTGCTCGACGAGATCGCGGCCGACTGGGCCGGACGCGGCGTCGAGCTGGTCACGCTGGCCTCGGGCTGGCGCTTCCAGAGTCGGCCGGAGATGCACGTCTACCTGGAACGGCTGCATCCGGAGAAGCCACCGCGCTATTCGCGCGCGGTGCTGGAGACCCTGGCCATCGTCGCCTACCGGCAGCCGGTGACGCGCGGCGACATCGAGGACATCCGCGGCGTCACGGTGGGCAGCCAGATCGTCAAGCAGCTCGAGGACCGCGGCTGGATAGAGGCCATCGGCTACCGCGAGACGCCGGGCCGCCCCGCGCTGTACGCCACCACGGCGCAGTTCCTTGACGACCTGGGATTGCACAGCCTCTCTCAGCTTCCGCCGCTGCAGGCCGCGGGCGGCATTGCCGCCGCTGCCGAGCTGCTGGCGGCGCAGGAGCCGTCCGCGCCGAAGGTCGGCGACCAGGCCTTGCTGCCGCTGGACGGCGAGCCTGCGGACACGGATCACGCCGACGACAACAACGCCACCGACGAAGCCGGCGACGCTGACAGCGCCGACGAAACCAGCGCAGCACCTTCGGCCGCTGCCGCCACGACCGACACAGAGACGCCACCATGATGCCCAGCGACGACCACAGCCCCGCCCCCGAGACCGCCCCCGAGTCGGCCGCACTGGCGCCCGACACCCAGGCCAGCACCGATGCCGCCGCAGCGCCGGCACGCAAGCGCCGTGCGCCGCGCCGAAAGACGGCCGTTGTCGCGGCCGATGTCGCGGCCGATGCGCCGTCCGAGATGCCCGCGGAGGTGCCAGCCGAGGTGCCAGCCGCTGGTGCAGCGACAGCCGCCGTCGACGCCGAGCCGGTACGGGCGCCGACGGCCGTCGCCGAGCCCGCGCCCATGCAGGATGCGGCGCCATCGGCTTCCGAGCGGCGCGTCGATGACGAGCGCGGCGCGCAAGGCGGCGACGACGGTGGCAACGAGGACGGCAGCGAGGGCGCCGGTGATGATGCGCAGCCGCGGGAGGGTCGGCGGCGCAACCGGCGCCGGGGTCGGCGGCGCGGCGAAGGCGAGGCTGCAGGCGAGGCCGCGGGCGAGGGCGCTGCGCCGCTGCCCGAGTCGGCGGCGGCGGCCACGCCGCAGCGCGTGGGCGAGTGCTTTGCCGACGTCGTCTCGGGCGCCTTCGACGCCGACGATGCGGCCGGTGCGCCAGACGCCCAGGCGCTGACGGACAGCACCGCTGCCGTCGAAGCTCATGAGGTGACCGAGGCCTTCGCCGAGCGCGGCGAAGACGGCGCCGATGCCGCTGCCGAGGACGGCGGCGGCGCCGACGAAGACCCGGGGGCGGCGAGCGACGACGCCGGGGCGCCGCGCCGGGTGCTGGCGCCCGAGGCCGACGCGCCCAAGCTGCACAAAGTGCTGGCGCAGGCCGGCGTCGGGTCGCGGCGCGACCTGGAGCAGATGATCGCCGACGGCCGGGTGACGGTGAACGGCGAGGCCGCGCACACCGGCCAGCGCATCTCCTTCGGTGACCGCATCCAGGTCGACGGACGTCCGGTCAGGGTGCGCATCCAGCCGCCGCGCGCACGCGTGCTGGCCTACCACAAGCCGGCGGGCGAGGTCGTCAGCCTCGACGACCCGCAGCAGCGCCCCACGGTGTTCCGGCGCCTGCCCAGGCTGGCGCAGGGCAAGTGGCAGTCGGTCGGACGCCTGGACATCAACACCGAAGGCCTGCTGCTGTTCACCAACTCGGGCGACCTGGCGAACCAGCTCATGCACCCGCGTTTCGGCGTCGAGCGCGAGTCCGCGGTGCGCTCGCTCGGCGTGCTCGCCGAGGAGGCGCGCCAGCGCCTGCTCGAAGGGGTCGAGATCGACGGCCAGCGCGCCGCCTTCAAGAGCATCGAGGACGGCGGCGGCGAGGGCGCCAACCACTGGTACCGGGTCGTCATCACCGAAGGTCGCAACCGCGAGGTGCGGCGCATGTTCGAGGCCGTGGGCCACGTCGTCAGCCGCCTCATCCGCATCCGCTACGGCTCCATCGTGCTGCCGCGCGGGCTCAAGCGCGGGGTCTGGGTCGACCTCTCCGAGTCGGATCTGAAGACGCTGCGGCGCCTCACCGCGGCGCCGGTGCAGCCGCGCGAGGACGAGGATGAAGGCCGCGGCCGGCGCAACCGACGCAAGGATCGTGGGCGCGGCGAGGGCGCTGAACGTGGAGAGCGTGGGGAGCGTGGAGAGCGTGGGGAGGCCCGCACCGGTGCGCGCGCCGAGGGCGCGGCGCCGGCGGCCCGCCAGGGCGGCGAGCGGCGTCCGGGGCGCGAGCAGGGACGCCGCGACCGCCACGAGGACCGCGGGGGTCGCGATCAGCGTGAGCCGCGCGGCTTGCGTGAGGACCGGGAGGATGGCGACGACTTCGACGGCCCGATCCCGAACCCGCTGCAACAGACCTACGACAAGACCCAGATGCAGCGCAACAAGGGGCGCCGCGAGCTGTCGGACGACGCCCCGATCCCGAACCCGCTGCAGCAGACCTACGACCGGCGCTTCGTGCAGAAGGCGCAGCCGCTGGGCGGGCGCAAGGCACATGGGCCGCGCTCGGCCGACGGTCAGCCCGATCCCATGCAGACTTCGGTCGGCTACATCGGTGCCGACGCCTTCCACCGCAAGATGGCCGGCGGCGGACGACGTGGCGGTGGTGGCGGCGGTGGTGGTGGTGGTGGTGGTGGTGGCCGCGGTGGCAATCGCGGCCGGGGCCGCTGAACGCCGCCGGCCAGGCGCGCGCGGCGGGTGCCGCGCCGGGCGTCGGCGCGGGGGCTGCACGCTACAATGTGATGTTTTGCCAAGTCATTGATTTCAGGAGAGCTTTTCATGGCCGTTGAACGCACGCTGTCGATCATCAAGCCCGATGCGGTGGCGAAGAACGTGATCGGACAGATCTATGCCCGCTTCGAGGGCGCCGGCCTGAAGGTCGTCGCGGCGAAGATGGTGCATCTGTCGCGCGGCGAGGCCGAGGCCTTCTATGCGGTGCACAAGGCGCGCCCCTTCTTCAAGGACCTGGTCGAGTTCATGATCAGCGGCCCGGTCATGATCCAGGCCCTGGAAGGCGAGAACGCGATCGCCAAGAACCGCGAGCTGATGGGCGCCACCGACCCCAAGAAGGCCGACAAGGGCACGATACGCGCCGACTTCGCCGACAGCATCGACGCCAACGCGGTGCACGGCTCCGACGCCGCGGAAACGGCAGCGGTGGAAGTGGCGTTCTTCTTCCCGGGGATGAACGTCTACTCGCGCTGAACAGGGCGATGGCGGTCAACCTGCTCGACTTCGACCTCGAGGGCCTGACCGCCTACTGCGAAAGCCTGGGCGAGAAGCGCTTCCGTGCGCTGCAGCTGTTCCGCTGGATCCACCAGAAGGGGGCGTCGGACTTCGACGCCATGTCCGACCTCGCCAAGAGCCTGCGCCACAAGCTCGCCGACGTCGCCGAGCTGCGCGGCCTGCGCGTGATCTCCGAGCATCGCTCGGCCGACGGCACCGTAAAGTGGCTGTTCGACGTCGGCGGCGGCAACGCGGTGGAGACGGTCTACATCCCGGAGGAGGACCGCGGCACCCTGTGCGTGTCCTCGCAGGCCGGCTGTGCGGTCGGCTGCCGTTTCTGCTCCACCGGCCACCAGGGCTTCAGCCGCAACCTGTCGACGGCCGAGATCCTGGCCCAGCTCTGGCATGCCGAGCACCAGCTGCACGCCCGGCTCGGCCTGGCGCCGACCGAGCGCGTGATCGACAACGTGGTCATGATGGGCATGGGCGAGCCGCTGCAGAACTACGCCGCGCTGCTGCCGGCGCTGCGCGTGATGCTCGACGACCACGCCTACGGCCTGTCGCGGCGGCGCGTCACGGTGTCCACCAGCGGTGTGGTGCCGATGATCGCGCGCCTGCGCGAAGACTGCCCGGTGGCGCTCGCGGTCTCGCTGCACGCGCCGGACGACGCGCTGCGCGACGCGCTGGTGCCGCTGAACCGCAAATATCCGATCGCCGAGCTGATGGCGGCCTGCCGCGACTACATGGGGCGCGCGCCGCGCGACTTCATCATGTTCGAGTACTGCATGCTCGACGGCGCGAACGACAGCGATGCGCAGGCGCAGGCGCTGGTGGCGCTGATGCGGCGCGAGCGCGTGCCTGCCAAGTTCAACCTCATCCCCTTCAACCCCTTCCCGGCCTCCGGGCTGCGCCGTTCGCCGCCCGAGCGCGTGCGCGGATTCGCGCGCGTGCTGCAGGAGGCCGGCTTCGTGACCACGATACGCAAGACGCGTGGCGACGACATCGACGCCGCCTGCGGCCAGCTCGCCGGCGAGGTGGCCGACCGCACCAACGCGCGCGAGCGCATGGCGGCGCGGCGGGTGGTGGCGATCAAGCCGGCCGGAGCGGCCCACTGATGCGCTCGCGCCTGGCGCCGCCGTGGCTGCCCGTGGCCGCCCTCGTGCTGGCCGTGCTGGCTGCGCTGGCCTCGGGCTGTGCCACCTCGCCCGCGGCGGACGAGGTGCGCACCGCCTCCGACATGACCGACGACGACCGGCGCGCGCGGCTGCGGCTGGAGCTCGCGGCCGGCTACTACGGGCGCGGCCAGCTCGAGACCGCGCTCGACGAGGTCAAGCAGGCGATCGCCGCGCGCCCGGACAACGCCGACGCGCACGCCTTGCGCGGCCTGATCTACGCCGGCCTGGACCGGCCCCAGCTCGCCGACGAGAGCTTCCGGCGCGCCCTGCAGATCGATCCGAACGACGCCGACGTGCACCACAACTACGGCTGGTATCTGTGCCAGCAGCAGCGCTGGGACGAGTCATTCGCCCAGTTCGACGCCGCGATCGCGCAGCCGCGCTACGCCGACCGCGCGCGCTCGCTGCTGGCCAAGGGCGTGTGCCTGGCGCGCTCCGGCCGCGCGGCGGCGGCCGAGGCGGCGCTGACGCGCTCCTACGAGCTCGACCCCGGCAACCCCGGAACCGCCTTCAACCTGGCCGAGGTCTTGTACGGCCTGGGCGAGTACGAGCGCGCCCGGGCCTATCTGAAGCGCGTGAACGCGCAGCCGACGAGCTCCAACGCGCAGACCCTGTGGCTGGCGGCGCGGGTGGAGCGGCGGCTGGGCAACCCGGACGGCGTGCGCGCGCTCGGCGAGGAGCTGCGCCAGCGCTTCCCGCAGAGTCAGCAGACGCTGCTCTTCGAACAAGGCCGCTTCGATGGCTGAGCCGCCGACCACCGAGCCCCAGGCGCCGAGCGCGGGCGCACTCCTGCGCCGTGCACGCGAGGCCCAGGGCACGCACATCGCGGTGCTGGCGGCGGCGCTCAAGGTGCCGCAGCGCAAGCTCGAGGCGCTGGAGCGCGACCAGCTCGACGCCTTGCCCGACGCCACCTTCGCGCGCGCCCTGGCGCAAAGCATGTGCCGCGTCCTGAAGGTCGACGCCGCACCCATCCTCGCCCTGCTGCCCAGTGCCGACGGCCGCGGGCTGGACCAGGTGTCGACGGGGCTGAACGCCCCGTTTCGCGACAAGCCGACGCATGCCGACCCGCTGCCGGCCAGGTGGCTGCAGCGGCCGGCCGTGATCGTCGTCGGCCTGCTGCTGCTGGCGGCGCTGGCGGTGTGGCTGTGGCCGCAGCGCAGCCTGTCCCTGGCCGACGCCGGGCCGGCGCCCGCGCAGGACGAGGCAGTGCCGCCGCCCGCCGCCGAACCGGCGCCGCCCGAGCCCGGTGCCACGCCGGTGCCGGCCGAAGCGGTGCCGGCGGTGCCGGCGGTGCAGGCGGTGCAGGTGGCCTCGGCGGCCGTGGCGCAGGCGGCCCCCACCCAGGCGGCGGCAGTCGTGGTCCCGCCCGCGGCGCCAGCGGCGGAGCTGGCGCAGGTGCCACAGGTGGCGCAGGTGGCGCAGGGCGCGTCCTCCGCTGCGAACGCGGTCGCCGCCT
>CAUJJP010000216.1 GCA_963205525.1 Pseudomonadota bacterium | reverse complement strand
TCGGGCGTGCCGTCGCTGGAGCCGGTGTCCAGCACGTGCATCGCGTCGACGAAGGGCGCCACGCTGGCCAGCAGGCGGCCGATGCGCGGCGCCTCGTCGCGGGCGATGACGACGAGGGCGATGCGCCAGCGCTCGGGCATGCCTCCCATGGTGGCCGCAGACGCTTCACCGCTGCCCATCAGACGCCGGCCTCGGCCTCCAGCGCCGATCCATCCGTTCCCGCCGACGCGGGCATGCCCCGCAGCTTGTGTGGCAGGACGGCGCGCAGCAGGAAGTCGAACTTCCTCACGTAGGCCGGCCAGGCATCGTCGTCGACGCTCGCGTGGTTGATGGCGGCGGCATGGGCACGCAGCGGCGTGTCGTCGATGTAGGCCTGTGCCAGGCGCGCGTAGTCCTGGGCATCGCCGCCGGCGGCAACCAGCGACCCCGGTGCCAGCAGTTCGCTGGCCAGCACGGTCGGGTTGTTGCCATGCGGCGCGAGGGCCGTCGTGGCCTGCGGCGCACAACACACCACTGGGAGTCCGCAGGCCACCGCGTCGGCCACCGTCTGGCCGCCCATCCAGGTGATGGTGTCGCAGTAGATGTCCACCGTGCGCAGCAGCCGGAAGTAGTCGTCGCCCTGCATGAAGCCGGTGTAGACCACGCGGTCGGCCACGCCCGCCTGCACCAGGGCGCTGTTGATCTGCGCCTCGCAGGCCGGGTCGCGGCCACCCACGAGCAGCCACAAGGCCTTGGGGTTGGCGTTCAGGATCTGGCACATCGCCCGCAGGAAGGGCTCGTCCACGCACTTGGCCAGCCGGCTGAAGGTGGCCAGCCAGACCGCATCCGGCGGCAGACCAAGCTGCGCGCGATCGAAGGGCTGGACACGCCGCCCGTGTGCCGCGCGCACGCTGCAGTTCGGCAGCGTGACGTAGCGCTCGGCCAGGTGGTGCCCGCGATAGTCCCCCGAGTAGCCGATCTTGAGGTCGAAATCGCCCGTGGGCTGGTCGCAGGTGTGGTTGATGAAGACCTGCAGCGGCGCCAGCCGCAGGTTGCAAACCAGCTTGCCGACGTAGTCGTGCGGCCAGACGTAGTGAATCACTGCCGCGGGCGCACGCTCCTGCAGCCGCGCCGCAATCCAGCGCGCCCGCGCGACGTGATCGGTGCCCGCCGGCGGCAGCAGGATGCGCGCACCGGCGGCGTCCAGCTCGGCGCGCATCCCGGGCTCGCAATCGTCGGCCGGCGAGGTCGCGACCAGGTCCACCTGCCAGCCCCGGGCCGCCAGGTCGGGCGCGAGCGCCCGCATGACGTAGGTGGTGGCGGCGCCGGGAACCAGGCTGCTGACAAGAAAGGCGATCCGCTGGCCCGACACCGGCCGCGCCGCGTCCAGGCCTGCGCGCAGCCCTACCGCGGTGGCCTCCACCGCCGCCATGGCAGCGGGATGGAGGACAGCGGCCTTCAGGATGTCGCGGATGACCGCGTTGTCCGGCGCGTCGGAATGGTTCCAGCACCACTGCCCGAGCTGCGCCAAGGCTTCGAAGGCATGCCCCTGGCCACCGACGGCGGCGCACGCGGCGTCGTGCATCTGAAGCAGCCTTTGCGGCGCCTCCCAGCCGAGGATCCTCGCATGCAGCGAGAGTGCCTGGCGATCTTCGGCGCCCAGTGCATCCACCGCATCGGGCGCGGCGGTCTCGCCGAGGCAGGCCGCCAGGGCTTCGCGAAGCCTGCGGTCGAAGCGCTGCCGGCTCGTGTCGGTGGCCTCAGACATGGGAGGACAGCCGATCCAGTTGCGCCTGCAGGTGAAGCGCGAGCCGTTCGGTCACGTGGTCCTGCTCGTCCGGCCCGATCCCGAACCACATCGGCAGCCGGATCAGGCGCGCCGAAAGCTCGTCCGTGTGGCGCATGCTGCCATGCGCACGCCCGGCCCGGCCGCCCGGCGCGCTGTGCAGCGGCACGTAGTGGAACAGGCAGTGGATGCCGTCCTCGCGCAGCGCCTGCAGCAGATCGTCGCGCCGAACCGCGGGCGGCAGGATGGCGTAGAACATGTGCGCGTTGTGGACGCAGCCCTCGGGAATCGTGGGCAGTCGCAGCAGGCCCGCATCGGCCAGGGGAAGCAGCCGCTCGTGGTAGCGGTCCCAGGCGCGCAGGCGCTCGGCGGTGATGCCCTGGGCCTCGTCGAGCTGGGCCTTGAGGAAGGCGGCGACGATTTCACCCGGCAGGAACGAGGATCCGGTACGCTGCCAGGTGTACTTGTCGACTTCGCCGCGGAAGAAGCGCTGTCGGTCGGTCCCCTTCTGCCAGACGATCTCGGCCGCGCCGACGTGGGCGGCGTCGTTCACCAGCAGCGCCCCGCCTTCGCCGGAGATGATGTTCTTGGTCTCGTGGAAGCTGTAGGCGCCCAGGTGGCCCAGGCTGCCCAGGGCACGACCCCGGTAGCTGGACATCACGCCCTGCGCTGCGTCTTCCACCACCGCCAGCTCGTGCGCATCGGCGATCTGCAGGATGGCCTGCATATCGCACGCCACGCCGGCGTAGTGCACCACCACGATGGCCCGCGTGCGCGGCGTGATCGCCGCCTCGATGAGTCGCTCGTCGATGTTCAGGGTGTCCGAGCGCACGTCGACGAACACCGGCACCGCACCCCGCAGCACGAACGCGTTCGCGGTCGAGACGAAGGTGTAGGACGGCA
>CAUJJP010000215.1 GCA_963205525.1 Pseudomonadota bacterium | reverse complement strand
CACCAGCAGCGGCGGGTTCTCCAGCGGCAGCGCATACATCATGAGCTGGCGCAGCGCGCCTTCCAGGCTCTTGCCCGGCGCCTTGTATTCCCAGCCGAAGTGCCCGCGCAGCCAGACGTCGGCAAAGCCGTCGGTGCGCTGGGCGGCGCTGCCGGTCTTGGTGACGCCGCGCTCGAAGCAATAGTTGTCAGGGTCGCCGGGCTCGGCCACGCCGAGCACGCGGCACAGGTCGATGAAGTGCGATTGCGCGCCGGCGCGTTCGTTCAGCGCATGCGCGGGCGAGCCGGCCTGCCATTTGCGGATGAACTCCTGCGCCTGCATGTCCTGATCGCTCCCGGCCCGCCCCCGGGCCGTCGGCGCGCATTGGACCATGGCGGGCACGCCCTCAGGCGCGGCGGCGCGTCAGGCGCGATCCATGGTGCCGCAAGGCACGGCCGTGCAAGGCCTTGCGCCGCCATGTACGCCGCCATGTGCGGCGGCGTGAGGGTGCGCGCAGGGGCGGCGGCGTGAGGGCGCGCGCAGGGGCGGCGCTGCGGCGCTACGCCTATGCCGCGCTCAGGCCGCGCTGGCCGAGGCTTCCAGCCGGAAGGTGGACACCAGCGCGGTCAGGGTGCCGGCCTGCTGCGCCAGCGATTCCGCCGCCGCCGCCGACTGCTCGACCAGGGCCGCGTTCTGCTGCGTCATCTGGTCCAGGGTCGCGACCGAGGCGCTGATCTCGCCGATGCCGCCGCTTTGCTCGCCCGCGGCGGTGCTGATCTCGCCGATCATGGTCGACACCCGCTGCACGCTGGAGACGATCTCCTGCATGGTGCGGCCGGCGTTGCCCACCAGCTCGGCGCCGCGCTGCACGCGCCCGGCGCTGGCGTCTATGAGCTGCTTGATCTCCTTGGCCGCCGCCGCGCTGCGCTGCGCGAGCAACCGCACCTCGCCGGCCACGACCGCGAAGCCGCGCCCCTGCTCGCCGGCACGCGCGGCTTCCACCGCCGCGTTCAGCGCCAGGATGTTGGTCTGGAAGGCGATGCCGTCGATCACGCCGCTGATGTCGGCGATGCGGCGCGAGCTCTGGTTGATCTCGTCCATCGTCGTCACCACCTCGGCCACCACCTGGCCGCCGCGGCTGGCAACCTCGGCCGCGCTGGTGGCGAGCTGGTTGGCCTGGCGCGCCGACTCCACGCTCTGGCCCACGGTGCCGGTGAGCTGCTCCATCGAGCTGGCGGCCTGCTGCAGGTTGCTCGCGGTGAGCTCGGTGCGCTGGCTCAGGTCCTGGTTGCCGCTGGCGACCTCGGAACTGGCGACCTGGATCGAATCGGCAGACGCACGCACCTGGCCCACCAGCTGCGCGAGCGCGCCCTGCATCTGCGCCAGTGCGCGCAGGAGCTGGCCGGTCTCGTCCTGCGCCGCGCCGTGCGCCAGGTCCGGGCCGCCGAGGTCGCCGCTGGCGATGCGCTGGGCGGCGCTGACGGCGGTCTGCAGCGGGCGCACGATGGCGCGCAGCGTGAGCAGCATGAGCGGCAGGAAGACCGCCAGCGTGAGCCCGATCACGCCCAGCTGCAGCCAGGCCTGGCCCATGGCGGCGCTCGCCATCTCGGCGCGGATCGCCGCCATGCTGTCTTCCTTGGCCTTCACGATCGCCGCCGTGGTGGCGATCAGGGCCTTGACCTTGGGCGCTTCGGCCTCCGCGTAGGCGAGCGCGGCCGGGCCTTCCAGCGCCGCGTCCTGCAGCTGCTGCAGGATGGGGTCGATGCCGGCGATGTAGGCGCCGAGGTTGGCGCTCAGGTCCTTGCCCAGCGCGGCGAGCTCGGCGCCGTCGTCGGCCAGCTTGCCGGCGGCTTCCTCGATGACGGCGGCCTCCTTCTTCCAGTCGCCGCGCAGGCGCTGCACCTCGCCGGCGTTGGAGGCGCCGACCGCCATCACCGCCGCCTCCAGCCTTCTGAGCTCGCCCACCGAGGCGCGCAGGCTCAGGCCTTCCTGGGTGGCGGCGTTGGCACGGTCGAAGAGGGCTTCGGTGGTGGCGATGTTGCGCCGCGCCGACCACTGGCTGAAAACCGCGGTGGCGGCCAGGCAGACGCAGACCACGGAGACCGCCGTGATGAGCCGGGTGCGGATGCTGGAAGCAGACAGCTTGATCATGGATGGCCTTGTGCGTGGCTGGGTTCGTGGCAGGGGTGTGTGGCAACGCTATCGGCGAGCGCGGGCCGGGCTTGAGCGCTGGTCGCGATCCGGTCGCCCGAACTTCGGGTTTGTCCCAGGGATGGCACGCGCAGTTCGCGCCGCAAGGGGTCCCGGCCCGGCAGCACACCGTCGTGCGCCAGCGCTGCTAAGCTGCGCCGCTTGCCAGCCGATGAAGGCCGCCTGCCGTGTCCCAGCCCGTCGCCGCCGCCCTGCCGCCCGATCCACCCTGGCCGGCACGTTTGTGCTGGGGCGCGGCGGAGGTCCAGCCGCACGAGCGCCGCTTGCTGGTCGACGCCCGGCCCGTGGCGCTGGGCGCGCGCGCCTTCGACCTCCTGCTGGCGCTACTGCGCCGCCCCGGGGCGCTGTGCAGCAAGCACGAGCTGCTGGACGCGGTGTGGCCGGGCCTGGTGGTCGAGGAGGCCAACCTCACGGTGCAGATCTCGACCCTGAGGCGCGCGCTGGGCGGCGACTGCATCGCCACCATCCCGGGCCGCGGCTACCGTTTCGTGGCGCGCATCGAGCCGGCAGCCAACGAGTCGCAGGTCGGCGACGCGACGCCGGGGCCCGTCGTGGCAGACGTGCGCGGCGCCGATGCACGCACAGGCGGGACCACGAACGGGCCCACGATCGGACCCACGATCGGCCCCGCCAGCAGCCCCGCCAGCAGCCCCGCCGGCAGCTCCACAGGCGGCCCCGCACGCGCCCTGATCGGCCGCGACGCCGACCTCGAACGCCTGCACGCAGCGCTCGCGCAGCCCGGCGGCATCACCCTCACCGGGCCGGCGGGGGTGGGCAAGACCAGCCTCGCGCGCACGCTGGCGCAGGAACATGCGGCCGGCGCGGTCTGGGTCGACCTCGCGCCCCTGGCGGCGGGGGCGCTGGTGCTGCCGGCGCTGGCGCAGGCGCTGGAACTGACGACGCCGGCCGCCGAGCTGCAGGCAGCGCGCCTGGCCGCGGCGCTGGGTGAGCGGCTGCTGCTGCTGGACAACGCCGAGCACCTGGTGGAGGCGAGCGCGGCCCTGGTTGCCAGCCTGCTGGCGGCACGGCCTGCGCTGCGCGTGCTCGTCACCAGCCAGCAGCCGCTGGCGCTGGCGGACGAGCGCGTGCTGCGCGTCGAGCCGCTGGCGCTGGCCCGGGATGGCGCCGCGCCGGACGAGCTGAGTGGCGCGGCGGCGCTGTTCATCGCTCGGGTGCGTGCCGCGAGCCACCGCTTCGTGGCGCCGCCCGCGGCGCTGCCGCTGGTGCACGAGATCTGCCGGCGCCTGGACGGCATGCCGCTGGCGCTGGAGATGGCTGCGGCGCGGGTGCCCATGCTGGGCCTGCAAGGCGTGCGCGACGCCCTCGTGAGCGAGCGCTTCGCCCTCCTGACCACCGGCTACCGAGACGCCGCAGGCCGCCATCGCACGCTGAGGGCGGCGCTGGACTGGAGCCACGGCCTGCTCGGCGCCGACGAGCAGCGCCTGTTTCGTCGGCTAGCGGTGTTCAGCGGCGGCTTCTCGCTAGATCTCATGGTGGCGGTGGCGGGCGAAGCTGCGTCCGCCGAGGCCCCGGCACGATGGGCCCTGATCGACACCCTGGCGGTGCTGGTGGAGCACTCGCTGGTCGACGTCGACGACGCCGCCGAGGGCGACAAGGGCGACGATGGCGAGCGGCCGCGCTACCGGCTGCTGGAGACGATGCGCGAGTACGCGGCCCAGCGCCTGGCCGAGGCCGGCGAGGCCGAGGCGCTGCAGGAACGCCTGGCGCGCACGCTCGGCGAGTGGTTCGACCGCGCCCAGACCGACCTGGTGCAGCGGCCGCAGGCGCTGCGCGAGCACGACAACGCGCGCGCGGCGGTGGCCTGGTCGCAGCGCCACGACCCCGCGCTGGCGGTGCACCTGACGCACACGATCGCGCGCGCCGCCACCTTCAGCGTCTGGCGCGCGCAGGCCGCGGGCTGGCTCGACGACTGTGCGCCGCTGGTCGACGATGCGCGCGTGCAGCCCCTGGAGCGCGCGTACTGGTGCGTGGAGCAGGCGCGCCAGCACCTGATGCGGGGCAGCCCGGGGGCGGTGGACATGGCGCGCCGCTCGGCGCTGCTGTTCCGCGAACTCGACGTGCCGCTGGGCCTGTTCAACGCGCTGCAGGCCATTGTGCGCGGCAGCCAGACCGCACCGCCGGACCTGCAGGCGCTGTGCGCCGAGCTCGAGCCGCTGGCCGAGCGGATAGGGCTGCCGTTGACCTTTATCAATCTGCAGGGCGTGCTGGCGCACGCCGCCTACCTGCGCGGCGACAACGAAGCCGCGGTCGAGCACCGGCGGCGCGAACTCGCGCTCGCGCTCGAGCACGGCTTTGCCCAGCAGGCGCAGGCGGCCGAGACCAACGTCGCCGCCGCGCTGATCCGGCTCGGCCGCCACGAGGAGGCACTGGCGCTGGTGCGCGACCTGCTCGATCGCATCGGCGGCGTCGATTCGCTCAACACGGCCTATGCCTGGCAGTCGGCCATCCGCAGCCTGCAGGCGCTGGGACGCTACGAGGAGGCCTTGCGCGAGCTGCCGCGCGCGCTGGCGGTGCTGTGCTGTTGCGCGCTGCCGCTGCTGGCGGACGCGGTGCCGCAGCTGCTGCTGCAGCTCGGCCGGCCGCGCGCGGCCGCACTGCTGGTCGCGCACACGCTCGCACAGCGCGACGCCGACGGCCGCCTGGACGGGGTCGAGGACGGCCACCTGCAGGCCGTCCTCGCCGCCGCCGACCAGGCGCGCGCCGTGCTGGGCGATGCGCTGGCCGATGCGCTGACGCAGCGCGGCCGCCGCCTGGACGCCGCCGCCGCCGACCGCCTGGTCGCGGACGCCGCGGCGGGCAAGCCGGACGCGGATTGAGGCTTCGGCAGGCGTAGAGATCCGCGCAGGCGGACCCACTTCCAGCCTTGCCCCACGCCCGGGCAAGCATGCCCGGGCGCTTCGGCAGGCGCGCAGTCGTCCGCAGGGACGACTGCACGTCCGGCCTTGCCCCACGCCCGG
>CAUJJP010000214.1 GCA_963205525.1 Pseudomonadota bacterium | reverse complement strand
CCGTCGCGCCTACCACGGCTTTGCCGATTGCAGCGTTGGCGTGCTCTTCGTCCCCTCGCCCGGCATGCTGGCCGCGGTGCACGCACGGCTGAACGACAATGCGCTGGGCGCCATGAAGCTGCAGTTGCGCGCCGGCACGACGCTGCTGTACGTCATCGCACCCAAGCGGCAGCTGCTCGACGACGGCTACGAGGATTTCCTCGAGGCGCTCGGCCTGGCCTTTCTCGGCGCCTGCCGCTGAACCCGGAGCCCGCCGATGATCTTCGACAACCCCGCCGGCGCCCCCGAGCTGGCCTGCAACCACTGCGGCTGCCGCTGGTTCGACCGCATGAGCGGCGCCTGCTACGAATGCGGCGAGCCGGTGCCGCCGGCCGACGTGGCGGCCTACCAGCAGGCGCTGGCGGCCTTCCACTCCGGTCGGGGCATACAGCCCAACGACCCGGCCCACGCATTGCAGACGACACAGCGCTGGTTCGAGGACTATCTGCCCGGTGCGGTGCACGAGCTCGGCACGGTGACCGTCAGCGAGGCCGAGATCCTGGAGTTCGGGCGCAGCTTCGACGCCCAGCCCATGCACGCCGACCCCGAACTGGCGGCGCGCAGCCCCTTCGGCGGCATCATCGCCAGCGGCTGGCACACCGGTTCGCTGATGATGCGGCTGTACGCGCTGCGCTACCTCTCGCATCCCTCGAGCATCGCCTCACCGGGGGTGGAGTCGCTGCAGTGGCCGGCGCCGGTGCGCGGCGGCGACACCTTGTCGGTGCGCGTGACGGTGCGCGAGGCGCGCGCCTCACGCTCCAAGCCCGACCGCGGCGTCGTCAAGTCCTGGATCGAAGTCATCAACCAGCACGGCCAGACGGTGATGACTATGCTGGCGGCGAACATGGTTCTGCGCCGCCCATCGGCACCCTGAACGTCGATGGACGGCGGTCTGCTGCACATCCTGATCTCCTGCGCCGCGATCCGCGCCCGCGCCGCAGCCGACCGGCTGCCGGTGCAGGCTGACGAATGGGACGAGGCCGACTACCGGCACCAGCGCCAGCAGGCCTACCGGGAGGCGCTGGCGGCAGCGGCACCGGGGCTGGCCCTGGCCTGGGCCGCCGATGCCGCCGAGCTGCCCGCCTGCGAGTGCCTGGCCCGCTGTCCCGCCACCGGCGATGTGGTCGGCGCCGACCCCGCACTGAAGCTGGAGCCCGTGCTGCGCAGCCGCATCCTGGCCGCCGTGCAGCGCGTCCATGCCGACGCCTGCGGCTGGCGGCGCAGCCTGCGTCCGGCCTACTTCGAGCGCCACCGCGCCTGGCGCGCGCGGGTGGGCGCGCCGGTGCAGCACTGAGCCTAGATCCGGCAGCTGACCGCTCTTCTGGGCAGGATTCCCCAGTGTTTTCAAGCACTTATGGCGTCGACGCCGTTCACTTCATGGGTGAACCCGCTACGCACCCGATCGAGCCACGCTGCGGCGCGCCGGCGGTGTTGCTCCTCCTCGCGGGCATGAGCCCGCCGCGTCGTCGCGCCTTGCCAGCGCACCGCAGCGCAGCCCGCTCGGGCGCGTCCAACTGCCGGATCTAGGCTGAGCCGCGCCACCCGGAACGTGGGGTGGCGCCGGGCACGGGGGAAGGCCCGATACTCGGGCGCGCAAGAACATCGGAACCGTTGCCGGCCGGCGTGTTGCGCGGCAAGGTGACCGATGCGGCATTGGAGGCACTGCCGGTGAACGAACCATTGCGTATCGCGGGAGCGGGCCTGGGCGCGGGCCGCTCGGCGTTGCGACTGCGCCTGCTGGGTCGTCCCCAACTGCACAGCGGCGCCGGGCCGGACCGGGCTCACGCGCTGGGCCGCAACGAAGCCTTGCTACTGGCGCTGCTGGCGATCGAGGGGCCGCAGCCGCGCAGCAGGATCGCGGCCCTGCTGTGGCCGGACCACGCGCAGGCGGCGGGCAATCTGCGCCAGCGCCTGCACCAGCTGCGGCGCCGCACCGCCGGCAGACTGTTCGCCGACGGCGCCGACGCCCCGCTCGCGCTCGACGCCGATGTGCAGCACGAGCTCGCGGCCTGCGACGCCGAGCTCGACATCGCCCTCCTGGCCGACCCTGCGGCGTTGCGCGCGCCGCTGCTCGACGGCGTGCAGCCGCCCACCGACGGCGAGCTTGCCGAGCGCCTGGCGCGGTGGCGCCGGCACTGGGAGCGGCGCCTGCAGGAGGCCATGCACCGCTGCGCCCCGCGCGCCTGGGCCGAGGGCCAGGCCGCGGTGGCGCTGGCCCTGCTGCGGCGCCTGGTCGCCGCCCACCCGGGCGACGAACTCGCGCACCGCCGGCTCATCGAGCTGCACCACAGGCTGGGCGACCGCGACGCGGCGCTGGCGGCCTACGCCGAATGCAGCCGCCAGCTGGAGCAGGCGCTGGGCGTGCGGCCCGCACCCGAGACCGAGGCCTTGCTGCGGCGCGTGCGTGGCGAGGGCCTGCCAGATGCGGCCGCGCGCAGCCCGACCGGACGGCCGCCGCCGCCTGTCCACCCGCCGCGCCTGGTCGGACGCGAGCCCGCCTGGCAGGCCGCCGTGCAGGCGCTGGACGACGGCCGCCCGGTGCTGCTCAGCGGCGAGGCCGGCATCGGCAAGACCCGGCTCCTCGGTGACCTGGCGGCGGCGCGCGGCGGCTGGCTGGTGGTCGGCGCGCGGCCGGGCGACGCCGATCTGCCCTACACCACCCTGGCGCGGCTGCTGGACCGCCTGCGGCTGCGCCTTGGTCAGCCGACGCCCGCCTGGGTGGCGGGCGAGCTGGCGCGCCTGGTGCCGGGCTTCGGCCTGGCGGACGCCGAGCCCTTCAGCGCGCTGCGCCTGCAGCGCGCTGTGCAGCAGGCCTTGCAGGCCTGGTCCGCGCCGCAAGAGCCGGACGCGCCGGACGCGCCGGATGCACCCGCCCGGCTGCACGGTCTGGCGCTGGACGACCTGCATTTCGCCGATCCGGCCACCCTGGAGCTGCTGGCTGCGGTACTGGGCGAGTTCCAGGCCGGCGCGCAGGCGCAGCCGGGCCTGCTGATGGCCGCGCGTGGCGACGAGTTGCTGCGCGCCGCACCCGTCTGGCAGCGCC
>CAUJJP010000213.1 GCA_963205525.1 Pseudomonadota bacterium | reverse complement strand
CTGCACCTGAACCGGCGCCTGTACGAGAAGCGCGTGTTCCCGGCGATCGAGCTCAACAAGAGCGGCACGCGCCGCGAGGAGCTGCTGCTGGCGCCCGAGGTGCTGCAGAAGACCCGCATCCTGCGCCAGTTCATGTACAACATGGACGAGATCGAGTCGATGGAGCTGATGATCAAGAAGATGCGCGAGACCAAGAGCAACGTCGACTTCTTCGAAGCGATGCGCCGCGGCGGCTGAGCAGCGCCTTCCCCCCGGCTCGCACACGCAAGCCCCGCCTCCGGCGGGGCTTTGTTTTTGACTCGGATCAAGGCGCCCCCCGGCCCCCTGCCCGCATACTGGAGCGGACATGACACAGCCTTCCTCCCCCTGGAAAAAAGCCGCCGCCGTGGCGGCGGCGCTGGCCGCGGTGGCCGTGCTCGGCGCCTATGCGTGGCAGCAATGGAACGCCGCGCGGCAGAACGACGGCCTGGTGGGCGGCAACGGCCGCATCGAGGCCACCGAGATCGACGTGGCCACCAAGTACGCCGGCCGCGTGGCCGAGATCCTGGTGCGCGAGGGCGACTTCGTGCAGGCCGGCCAGCCGCTGGCGCGCATGCAGGTCGACAGCCTGCTGGCCCAGCGCCGCGAGGCCGAGGCCGGGCGCGAGCAGGCGCGCCAGGCCGTGGCGGCGGCGCGCGCGCAGGTGGCGCTGCGCGAGAGCGAATACGCCGCCGCGCAGGCGCAGATCGTGCAGCGCGAGGCCGACCTGGACGCCGCGCAGCGGCGCAGCGTGCGCTCCGAGGCGCTGGCGCACCAGGGCGCCATGCCGCTGCAGGAGCTCGATGACAACCGCGCGCGCGAGCGCGGCATGCAGGCCGCCCTGAAGGCCGCGCAGGCGCAGGCGCAGGCGGCGCGCTCGGCCATCGAGGCGGCGCGCACGCAGGTGGACAGCGCGCAGGCGGCCGTGCGCGCCGCCGAGGCCACGGTGCAGCGCATCACCGCCGACCTGGACGACAGCCAGCTCGCCGCCCCGCGCGACGGCCGCGTGCAGCTGCTGCTGGCCCAGCCCGGCGAGGTGCTGGCCGGCGGCGGCAAGGTGCTCAACCTGGTGGACCTGAGCGATGTGTACATGGGCTTCTTCCTGCCCGAGACCGTGGCCGGCCGCGTGGCGCTGGGCAGCGAGGTGCGCATCGTGCTCGACGCCGCGCCGCAGTACGTGATCCCGGCCACCGTCTCCTTCGTCGCCAGCACGGCGCAGTTCACGCCCAAGACGGTGGAGACGGCGAGCGAGCGGCAAAAGCTCATGTTCCGCGTGAAGGCGCGCATCGCGCCCGAGCTGCTGCGCCAGCACATCGAGCAGGTCAAGACCGGCCTGCCGGGCCAGGCCTGGATCCGGCTGGACCCCAGCCGCGACTGGCCGGCGCACCTGCAGGCCAAGACCGGCGGCTGAGCATGCACCCCGTCATCCGGCTGCGCGGCGTGCACCTGCGCTACGGCCAGACCCAGGCCCTGCGCGGCGTGGCGCTGGACGTGCCGCCGGGCTGCATGGCCGGCCTGATCGGGCCCGACGGCGTGGGCAAGTCCAGCCTGCTGGCGCTGGCCGCCGGCGCGCGCGCCATGCAGGAAGGCAGCATCGAGGTGCTGGGCGGCGACATGGCGAGCCGCCGGCACCGCGACCGCGCCTGCCCGCGCATCGCCTACATGCCGCAGGGCCTGGGGCGCAACCTCTACCCCACGCTGTCGGTCGAGGAGAACCTGCAGTTCTTCGCCCGCCTGTTCGGCCACGGCGCGGCCGAGCGGCGTGCGCGCATCGACGCGCTCACGCGCAGCACCGGGCTGCACCCCTTCCTGGCGCGGCCCGTGGGCCAGCTCTCGGGCGGCATGAAGCAGAAGCTCGGCCTGTGCTGCGCGCTGATCCACGACCCCGACCTGCTGATCCTGGACGAGCCCACGACCGGCGTCGACCCGCTCGCCCGCGCGCAGTTCTGGGACCTGATCGCCGGCATCCGCGCGGCGCGCCCGCAGGTGAGCGTGCTGGCCGCCACCGCCTACATGGACGAGGCCCAGCGCTTCGACTGGCTGGTGGCGATGGACGACGGCGCGCTGCTCGCCACCGGCACGCCGGCCGAGCTGCTGGCGCGCACCGGGGCCCCGTCGCTCGAAGCCGCCTTCATCGCGCTGCTGCCCGAGGCGAAGAGGCGCGGCCACGCGAGCGTGGTGATCCCGCCGCTCGCGGCCGACGACACCGACATCGCCATCGAGGCCGAGGGCCTGACCATGCGCTTCGGCGACTTCGTGGCGGTCGACGGCGTGGACCTGCGCATCCGGCGCGGCGAGATCTTCGGCTTCCTCGGCTCCAACGGCTGCGGCAAGACCACCACCATGAAGATGCTCACCGGCCTGCTGCCCGCGAGCAGCGGCCGCGCGTGGCTGTTCGGCCGGGAGGTAGACCCGCACGACATGGCCACGCGCCGGCGCGTGGGCTACATGTCGCAGGCGTTCTCGCTCTACGGCGAGCTGACGGTGGAGCAGAACCTGGCGCTGCACGCGCGCCTCTTCCACGTGCCCGAGGGCGAGGTGAGCGCGCGCGCGGCCGAGATGCTGCAGCGCTTCGGCCTGGAGCAGGCCCGCGCCGAGCTGCCCGCACGCCTGCCGCTGGGCATGCGCCAGCGCCTGTCGCTGGCCGTGGCCATGGTGCACCGGCCCGAGCTGCTGATCCTGGACGAGCCGACCTCGGGCGTCGACCCGGTGGCGCGCGACGCGTTCTGGCGCCTGCTGGTGGAGCTGTCGCGCCGCGACCGGGTGACCATCTTCATCTCCACCCACTTCATGAACGAGGCCGAGCGCTGCGACCGCATGTCGATGATGCACGCCGGCCGCGTGCTCGACAGCGACGCGCCCGCCGCGCTGGTCGCCAAACGCGGCGCGGCGACGCTGGAGGAGGCCTTCATCGGCTACTTGCTGGAAGCGGCCGGCACATCTGAAAGAGGAGCTGCCAGCGCACGATCTGAGCCAGTTTCAGATACAAAACCATCTGAAACCATTGTGGATCAAGCGCAAGAAGCTCCTGGAACAGAAGCTGCAGACCACCGCGGTTTCAGCCTGCGGCGCCTGCTGAGCTACACCTGGCGCGAGGCGCTGGAGCTGCGCCGCGACCCGGTGCGCGCCACGCTGGCGCTGGCCGGCTCGCTGATCCTGCTGCTGGTGATCGGCTTCGGCTCCAGCATGGACGTGGAGAACCTGCGCTTCGCCGTGCTCGACCGCGACCAGACCACGGTGAGCCAGGGCTACGTCAACGCGCTCTCGGGCTCGCGCTACTTCACCGAGCGCCCGCCCATCGCCGACTACCCCGAGCTCGACCGGCGCATGCGGAGCGGCGAGCTGTCGCTGGCCATCGAGATCCCGCCCGGCTTCGGGCGCGACGTGCTGCGCGGGCGCGCGGCGCAGATCGGCGCCTGGGTCGACGGCGCCATGCCCATGCGCGCCGAGACGGTGCAGGGCTACGTCCAGGGCGTGCACCAGCACTGGCTGGCCACGCAGCTGCGCGAGCGCACGGGACAGCAGGCCGCGCCGGGCGTCAGCATCGAGACGCGCTTTCGCTACAACCCCGACGTGCGCAGCCTGCCCGCGATGGTGCCGGCCGTGATCCCGCTGCTGCTGCTCATGCTGCCGGCCATGCTCACCGCGCTGGCGGTGGTGCGCGAAAAGGAGATGGGCTCCATCCTCAACCTCTACGCCACCCCCGTCACGCGCACCGAGTTCCTGCTGGGCAAGCAGCTGCCCTACGTGCTGCTGGCGCTGCTGAACTTCCTGCTCATGAGCGCGATGGCCGTCACCGTCTTCGGCGTGCCCGTCACCGGCAGCTTCGCCACGCTGCTGCTGGCCGCGCTGCTCTACGCCGTCGCCGCCACGGGCATGGGGCTGCTGGCCAGCAGCGTCACCAACAGCCAGATCGCGGCCATGTTCTTCGCCATGATCGGCACGCTGATCCCGGCCGTGCAGTTCTCGGGGATGATGGATCCGGTCTCCTCGCTCGCGGGCGGCGCCCGCCTGGTGGGCGAGATCTACCCGGCCACGCACATGTTCACCATCAGCCGGGGCGTGTTCAACAAGGCGCTGGGCTTCGGCGACCTCAAGCAGCCGCTGCTGGCGCTCGCCGCCTCGGTGCCGGTCATCGTGCTGGCGGCCATCGCCCTCCTGAAGAAGCAGGAGAAGTGATGCGCCGGCACCTGCTCAACATCTACCGCCTGGGCGTCAAGGAGCTGTGGAGCCTGTGGCGCGACCCGGCCATGCTGGTGCTCATCGTCTACGTGTTCACCCTCTCGGTCTACACCGCGGCCAAGGCCCTGCCCGAGACGCTGCACAACGCGCCCATCGCCATCGTCGACGAGGACGGCTCGCAGCTCTCGCGGCGCATCGCGGGCGCGTTCTACCCGCCGCACTTCAAGACGCCCGAGCTGATCGGCGCGCGCGAGATGGACGCGGGCATGGACGCGGGCCGCTACACCTTCGTGCTCGACATCCCGCCGCACTTCCAGCGCGACGTGCTCGCCGGCAAGGCCGCCCAGGTGCAGCTCAACGTGGACGCCACGCGCATGAGCCAGGCCTTCAGCGGCAGCGGCTACGTGCAGCAGATCGCGCTGGCCGAGGTGCAGGAGTTCGTGCAGCGCTACCGCGGCGCGGGCGGGCCGGCCGTGGACCTGGCGCTGCGCATGCGCTTCAACCCGGCGCTGGACAAGGCCTGGTTCGGCAGCCTGATGCAGATCATCAACAACGTGACCATGCTCTCCATCATCCTCACCGGCGCGGCGCTGATCCGCGAGCGCGAGCACGGCACGGTGGAGCACCTGCTGGTCATGCCTGTCACGCCGGCCGAGATCATGCTGGCCAAGGTCTGGTCCATGGCGCTGGTGGTGCTGGCCGCGGCCGCCGCGTCGCTGCTGCTGGTGGTGCAGGGGGCGCTCGCCGTGCCCATCGAGGGCTCGCGCGCGCTGTTCCTCGCGGGCGCGGCGCTGCACCTGTTCGCCACCACGTCGATGGGCATCTTCATGGCGACCATGGCGCGCTCCATGCCGCAGTTCGGGCTGCTGATGGTGCTGGCGGTGCTGCCGCTGCAGATGCTCTCGGGCGGCACCACCCCGCGCGAGAGCATGCCCGAGGCGGTGCGCGACCTGATGCTGGCCGCGCCCACCACGCACTTCGTCGAGCTCGGCCAGGCCATCCTCTACCGCGGCGCGGGCCTCGCGGTGGTGTGGCCGCAGTTCCTGGCGCTGGCGGTCATCGGCGCAGCGCTGTTCGCGCTCTCGCTGCGGCGCTTTCGCCGGACCCTGGGCGGGATGGCCTGAGGCACGGCGGGGCGCCCGCTATGCGATAATGCTCGGCTTATTTGCGGAAAGTACGCCGGACTGGCCGGCGCGGCTGCCGCCGACACCAAGGAAGAACCCATGAAAGAAGGCATCCACCCCGACTACCGCGAAGTGCTGTTCGTGGACCTCTCCAACGGCTTCAAGATCGTCACCCGCTCGTGCGTGAACACGCGCGAGACCGACACCTTCGAAGGCAAGGAATACCCGCTGTACAAGCTCGACACGTCGAGCGAGTCGCACCCCTTCTACACCGGCACGCAGAAGTCGGTGGACAACATGGGCGGCCGCGTGGAGAAGTTCCGCAACCGCTTCGGGCGCGGCGCCGCCAAGTAAGCCCGCCACCCGCAACTGGCGTTCAGTGGGCATACCGCCCTGGCGCACGAAGGCAGCCCGGCCCCCCGGCTGCCTTTTTTGTTGACGCTTCGACGCCCGCCCCGCCCCTTCGCCGACCCGCCCCGTGATCCGCACCACCCCCGCCATCGTCGCGCAGAACGCCGTGCGGCCCCTGCCGCGCTGGGCGCTGCTGCTGCTGTGCCTGGCCTACGTGGTGCCGGGCTTCGTCGGCCTCGACCCCTGGCGTGGCGACGACATGGCGGCCTTCGGCTTCATGCGCGAACTGGCGCTGGGGCACACCCCGTGGTCTGCGCCCCTGCTCGCCGGGCAGCCGCCCGACACCGACGGCCTGCTGCCGTACTGGCTGGGCGCCTGGGCGATGCGCCTGGGCGATGGCTGGCTGCCGGCCGAGCTGGCCAGCCGCCTGCCCTTCGTCGGCATGCTGGCGCTGGCGCTCGGCGCCACCTGGTGGGCGGTGTACCACCTGGCGACCGGGCCGCTGGCGCAGCCCGTGGCCTTCGCCTTCGGCGGCGAAGCCCAGCCGCGCGACTACGCCCGCGCCATCGCGGACGGCGCGCTGCTCGCGCTGCTCGCTTCGCTCGGACTGGCGCAGTTCTCGCACGAGACGACCAGCCACCTGACGCAGCTGCTGGGCACCGCCCTGCTGTTCCACGCCCTGGCGGCGACGGCCGCGCGCCCCGTGCGCTCGGCCGGCACCGCCGCGGCCGGCCTGCTGTGCCTGGCCCTGAGCGGCGCGCCGACGGTGGCGCTGCTGCTCGGGCTCGGCGGCGCGGCCGTGCTCTGGCTGAGCGCCCCCGAAGAGGCGCGCCACGCACCCCGGCGCGGCGCGGCCGTCGTGCTGGTGCTGGCGCTGGCTACCGCGCTGCTCGCGTGGCGGCTCGATCTCTGGCGCTGGCGCATCACCACGCTCGAAGAGGCCAGGGACTGGAGCAGCCTGCTGCGCCTGCTCGTCTGGTTCAGCTGGCCGACCTGGCCGCTCACGCTCTGGGCGCTGTGGAACTGGCGCCGCCAGATCGGCTCGCGCCCCTGGCCGCTGCACCTGTGGCTGCCGCTCTGGTTCATGCTGGTCGCGCTCGCGGCCACGTTCACCACGCACCCGGGGGATCGCGCGCTGCTGCAGGGCCTGCCCGCCTTCGCGGCACTCGCCGCCTTCGCCCTGCCCACGCTCAGGCGCGGCATCACCGCGATGATCGACTGGTTCACGCTGCTGTTCTTCAGCGTCTCGGCCATCACCATCTGGGTGGTCTGGCTCGCGGTGCAGACCGGCGTGCCGGCCAAGCCCGCGGCCAACGTCGCCCGGCTGGCGCCGGGTTTCGAAAGCCACTTCTCGCCGCTGCCCTTCGCCGTCGCGCTGCTCGCCACCCTCGCCTGGTGCGCGCTGGTGCGCTGGCGCACGGCGCGCCACCGCGCGGCGATCTGGAAGAGCCTGGTGCTGCCCGCCGGCGGCGCGACGCTCGGCTGGGTGCTGCTCATGACGCTGTGGCTGCCGCTGCTGGACTACGGCCGCAGCTACGCGCCACAGGTGGCGCTGGTGCGCCACGCCATCGAGGCGGCGCAGGACGCACCGGTGCCCGGCGCCGGCGACTGCGTCGCGGGCTACGGCCTGGACCAGCCCCTGACCGCCGCGCTGATCTACCACGGCGGCCTGCGCATGGCCGCGCCCGGTAGCGCCGCGCAGTGCCGCTGGGCCATCGTCGACCCCGACGGCGTCGCGGCCCCGGCGATCGCCGCGCTGCCCGCCGCCGAGTGGCACCAGGTGGCGATCGTCACGCGCCCCACGGACCGGCGCGACCAGCTCGTGGTGCTGCGCCGATTCCCGGCGCGCTGACCATGCACCAGCGTTCGAGCATCGCCCACCACGCACTCACCGTGCTGGTCGGGCAACTGGCCGTGATGGCGTTCGGCGTGACCGACACCATCGTCACCGGGCGCTACTCGGAGGCATCGCTCGCGGCGCTGTCGATCGGCTCGGCGGTGTTCGTCAGCGTCTACGTCGCGGTGATGGGCATCTTCCAGGCGCTCCTGCCGATCTGGGCCGAGCACCACGGCGCCAGCCAGCCCGCCGCCATCGGCGCCAGCGTGCGCCAGGCGCTGTACCTGTGGCTCGCTGCCTCGCTGCTGGGCATGGCGGTGCTGCTCTCGCCCGAGCCCATCCTGCGCGCCACCGACGTCCCCCCCGCGCTGCGCGCCGAGGTGCGCAGCTACCTCGCCATCCTCGCCTATGGCCTGCCCCCCGCGCTGCTGTTCCGCATCTACAGCACGCTCAGCCAGGCGCTCGACCGGCCGCAGTTCGTCACCTGGCTGCAGATGGGCTCGCTCGTGCTCAAGGTGCCGCTGTCGCTGTGGTTCACCTTCGGCGGCGCCGGCCTCGCGCCGCAAGGTGCGCCCGGCTGCGCCTGGGCGACGCTGGCCGTCAACTACGCCCTGCTGGCCGTCGCCTGCCTGATGCTGCGCCGCCAGCCCCTGTTCGCGCCGCTGTCGCTGTGGCGGCGCATCGAGCGGCCCGACTGGTCGCAGCACAGGCACTTCCTGCGCCTGGGCGTGCCCGCCGCGCTGTCCATCCTGGTGGAGGTGACCTCGTTCACGCTCATGGCGCTGTTCATCGCGCGCCAGGGGGCGCTCGCCGCAGGCGCGCACCAGATAGCGGCCAACCTCGCCGCCGTGCTCTACATGGTGCCGCTGTCGCTCGCGATCGCCGTGAGCGCCCACGTGAGCTTTTGCCGCGGCGCCGGCGACGAGCACCGGGCGGCACGCCTGGCATTGAGAGGTTTTCTGGCCGCAGCCCTCATGGGATGCGCGCTGTCCGCTCTCTTGTTGATAGTGCGCCAGCCACTGGCCGCCCTCTACACCACGAGCCACGAGGTCGCCCGCCTGGCCAGCGGACTGCTCGTCTGGGTTGCCGCCTACCACGTCGCCGACGCGCTGCAGACGCTGTGCATCTTCGTGCTGCGCAGCTACCGCATCACGCTCGTGCCGCTGCTGGTCTACGGCGTGATGCTGTGGGGCATCGGCCTGGGCGGCGGCTACACGCTGGCCTACCGCGGATGGGGCCGCTGGGGGCCGTGGCATTCGCCCACCCCCTTCTGGGGCGCCAGCGCCGCCGCGCTCGCCGCCACCGCGCTGGTCTTCACCCTGCTGCTGCTCACCGCCCTGCGCGTCCACGCGGGCGAGCCCGCCAAACACCGCCGCACCCCGCCCCGGCAGCCGCCGGCAGTGTGAGCCGACCCGCTACAATGGGCGGCTTTTCGGAGAGGTGGATGAGCGGTTTAAGTCGCACGCCTGGAAAGCGTGTGTGGGTTAATAGCCCACCGCGGGTTCGAATCCCGCCCTCTCCGCCACAAAAAATTTCTAAGTCATTGATTTAGAAAGCAAAAAGCCACCACAAGGTGGCTTTTTTGTTTTCCAGCCATCTTTCTAACCATCTTTCATCGGTGGCTTCAGTAGGATTTTGCTAGACCACCTCGGACGATCAGCAAAAAAGTTCCGATCAATCCGAAGGTTCATTCGCATGAGAGCAATCGGCACATGGAGCGCTACCTGCGCCGCTGGGGCTTTACGCCGCAAAAGCCCATCCAGCGCGCCTATGAGCAGCAACCCGTCGCTGTGCGTCGCTGGCTCGATGAGCAATATCCGGCCATCGAGCAAAGAGCCAAGGCCGAAGGTGCCGAGATTCAC
>CAUJJP010000212.1 GCA_963205525.1 Pseudomonadota bacterium | reverse complement strand
CCAGCGCCGCGCCTGCGCGTTGTCGGTGCAGCCGCCGGCGTCGCGGATCACGCCCAGCACGTCGTCGGCGTCGAGGATGCTGAAGTTGGGCTTGAGCCCGACGCGCTCCCCGTCCTCGCGCAGCATGCGCACGCCCAGCGCATGGAAGGTGCACAGCACCAGTTCGCGCGCCGCGCGCGGACCGACCAGCGCCTTGGCCCGCTCGCGCATCTCGGCGGCGGCCTTGTTGGTGAAGGTGATGGCGGCGATCTGCCCGGGCGCGACCCCCGCCTGCAGCAGCCGCGCGACCTTGTGCACGATGACCCGCGTCTTGCCCGACCCGGCCCCCGCCAGCACCAGGCAGGGGCCGGCGAGATGGTGCACGGCCTCCATCTGGGCGGGGTTGAGGGAGGGGGGGGCTTCGCTCATCGCCTCAGCCTCGCAGCCGCCGGGCCAGCGCCACCAGTGCACGCCGCAGCGGATCGGGGAGCCAGCCCACCAGGCGCTGCAGCCGCCCGCGCAGGCCGAGGTAGGCGGCAGCGAAGGCCTCGCGCTCCTGCGTCGTGGCGGCAAGCCTGCGTTCGCACTCGGCAAGGGCCTGGGCGTGCTGCTGCCCGGCGGCCTGCCGCTCGTTCGTCTGCTCGCGCAGTGCATCCCGTTCGCGCTCGCAGCGCTCCAGTTGCTGCTGGAGGTCGGTCACCTCCCGGCGCAGGAACTGCGAGTCCAGGTGCTTCTGCGCCAGGCGCTGCACGCCGTCGTCGTCGGCCGGACGTGCCGCGCCGCTGGGCGGGAGTTCGGCGTACAAGGCCTCGAGCCGGCTCATCATCTCCTCCATCGTGGGCAGCGGTCGCAACAGGGGCAGCGCGCTCGGATGCCGGCGCGCCGCCGCAGCCTGCGCAACGACGAGCGCGCACCAGTCGTCGACATCGATCGCCGGATCGTAGAGCGTGCCGCCGCCATGGCAGCGGATGCGCTCGGCAAGCGCGCCGTGGTCCGGGGCGAGGACCGGCAGGCCGCTCATCCAGGCGTCGCCCAGGGCATAGCAATGGCTCTCGGGCATGCCGGGCGGGAAAAGCGCCAGGCGCGCCCCGTAGTGCTGCGCCAGGCTCGGCAACTGCCGGGGATGGAAGATGCCGTGCACCCAGATGTGACCGTCCGCCGTCCAGCCCTGGCGCAACTGCTCCCCGGTGTAGCCGAGCACGACCACGCGCAGCGTCGCCGGCAAGCGCGCGGCCAGTGCCTCCAGCGCCGCCAGGCCCTTGTGCGCACCGATGGCGCCGATGACGGCGATGGCGAAGCCGCGCGCGCCGCAGGCCTGGTCGGCGGCCGGCGAGAGCGCCCGGACCTGCGCCTCGCAACCCGGTTCGAAGGGCGCGGCGGCCAGCGGCCAGCGCGTCACCGGCGCGGTGTCGGCCTGATCCCCCAGCGCGGCGCGCGCGCGCTCGACGATGAAGTCGCTGGGCGCACAGCGTCGCGCGGCGCTGCGCACGAAGGCCAGGCGCTCGGCACGTTCGCTCGCCGGCAGCGCCGGATCGGCGAACCAGATGTCGTGCAGCGTCAGGAGGCGCGGCGCCGCGGTGGCCGCGGCCAGGCGCTCGCACAGATCGCGCACCGCGGCCACCGTGCTGTGCGCATGCAGGATCAGCGGGGCGCCAAGGCCGCCCGCGGCCGCCCAGCCCAGTAGGTCGGCACGGGCAAGCGGGACGAAGCGCGCCTGAGCATCGGCGCCGGCCGGCGCCGGCCGCTCGAGCACGCACTGCGCATCGGCGGTGTGCAGGATGAGGTCCTGCGGGCGCTGGTACACGATGTCGCGCACGCAGCGCTCGACGCCGCCGCCGCCCGGCGGAACGACGTGGATCGCGCGTGCAGCGACAGCGGCCGTCACGACCACGCGTGCTCGAGCTTGCAGATGCCGGTCTCGCGCGAGACGCCGGCCACGTCGAAGCGCAGTTCGACGTGATCGAACATGCGCATGCCCTCGGGGTCCATCGCATGGCTGCGCGCGACATAGGCCCCCGGCAGCAGCGGCAGGCGGGGTAGCGTCAGCGTGTAGGTGTAGAGCTGCGGCTCCTGGCGGTGCAGCGTGAAGCCGTCCATCTCCGAGTAGCAGCCGGCCACCGGCGTGCCGTCGAGCTTGACCACGCCCACGGCGATCTGCGGGACGCGGTCGTCGGGCGAGTAGACGCTGCCGCTGACGACCAGCGTGCCGCCTTCGGGAACCAGCACCGGCTCTTCCGAGTGCATGTCGTTGAGCCGCATGCTGCGCACCTGGTAGATGCTGCCGCCACCGGCGGCCACGGCGCCGGGCTGCAGCTTGCGCGACTGCGCGGTTCGTTCTTCGTGCCAGGCCAGGTACTGGCGGGTGACCTCGAAGGCGTCGCCGATCAGGCGCGCGCGGCCGGCCTCGATCCAGATCGCCTGCCGGCACAGCTTCTGCACGTGGTACATGCTGTGCGAGCACAGCAGCAGCGTGCCGCCCTGGCTCAGGTAGTTCTCCATCCAGGCGATGCACTTGCGCTGGAAGGACTCGTCGCCGACCGAAAGCACCTCGTCGGTGATGAGCACGTCGGGCGTGAGCGCGGTGGCGATGGCAAAGCCCAGCCGGATCACCATGCCCGAGGAGTAGTGCTTGACCGGCTGGTCGATGTGCGCGCCGATGTCGGCGAAGGCGACGATGGCCTCCTGGTGCTCGCGCGTGCGCGCCGGCGACAGGCCCATCAGCGCACAGGCCAGGGCGATGTTCTCGCTGCCGGTGTATTCGGGGTGAAAGCCCGCGCCCAGTTCGAGCAGCGCGCCGACACGGCCATGAATCGCGACCGTGCCGCTGCTGGCCTTGGCCACGCCCGCGATGACCTTCAGCAGCGTCGACTTGCCGGCGCCGTTGACGCCGACAAGCGCCGTCGACTCACCACGGCGAACGTCGAAGCTGATGCCGTCGAGCGCACGGAACTCGGAAGCCGCGTGCGGCACGCCGCGCAGCTTGGCCCACAGCGCAGCGATCCTGCTCGCCGCGCCGCCGTGCACCGGATACACCTTGCCGACCTCGCGCAGCGAGATCAGCGGCGGCTCGAGCCCCGCGGGATGCACTGTCTCCGTCACAGCTCCTCCTCGAAGTGCGGCGACAGGCGATGAAAGACCATGCGGCCCAGCAGCAGCACCGCCGCACAGGCCAGCAGCGCCAGACCCTCGGTGGCGGCGGGCCAGGCGCGACCCTCGATCAGCGCCTCGCGGCAGGCCTCGATCAGCACCGCCACCGGGTTCAGCAGCATCCAGCCGCGCATCCACTCGGGCACCATCGCCACCGGGTAGAGAATCGGACAAAGGTAGAACACGATGCCCATCACCGGCGCCAGACCCTGCTCGACGTCGCGCACGAAGACCTGCAGCGCACCCAGCATCAGCGCCAGGCCAGTGGCCAGTGCCGCCAGCCCGAGCAGGCACAGCAGCACCAGCCCGAGCCCCGCCAGGTGCAGCGGCTGGCCGGTGAACACCATGAAGGCGATGACCACGACGTAGCCGCCGAGCTGCACCGCGAAGCTGGAGGCGACCGCGGCATGCACCACCACCTCGTGCGCGAACGGCACCTTCTTGACCAGCGCCCCGTTGGCCACCACGGCCCCGGTGCCGCGCATCACCGCCTCCTGGAAGGCCAGCCACGGCCACAGCGCCACGGCAAGGAAGACCAGGAAGGGCACGCTAGTCTCGGCCACCGGCCGCACCCGCAGCACCGTGGTGAAGACGAAGCTGTAGATCAGCAACAGCGCCAGCGGATGCACCAGCGCCCACAGGCTGCCAAGCAGCGAGCCGGCGAAACGGTTGCTCACCTCGCGCTGCGCGAAGCGTAGGAAGAGCCACCAGGAGGTCTGGTTCATGTAGGCGGGGAATTCGGCAGGGACGGCAACGCAATAGGATCGACACAAGGGTCAAGCCCAAGGCGGCTGCTTCTGGTGATCGTTATGTTGAACGGGCTTGGGAATCAGCTAATACGCAGTGCGAGGTACGGCGAGGACCACGCTAGCCCGTGAGGCCGCGCAGGTCTTACGTCCATGCATCAGAAGGGCCCTAACGAGGCGACGCTCTCTGTCAATGCATCTAGTTCCAACTGCGCATTAGCGGCGCTTTCACTGAGCACGAACAGGTATGGCGTCGCCGTACGCCGGAAACCGACTCGCGCATTGACGGTTTCGGAAGCTTTGTCGCCGATATATGCGTAGACCGCGGTGCACGGCGCCACGGCCCGGACCGCATGGCGCATGAGCCACTCTGCCATGCCGCCATGCCTCTTGATCTCCGCTTGGACAGGCCGATCGAGATTGCGATAGCGCCATGCGTCCACGACCAATCCACCGGCCAAATAGCCAGTCTTATGCGCCCTGAAATTGACATAACCTAGCAACTGAGTGCAACCCTGCGTCGTTGGTTCGACGCACTCCAGTATAAAGTGCCTGCCTGCGACCGGTCCCGCGACCCTGAACACCTTGCGGAACAACTCGTCCGCGTTGGGTGGCAGCTCACTGGTCTCCCGGCACCGTACAGCAACTGGAACGGCCGACAGGAATCTTCGGGCCAAGCGCCTAAAAAGGTTTCCAGTCATCGACTATGCAGCGTATAGCAAACGCGCCAGATCATCCGGGCTCTTCCAATGATAGTTACAAACGTATCGTGGAATTTCCCAGCGCTTGGTATCCAGAACGACCGGCAATCCGTCGGTCGTGAACGCAGCCATAATTTCTTTCTGTCGCGGCAAAAAAATCTTCGGTGAGGAAGGCGCCTCTCTGTCCATAGGGATATGCGAAGAGAGAAGCCGCCGGACTGTGCGTCACGCTTCGAATCTTGCGCGCGGCCTGAACAATTTGGCGCTCTGCTTCTTGATCATTGTCGATCAGATGAAACGCCTCACATAAATTCGGCGTCTGCGCTCGCACCTCCTCGACAAGAGGGTGTACGTGGTTCCAACTATGTGTGCCGATATCGACGTACCCCGTGCGCTGCGCCTCGACCCACCAGTTTCCATCCAGATAGCTTGGACCTCCATCCTCAATATCCTTGCGAGCCTTTTCGCATGCGATAACGAAGGAAGTGGTTCGGACACTACTGCGCGTGAGAGGAATACCAAAGAGATTTCGTCGATGTTCCCGTGCGATTCTGAGCATAGACCGTCGCTCGCCGGGCAAGCCCGACGGATCATCGACCACATCGTAGATAGGCCCATCGTCCATCGTGATGATGATAGTCTTCGATGGCAATGCGTGCAATCTTGCTGCCAATAGATGGTCAACCAGGGCAAGTGCGGTGATTACCCTAAATCCTTCCTTAGAGAGCACCCGCAGATCCTCACGAAAGGCCTCGTGATCATTCGTAGTGTAATGGTCACCTTGATTAGATTGCGAGTGATAGGTCAGGACCCGGATGTTCGTTCGAGCTACCACCGATTTCCCCCATATTCACGAGTTTGGAATTCTAGCAAATCCTATACCGTCCAAAGTTACCGCAATAATTCGCTGAAGATGGCGATTCGTGTCCGCTAGAGCACCTGTCGGAGACATCCCGGCAGCGAGCCGGCGAAACGGTTGCTCACCTCGCGCTGCGCGAAGCGTAGGAAAGCCACCAGGACGAGGGATTCATGCGGTGCGGCGCATTGAAAGAGGTAGGGGCGAGCGAGGTGGAACCGAACACGGTCGCCGCCGGAGGAGCCCAGGCCCGGCAGGCCGCGCCACCGGGGCCGCGATGATATCGGCGCGGGAACGGGCGGGACATGGCAGTGGCTTGCTGTCGCAGCCGCGCCAGACTAGACTTGACCAAGATTCTCGACCACACCGGGCACCATGGACACCGTCAACATCTACGATGCCAAGACCCGCTTGTCGCAACTGGTCGACAAGGCCGCCGCAGGCGAGGACGTGGTCGTCAGCCGCAACGGCAAACCGCTGGCCCGCATCACGCGGCTCGAACAGCCCAAGCGTCCGATCCGCTTCGGCGTGCTGAAAGGCAAGCTGATTATCGCGACCGACTTCGACGCGCCGCTGCCCGCCGAAATGCTGGCCGCCTTCGAAGGAACCTGATGCGGCTGCTGCTGGACACCCACGTCTTCCTGTGGGCGGTGGCGGCCTCACCGCTGCTGAAGCCGGCGACCCGCCGCATCATCGAAGCCGCCGATGAAGTCCACGTGTCGGCGGCTTCGATTTGGGAGATCGCCATCAAGGTCCGGCTGGGCAAGCTGAGGGCCGATCCTGCCGAGCTGGTGACGGCCATCGACGTCAGCGGATTCGTCGAACTGCCGGTGCGTGCCGTGCACACCGCGGGCGTGACCCAACTGGCCCCGCACCACAACGACCCGTTCGACCGGCTGCTCGTGGCACAAGCGCTGGCCGAACCCCTGCGGCTGCTGACGGCCGATGCGGCCCTGGCCGCCTACGGGGACATCGTGCTGCCGGTGTGAACCCGCCCGGCGTCGCCGCCGTGGTGGTGAGCTACCACCCCGAATCCGAAGCGCTGGCGCAACTGCTGGCGGCGCTGGCGCCGCAGGTGCAGGCCATCGTCGTCGTCGACAACGCGAGCCCCGCGCCGCCCCGGGTGCCGGCGCCGGCGCGGCTGATCCGGCTGGGCCGCAACGAAGGCGTGGCGCGCGCGCAGAACCTCGGCGCGCAGGCGGCATTCGAGGGCGGCGCGCGGTTCGTGCTGCTGCTCGACCAGGACAGCCTGCCGGCGCCTGACATGGTGGCGCAGATGCGCCGGGTGGTGGATGACGCCGCCGCGCAGGGCCTGCGCGTGGCGGCGGCCGGGCCGCTGATCGTCGACCCTGCGGGAGGCAGCGAGGGCTTCGTGCGCTTTCGTGATGGCCGCTATGTCGCCATCGCGCCCGCTGCGGCCGAGCGCTGGATCGACTGCGATCTGCTGATCGCCTCGGGGACGCTGATCCCGCGCGCCGCGTGGGAAGACATCGGGCCGATGGCCGAGGAACTGTTCATCGACAAGGTCGACACCGAGTGGTGCCTGCGCGCGGCCTGGCGCGGCTGGCGGCTGATCGGCGTGCCGGGGGCGCGCCTGCGGCATCGGCTGGGGCAGCGACAGATCCGCGTCTGGTTCGGGCGCTGGCGCCACTTGGCGCTGCATCAGCCGTTTCGCTACTACTACATCTGGCGCAACGGGCTGCTGCTGCGTCGGTGCCCGCACGCCACGGCGGCATGGAAGCGCGCCGATGCGCGGCAACTGCTGTCGCTGCTGCTCTACTTCGGCATGCTGGCGTCGGGGCGATGGGCGCGGCTGCGCATGATGGGGCGGGGTCTGGTTGATGGCTGGCAAGGCGTCGACGGTCCGCGGCCCGCCGACGTCGGCCGGCCGACGGCCCCCTAAAATTCGCCGTTTGCCTGTCGCCGCACCGCATCCGGCACAACCGTCGCCGCTGCCGCCTGAGTTCCGTGCCTGAAGCCACGCCCAGCAACCTGTCCCGCCTGCTGAACTACAGTCGCCGCTTCGGCTGGCGAGCAACGCTGGCGCGGGTGCTGCATGAGTGGCGCCGTCGGCGGGCCCCTGCGCCCAGTGGGCCGCGCTCGGCCAGCGCGCTGCTGGCCGAGCGCTTTGCAGCGCTGACGCCACTGCGCTCCTTTGCCACGCCCGCGCAGGGGCGGCGGCGCGTGAGCCTGATCACCGACAGCATCGGCCGCGGCAGTCTGTTCGGCGGCGTGGGCACGGCGCTCATCCTCGCCACGCTGCTGGCCAACCGCCGCGGCGCCGATCTGCGTGTGATCACGCGCACCGAGCCGCCGCAGCCCGCCAACCTCGACCATCTTCTGCAGGTCTACGGGCTTGCGTTGCAGCGCGAGTCGCAGTTCCGCTTCGCCCCGGTGAGCGCACCGGATACCGAACTCGACCTCTTCGACGACGAGCTGCTGCTCACCAGCAGCTGGTGGACCACCGCCGCCACGCTGGCCGCGGTGCCCGCCAGCCGCGTGGCCTACCTGCTGCAGGAAGACGAGCGCATGTTCTACCCGCAGGGCGACGACCGCCTGCGCTGCGAGGCCCTGCTGCGGCGCACCGACCTGCGCTTCGTCGTCAACACCGAACTGCTGCGCGCCCATTTCGCGGCCAGCGGGCTGGCCCACTTCGACACCCGGGCGATCAGCTTCGAGCCGGCCTTTCCGCCCAGCGTCTTCTACCCCCGCCCTCGCGTGGCCGGCGATCGCCGCCGCTTCGTCTTCTATGCCCGGCCACACAACCCACGCAACCTCTTTCACCTCGGGCTGGAGGTGATCGAGCAGGCGCTGCTGCAGGGCGTGATCGACCCGCAGCAATGGGACATCGTCTTCGTCGGCAGCCACATCCCCGTGTTGGTGCTGGCCGGCGGCGTGCGGCCGCAGCGGCTGGAAAACCTCGACTGGTCGGACTACGCCGCGCTGATCGGCGGCACCGACCTCGGCCTGAGCCTGATGGACACGCCACACCCCAGCTACCCGCCGCTGGACCTGGTGGCCAGCGGCGCGGTGGTCGTCAGCACGCGCCACGGACTGAAGCAGGACCTCTCCGCCTGGTCACGCAACCTGATCCTGCGCGACGCCGCGTTGCAGCCCTTGCTCGATGGGCTGCGTGATGGCGTGGCGCTGGTGGCCGACGCGGCGCGGCGGCAGGCCCACTTCCAGGCCAACGGCCTGTCACGCGACTGGGCGCAATCGCTGCGCCCCGTTATCGAGCGACTGGCCTCGGAACCCTGATGTTCGCCCTGCGCACGCCGCAGCAGCCCTACCACGACCCCTGGCTGCTGCCGCTGGGCGATCGCTTGCGCCAGCTTTTGCGCGGCACGCGGCGCGCGGCCTACTACTACGAAGCGCCCAACAACAGCAGCTTTCGCTACCGCGCCTACAACATGGCGCAGGTGCTCAATGCCGATGCTGAAGGAGGCTGCTCGGCCAGCTGGTTCCATCGCGACGACCTCGGCCACGCCCAGGCGATCGCCGACGGCGCCCAGGTGCTGGTGATCTGCCGCTCGGGCTGGGAGCACGCGCTGGGCGAGCTGATCACGCAGTTCCGACGCCGCGGCAAGCCGGTGCTGTTCGACATCGACGACCTCGTCTTCGATACCCGCTACGTGCCGCTGCTGGTGTCCACCCTGGGGCTGGACGCCGACGATCCGCGCGTGTGGGACGACTGGTTCGGCATGGTGTCTCGCATGGGGGCCACGCTGCAGGCTTGCGATGGTGGAATCACAACCAACGCCTTCCTGGCCGAGCGCATGCGCGAATTTTGCGGCAAGCCGGTGGCCGTCGTGCCCAATTTCATGAATCGCGAGCAGCTGACGATTTCCGACCGCCTGTGGGCCGAGAAGCAGCCGTCCGGCATCGCGGGCGACGACCGCCCCGTGCTGGCCTATTTCAGCGGCTCGCCCTCGCACCGGCTCGATTTCGCCATCGTCGCGCCGGCGCTCGAGGCCCTGCTCGAACGCCGGCCCGAGCTGCGCGTGATGACCGTCGGCTACCTGGAACCCGCTGCGTCCTGGTCGCGCTTTGGCGAGCGGGTGCTGCGCGCGCCCTTCACCGACTGGGTCAACCTGCAGCGCCGGGTGGCATCGGTCGAGGTCAACCTGATGCCCCTGCAGGCCAGCGTCTTTGCCGACTGCAAGTCGCCGCTCAAGTTCTTCGAGGCCGCTGCGGTAGGCACCGTCAGCATCGCCTCACCCACCGCCAACCACGTGGACTGCATCGTCGACGGCCACAATGGCGTCCTAGCCCGCGCCCACGAATGGGAGCGCCGCCTGGCGGCGCTGCTGGACGCCCCCGGCGCCCGGGCAGCCATGGCGGCCCGGGCGCGCGAACTGGCGCTGCAGCGGTTTGCCTGCGCGACGCAGGCGCCGGTGATCCGTCGGGCCCTCGGATGGACATGAATCGCCACGAACCAAGGTCGACGCCACTCCTGGTCTCCGTCGTCGTGCGCACCCGGGACCGTCCGCGCATGCTGGAAGCCGCGCTGGCCAGTATCGCCGCGCAGACTTACCGGCCGATCGAGGTCGTGCTCGTCAACGACGGCGGCGCACCGCTCGATCTGCCGCACCTGCAAGAGCTGCTGGGAGAAGTGACCCTGGTCGACGCCGCGCTGCCGCTCAATCAGGGCCGGGCGCGCGCCGCCAATGCCGGCATCGCCCGTGCCCGAGGCCGCTGGATCGCGTTTCTCGACGACGACGACGAGTGGTTGCCCAATCACCTGAGCGGTCTGGTCGAGGCGGCGCAGGCGCAGGCGGTGGACGTGGCCTACAGCGGCGCCGAGATGGCCTTTGCGAGCTGGTCCGAGAAACAAGGCCGCTTCGAGGTGCACGACTGCCAGGTGCTGTCCAAGGATTTCAGCTGGCCTGAGCTTCTGGTCGGCAACTACATCCCCTTCAACACCGTCCTGATCGACGCGGCGCGGCTGCGCGAGATCGGAGGCATCGACGAATCCCTCGATCTCTACGAGGACTGGGATCTGTTGATCCGACTGGCACGCGGCCAGTCCTTCCACCATGTCGACACGGCGACGGCGCGCTACCACCAATGGGATCAGGCACAGCAGATCAACCGCGCCAGTGCCGATGCGATGGCCAAGGCTACGCTGCGCATCCTCGACAAGCACCAGGCCGACATCACGCCCGCGGTGATCCTGGCCTACCGCAACCGCCGGGACGCCCAGTTGCAGACGGTGCAGGCCACCGCCGCCGCCTCGGCGCAGGCCGCGGAGGCTGCGCTGCAGCAGGCGGCCGAGCAAATCGCCCACGATGCCCGCGAATTGGCCGACCGGCAGATCCTGCTCGACGAGCGTGTCGCCCGCGTCGCCTGGCTGGAGCAGCTCGCGCAGGCCCGCGACGACCACATTCACCACCTCGAGGACCTGCTGGCGCTGCGCCAGTCCGCGCACGATGCCGAGTGGTTGGGGCAGGAGCGGCGCATCGCAGCCCTGCAGGGCGAGATGGCCGCCATGCGCGCCACATCGGGCTGGCAGCTGCTGGAGAAGACGCGCCGCGTGCGCAGCCGGCTGCTGCCGCACGGCACGCTGCGCGGACGCTTGTTCGACCTCGGGCTGCGCGGACTGATGGCCATGCGCCGCGACGGCATGGCCGCCGCAGCGAACCGCGCCGTGCGACGGCTGGCGCGTGGCTTGCGGCGTGTGCCCAAACTGGCTGGCCGCACGCTGGCCCATGCGCGGCGCCACGGCGCGAAGGCCACGGCGCTACGCATCCGCGACGACCTGGCGCGCGGCGGTCCCTTCGTGCCCGGGGTGCCGCCGAGCCCGAAGGTCGTGCACGATCCGTCCTATGCGCAGTGGCTGGCGGCGCGGCCAGCGCTGGACGACGAGGTGCGACGGCGCCTGCTGGACAGCCTGGAGCAGCGGCCCACGATCTCCATCGTCACGCCGGTCTACAACGTCGACCCGCAGTGGCTGGCGCGCTGCATCGAGTCGGTGCGTGCGCAGAGCTACCCGCACTGGCAGCTGTGCCTGCACGACGACGCCTCGACACGGGCCGACACGCGCCGCGCGCTGCGCGGCTGGGCCACGGTCGACCCGCGCATCGTCGTCACCTGGAGTCGCCGCAACGGCGGCATCTCGGCAGCCTCGAACGCCGCGCTGGCGCAGGCGAGCGGCGACTTCGTCGCGCTGCTGGACAACGACGACGAACTCGACCCCGACGCGCTGCTCGAGGTGGCGGCCCTGCTCGGCCGCCATCGCGATGCCGACCTCGTCTACAGCGACGAGGACCGCATCACGCAGCAGGCCGACGGCAGCACGCTGCACCACGACCCCTTCTTCAAGCCCGACTGGAGCCCGCAGCTGCTGTTCGCCTGCATGTATACCGGGCACTTGAGCGTCTACCGCCGCCACCTGGTGATCGAGCTGGGCGGTTTCCGCTCGGCCTACGACTTCTCGCAGGACTACGACCTGGCGCTGCGCATCACCGAACGCACCGACCGCATCCACCACCTGCCCAAGGTGTTGTACCACTGGCGCACGCTGCCGGGCTCGGCCGCCGGCGGCGGCAAGGATTTCGCGCGCACTTCCAACATCGCCGCGCTGCAGGACGCCTGCCGCCGCCGCGGCTACGACGCCGTGGCTGAGGCCCTGCCCCGTGCCAACCGCGTGCGCTTCAGGCTGCCGCGCGACGAGGCGCAGCGACCCCTGGTGTCCATCGTCATCCCCACCGACAACCGCAGCAACCTCTTCAACTGCATCGACCTGATCCAGCGGCACACCGACCATCGGCCGTACGAGATCGTCGCCGTCACCCATTCGGCGCTCGGGAATGAACTGCTGCAGCGCCACGCCGGCGACGACGCTGTGCGACTGTGTGCCTACGACCAGCCGTTCAACTTTTCGGCGAAGTGCAACGCGGGCGCGGCGGCAGCGCACGGCGACTACCTGCTGTTCTTCAACGACGATGTCGAGGCCACCCACGGCAGCTGGCTCGGGGACATGCTGGGCGTCTTCGGCCGCGGCAACGTCGGCGGGGTGTCGCCCAAGCTGTTCTACGAGAACGACACCCTCCAGTACGCCGGCATGGTGACCGGCGTGCGCGGCCTGGTGGGCACGGCCTTCCACGCCCAGCCCAAGGACAGCGGCGTGTACTTCAACCTTGCGCAGTCGGAGCGCGATGTCTCGCTGCTGTCGGGTGCCTGCCTGCTGATGCCGCGCCGGGTGTTCGACGAGATCGGCGGCTGGGATGCCGAGCGCACGCCGATCATGCATTCCGACGTCGACCTGTGCTGCCGTATCCGCGAGCGCGGCTACGCCATGATCTATACGCCATTCGCCGAGCTGCGCCACATTGGCCACCTGTCGCTGAAGGCCACCGACCACCTGCGCGAGCGCCGCAAGGACAAGGCCGACACCTACCTCATCAAGCGCTTCGGCCACTTCCTCTCGCGCGACCCCTGGTACCCGGAAAACATGCGGGCCCACCTGTACCACGCCGGCCATGTGCCCTACCGTATGGAGCTCGCGCGCGAGGACGACGCGATGCTGGCGGCGGCCGACCTCCTGCTCGTCAGTCACGACCTGAGCCTGAGCGGCGCGCCGATCCTGCTGCTGCAACTGGCCGCGCATTTCCGCGCCCGCGGCCACTTCGTCACCGTGATGTCGCCGCTGGACGGCGAGCTTGCCGCGGCCTACCGCTCGCATGGCATCCCGGTGATCGTGGATGCCACCATCGCGCGCGCACCCGATGCGCAGACGGCCAAGCTGATGGCCGCCTTCGACCTCATCCTGGCCAACACCATCGTCGCCTGGCCCTCGGTGCAGGTGGCCGAGTCCTCGGGCACGCCGGTGCTGTGGTTGCTGCACGAATCGATGGCTGGCCGCGAGATGGCGCTGGCCAACCCGTCGATCATCGAAGCGCTAGCGGCCGCCGACGACGTGGTCTTCGCCTGCGCCGCCACGCGAACACTGTACGAGGACCTGGGCGATCGAGGTCGCTTCCATGTCATTCCCTACGGCACTCAGGAGCCGCAAGTGCCGGGCGCCGTCGAGCATGTCCCGGCGCGCTTCACGATCGTGCACATCGGCAGCGTGGAGCCGCGCAAGGGTCAGGACCTGCTGCTCGATGCCGTAGCGCGGTTGCCCGCCGAGATGCAGGCTCGGCTCGACGTGCGACTGATCGGGCGCGTGCTCGACCCCGAGTTCCATGCGCGCATCCTGCCGACGCTGCAAGGCACGCCTTGCGTGCGCCACCTCGGGTCGCTGTCGCACGAGGCGGCGCTGCGCCACTTGGCGGAGGCCGATCTGCTGGTGTGCCCGTCGCGCGACGAAGTCTTTCCGGTAACCATCCTCGAGGCGATGGCCCTGGGCAGGCCGGTGCTTTCCTCCGCCGTCGGCGGGGTGCCCGAGATGATCCGTCACGGCATCGACGGCTTGGTGGTACCGCCGCAGGACACACGGGCGCTGGCCGAAGCCATCGCCGCGCTGATGCAGGACCCGGCACACTGCGCAGCGATGGGCCGGGCAGCGCGCCAGCAGTACCTTGAAGCCTTCACCATCGACCGGCTGGGCGAACGGCTGCTGGCGCTGATCGAGCCGCGGCTGGGCAAGCGGGGATGATGCCGGCGCAGGGCTTCAGCCACACCGGTCCGGCCAGGTGTTTTGCCCCGCCATGACTCGACGGTGGCGGCCTTCGTCAGCTTCTCGGCCATCGCCACGGCCTACGGCGTCGCGCCGCGCTGATCAGATCGCCAGCGGATCGACGTCCACCGCCCAGCGCGCAAGGCCCTTGTGCGCGCGGCGCAGCGCGTGCAGCGTGGGCAGCCAGGCGGCGAGGAAGCGCTGCAGCGCCGGGCGCGAGGGCGATTCGAGCAGCATCTGCATGCGCTCGATCCCGGCCACGCGCGGCACCGCCGGGGGCACCGCGGGATAGAGGCTGACGGCGTCGGCCTCGGGCAT
>CAUJJP010000211.1 GCA_963205525.1 Pseudomonadota bacterium | reverse complement strand
GCCAGCCCGATGCCGTTGACGAAGGTCAGCAGCAGCAGCAGCGGCGCGTTCAGGCCGCCGGCCAGCGCCAGCGCCGCCAGCAGCAGCGCGGTCACGCTGACCCAGGCCTGGGTGCCGGCGAACCAGCGCCTGCGGTCCACGATGTCGGCCATCGCGCCGCTGGCGATGCCCAGCAGGAACACCGGCAGCGTGGAGGCGGTCTGCACCAGCGCCACCATCAGGGCGCTGTCGGTGAGCTGCGTCATCAGCCAGGCGGCGGCGACGTCGTGCGTCCACATCGTCAGGTTGGCGGTCAGCCAGGCCAGCCACAGGCCGCGGTAGACGCGCTCCTTCAGCGGCCGCAGCGCGTGCAGCTCGAGGAGGTCGGCGGGCTTCATGGGCGCATCCTATGCCGCCCCGGACGCACGGGCAGCGGCCACGCACACGGCGGGCGGCGCCCTCAATCGCCTTCCTTGAATGCTTCCTCGCGCCGCGAGCGGATCGCCGGCAGGGTGACCACGAGCACCATCAGCAGGGCCGCCAGCAGCAGCCCGGCCGACAGCGGCCGGCTGACGAAGGTCGACCAGTCGCCGCGCGACAGCAACAGCGCGCGGCGCAGGTTCTCCTCCATCATGGGGCCGAGGATGAAGCCCAGCAGCAGCGGCGCCGGCTCGCAGCTGAGCTTGTAGAACACATATCCCGCGAGCCCGAAGGCGACCGCGATGTAGACGTCCCAGTTGTTGTTGTTGGTGGTGTACAGGCCGATGCAGCAGAAGGTCAGGATGGCCGGGAACAGGAAGCGGTAGGGCACCGTCAGCAGCTTGATCCAGATCCCGAACAGCGGCAGGTTGAGGATGATGAGCATCAGGTTGCCTATCCACATGCTGGCGATCAGGCCCCAGAACAGGTCGGGGTTGCTCGTCATCACCTGCGGCCCGGGCTGGATGCCCTTGATCGTCATCGCGCCCACCATCAGCGCCATCACCGCGTTCGGCGGGATGCCCAGCGTCAGCATGGGGATGAAGCTGGTCTGGGCGCCGGCGTTGTTGGCACTCTCCGGACCGGCCACGCCGCGGATGTCGCCCTCGCCGAAGCGGCCGTCCTTGGCCAGCTTCTTCTCCATCGTGTAGGCGGCAAAGCTCGACAGCAGGGCTCCGCCGCCGGGCAGCACGCCCAGCAGCGATCCCAGCGCGGTGCCGCGCAGCACCGCCGGCCAGGCCTGCTGGAAGTCCTGCTTGGTCGGCCACAGGCCCTTCACGTCCTTGGTGAAGACCTCGCGGTGCTCGGCCGGCTGGCCCAGGTTGGCGATGATCTCGCCGAAGCCGAACACCCCCATCGCGATCGCGATGAAGCTGATGCCGTCGGTCAGCTCGGGGATGTCGAAGCTGTAGCGCTGCACGCCTGAGATGACGTCGGTGTTGATCTGCCCGGCCAGCAGGCCCAGGACGATCATGCCGATCGCCTTCACCAGCGAGCCCGAGGCCAGCACCACGGCGCCGATCAGCCCCAGCACCATGAGGCTGAAGTACTCGGCGGGGCCGAACTTGAAGGCGATCTCGGTCAGCGGCGGCGCGAACGCCGCCAGCACCATGGTTGCCACGCTGCCGGCGAAGAAGGAGCCCAGGCCGGCAGCCGCCAGCGCCGGGCCGGCGCGGCCCTGGCGCGCCATCTTGTGGCCGTCGATCGCGGTCACGACCGAGGCCGCCTCGCCCGGCACGTTGATCAGGATCGCGGTCGTCGAACCCCCGTACTGCGAACCGTAGTAGATGCCGGCCAGCATGATGAGGGCCGGCGTCGGGTCCAGGGTGTAGATGCTGGGCAGCAGCATCGCGATGGTGGCGGTCGGCCCGAGCCCGGGCAGGACGCCGATCAGCGTGCCCAGCACTGCGCCGCCGAAGGCGTAGAACAGGTTCTGCAGCGTGAAGGCGACGCCGAAGCCGAGCGCCAGGTGGTCCCAGAGTTCCATGGCCGCGCCCGCCTCAACGCAAGAAGGTCGGCCACAGGGGCAGCACCAGCCCCAGGCCCTTGATGAAGATGAGCCAGGCCGCGCCGGTGAGCACGAGCGCGCTCAGCAAGGCCTCGCCGAGGTGGAACTCGTCGCCAGCCAGCGCCGCGATCACGACCATGATGGGCAGGGTCAGGACCAGCCCCAGGCGCGGCAGCAGCAAGCCGAACACCGCCACCGCACCGAGCACGATGAGCAGCGGCTTCCAGGCGATGGCACCCACCGGGTCGCCGCCCTGGGTCTCTATGCTCAGCGCCTTGAACAGCACCAGGGCCCCGATCAGCGCCAGCAGCACACCCAGGCCGAAGGGGAAATAGCCCGGGCCGGGGCGCGCCGAGTCGCCGAAGGTGTAGCTGGTGGCGCCCCAGGCGAACCCTGTGCCTATCACCAGAAACATCAGTCCCGACCAGAAGTCGCGCTCGCTCTTGATCCTCATCGACCCTCCTTGCGGCGCCCTGGCTGCCGGTGGCGGTCGATTCTAGGCAGCGGCGGCGGTGCCGCCCGCTCGCGCTATCACTGACCCCGCGCGTGCCGGCGCGCAGCAGCGGCCAGCGTCCGGGCCCCGCTCTTCAGGGCCCGGCGTCCAGCGTCGGCGTGTTGCGCAGCACTTCCTCGATCGTGGTCACGCCCTCGGCCACTTTCATCGCACCGGCCAGGCGCAGCGGGCGCATGCCGTCCTTCACCGCCTGGCGGCGCAGCGCCGCACCGT
>CAUJJP010000210.1 GCA_963205525.1 Pseudomonadota bacterium | reverse complement strand
AGGGCCAGCAGCGCTACGAGGCGCAGCAGCGCGAGCGATCCGTCGCGGCGCTCAAGCGCCGAGCCGCCGCGCTCGGATTCAACCTCGCCCCAACCACGCCGCCGCCCTGCGCGGCGTCAGTCTGAAGTGTTTCTCAGGAGGCGCGAGGCTGAGGACGGCGAGCGTCCATCGGTGAGCGGCACGGCGGGCGAGAGCGGCGGCCGCCGCCCGCGCCGCCGCTGCCGGCGGCAGAAAACGGGCACACTCCCGCGCTTTCCCGGTCCGAAGGCGCCCTGTGTTCTCCTGGTTCGAAGCCCTGGTCGATCCCTATCCGACAGCCGAGCCGCTGCCCCCGCCCAAGGGGCTGCGTCCGTTTCTGTGGGCGGCAAGCGAGGGCTTGCGGCGCTGGATCGTCGTCATGACGCTGCTGACTGCCGGCATCGGCGCCTTCGAGGCCATTCTGTTCGCGATGCTGGGCCGCATCGTCGACTGGCTGGCCGATGTGCCGCCGACACAGCTGCTGGCGCGCGAAGGGTCCACCCTGGCGCTGCTGGCCGTGGTGCTCAGCGGCAGCATCGCGCTGGCGGCGCTGCAGACCATGTTCAAGCACCAGGCGCTGGCGGGCAACTTCCCGATGCGGCTGCGCTGGAACTTCCACCGCCTGATGCTCGGCCAGAGCATGGGCTTCTACCAGGACGAGTTCGCGGGCCGGATCGCGACCAAGGTCATGCAGACCGCGCTGGCGGTGCGCGAGGTCTGGCTCATCGTGGCCGACATCCTGGTCTACGTGACGATCTACTTCCTCACCATGGGCGCCATCCTGGGCGGCTTCGATGCCTGGATGCTGGGCCCGTTCGCGCTCTGGCTGGGTTTGTACGTGGTGGCCATGCGCTGCTTCGTGCCGCGGCTGGCGAAGACGGCACAAGACCAGGCCGATGCGCGCAGCCTGATGACGGGGCGCATCACCGACGCCTACACCAACATCGCCACCGTCAAGCTGTTCTCGCATGCCCAGCGCGAGGCCGGCTGGGCGCGCGCGGCGATGCAGGAGTTCTTGCTCACCGTGCACCGGCAAATGCGGCTGGTCAGCGGCTTCGAGATCGTCAACCAGGTCTTGTCGGTGCTGCTCATCGGCAGCACCGCCGGGGTGGCGCTGTGGCTGTGGATGCACGGCCAGGTGGGGGTGGGGGCGGTGGCGGCGGCAAGCGCGATGGCGCTGCGCCTGAACGGCATCTCGCACTGGGTGATGTGGGAGATGGCCAGCCTGTTCGAGCACATCGGCACCGTGCAGGACGGCATGCTGACGCTGTCGCGCGCGCGCAGCGTGGTCGACGCGCCGGCCGCGGTGCCGCTGCAGGTGAGGGCGGGCGAGATCCGCTTCGAGGGCGTCGATTTTGCCTACGGCGGCAAGCGCGCGGTGGTGCAGGCGCTGGACCTGCACATCCGCCCGGGCGAGAAGATCGGCCTCGTCGGCCGCTCGGGGGCCGGCAAGAGCACGGTCGTGAACCTGCTGCTGCGCTTTTACGATGTCGCCGGCGGCCGCATCCTGATCGACGGTCAGGACATTGCCGGCGTGACCCAGGAGTCGCTGCGGGCTCAGATCGGCATGGTGACGCAGGACACCTCGCTGCTGCACCGGTCGGTGCGCGACAACATCGTCTACGGCCGCCCCGGGGCGAGCGAGATCCAGATGGTGCACGCCGCCGAGCGCGCCGAGGCGCACGACTTCGTACAGGACCTGGTCGACCCCAAGGGCCGGCGTGGCTACGACGCCCACGTCGGCGAGCGTGGCGTCAAGCTCAGCGGCGGCCAGCGCCAGCGGGTGGCGATTGCGCGCGTGATGCTCAAGGATGCCCCCATCCTGCTCCTGGACGAGGCCACCAGCGCGCTGGACAGCGAGGTCGAGCAGGCGATCCAGGCCAGCCTGTACAAGCTGATGGAGGGCAAGACGGTGGTCGCGATCGCGCACCGTCTGTCCACCATCGCGGCGATGGACCGGCTGGTGGTGATGGACCAGGGGCGCGTCGTCGAGATGGGCAGCCACGCCGAGCTGCTGGCGTCGGGCGGCCTGTACGCGCGCCTGTGGGCGCACCAGAGCGGCGGCTTCCTGGGGGATGACGACGACGTCCCGCCGCAGGCGGGCGCCGGCGCGCCGGCCCTGGATGCGCGCCGATAATCTGCGCCCATGAAGATCACCGTCATCGGCACTGGCTACGTCGGCCTGGTCACCGGTGCCTGTCTCTCGGAGATGGGCAACCACGTCGTCTGCCTGGACGTGGACGCGAACAAGATCCGCATCCTCGAGGACGGCGGCATTCCCATCCACGAGCCTGGGCTGGAGCCCATCGTGGCGCGCAACCGGGTGGCCGGACGGCTGCAGTTCACGACCGACGTGGCGGCGGCGGTGGCGCACGGCACGCTGCAGTTCATCGGCGTGGGCACGCCGCCGGACGAGGACGGATCGGCCGACATGCAGTACGTGCTGGCGGCGGCGCGCAGCATCGGGCGCCACATGACCGACTACAAGGTCATCGTCGACAAGAGCACGGTGCCGGTGGGAACCGCCGACCGCGTGCGCGCCGTGGTGGCGCAGGAACTGGCCGCGCGTGGCCTGGCCGACACCGCGTTCGCCGTCGTTTCCAACCCCGAGTTTCTGAAGGAGGGGGCGGCGGTGGAGGACTGCATGCGGCCCGACCGCATCATCATCGGCGCCGACGACGAGCGCGCGATCCTGCTCATGCGCGCGCTCTACCAGCCCTTCATGCGCAACCACGAGCGCCTGCTGGTGATGGACGCGCGCAGCGCCGAGTTCACCAAGTACGCCGCGAACGCGATGCTGGCCACCCGCATCAGCTTCATGAACGAGCTCGCGCTGCTCGCCGAGCGCGTCGGCGCCGACATCGAGCAGGTGCGCCGCGGCATCGGCTCGGACCCGCGCATCGGCACCCACTTCCTGTACGCCGGCACCGGCTACGGCGGCAGCTGCTTTCCCAAGGACGTGAAGGCGCTGATCCACATCGGCGGCGCGAACGACATGCCGCTGCAGGTCCTGCAGGCGGTGGAGGCGGCCAACGAGCGCCAGAAGCGGGTGCTCGTCGACAAGGTGGTTGCGCGCTTCGGTGCCGACCTCAGCGGGCGCCGGTTCGCGCTCTGGGGCCTGGCCTTCAAGCCCAACACCGACGACATGCGCGAGGCACCCAGCCGCATCATCGTCGACGCGCTGCTCGCGCGCGGCGCCAGCGTCTGCGCCTACGACCCGGTGGCCATGCCCGAGGCGCGGCGCGTGCTGGAGGGCGCCCGCGGCATCGACTACGCCGCCAGCGCCGAAGCCGCGCTGGCTGGCGCCGATGCCCTGCTGCTGGCGACCGAGTGGAAGGAGTTCCGCACCCCGGACTTCGAGGGCATCAAGACCGCGCTCAAGCAGCCGGTGGTGTTCGACGGGCGCAACCTCTGGGAACCGACGCTGCTGAAGGCGCTGGGCATCGAGTACCACGGCATCGGTCGCGGCTGAGCGCATGGATCACCTGCCTGCATACGCATCCTTGGCGCGTCACGGCGGGCGCCGATGAGGACCTTGCGGGCGCAGCTGCGCACCCTGAGCGCCGAGGTCTGGGCGGTCTACCTCGCGCTGCTGAAGGTGATGGTGCCGGCGCTGGTGGTGGTGAAGCTGCTGGAGCTGGCTGGCGTGAGCGCCTGGCTGGCGCACGTGCTGTCGCCGACCATGGGGCTGGTCGGCCTGCCGGACGCCATGGGCATCGTCTGGGCGACCACGATGCTGACCAATCTCTACACCGGGATCGCGGTCTACGCCGCGTTCGCGGCGCAGGATGTGCTGAGCGTGGCCCAGGTCACGGTGCTGTCCTGCATGATGCTGGTGTCGCACTCGCTGCCGGTGGAAGGGGCGATCGCGCGCGCCTGCGGCATGCCCTGGTGGATGACGCTGGCGCTGCGCGTAGGCGGCGCCTTGCTGCTGGGCGTCCTGCTGAACCTGCTGTACGGCGGCCTGGATGTCCTGCAGCAGCCGGCTGCGCTGCGCTGGCAGGCGAGCGCGGGCAGCGACACGCTGGCGGCCTGGGCGCTGGACCAGCTGATCCTGTTGCTGACGGTGCTGCTCGTCATCGCCGCGCTGATGACGCTGCTGCGCCTGCTGCGCGCGCTCGGGGTGGAGCGCCTGATGCACCGCCTGCTGACCCCGGTGCTGCGCCTGACGGGCATCCACCGCGACGCCGCCAACGCGACCGTGATCGGCCTCACCCTGGGGCTGAGCTTCGGCGGCGGGCTGCTGATCCGCGAGTCGCGCTCCGGCCTGTTGCCGGCGCGCGAGGTGGTGCTCGTCATGTGCCTGCTCGGCCTGTGCCACAGCCTGATCGAAGACACCCTGCTCGTGCTGCTGCTGGGGGCAGACCTGTCGGGCGTGCTCTGGCTGCGGCTGGCGTTCGCGCTCGCGGTGGTGGCGCTCGTCGCGCGCTGGCCGCGACGGCAGCGGGAGATCCCGGGTCCCTGAGCCTGCGGGTTGTCAGCGCCGAATGGCCTGCCAGGTCCCGGTCACGCCGCTGGGCCTGCCAGCGAAGCTGCTCAGCAGCGTCCCCGCGCCGCTGGCATGGCCGCTGGCGTCGAACGTGAACTGGCCTTCCAGCTCGTAACGGGCATCCAGGCTCAGTCGGATGTAAATGAGCGGCGCGTGCCCGGTGGCCGGGTCGAGCGGCAGGTCGTACTCGGGCCAATGGCTGTCGCGCAGGATGCGATCGAAGACGGTGGGAAAGTTCCCGTCGGCGGGAGCCCCGACCAGCACGGCCGTGAAGTCGTAGTGGCCGTCATAGGGGCCGCCGCTGGGCGTGACCTCCATCGTGAAGCGGGCGGTGGGAACGGCAGGTTCGCCGTCGACGCTGGCCGCGACCACCTGGGTACCGTCGCTGTGGACGTAGTCCTCCCAGGTCGCCTTGCCCTGGGCGTCGCTGATGACGACCCGTGGTGCGAAATACGCGCTCAGCGTCTCGACGTCGAAGCGCACGCGGGCCCCGGGCACCGGATGATCGAGGGCGTCGAGCACCTGCACCTGGACCCCCATCCTTGTGTGCTGTGGGGTGTGCTGGCCGTCGCCCGCCAGCTTGAGCAGGCGGGTGGGGGCGCCCGCGGGTGCGGTGCTGGCATAGGTCTGCAACTCGCCGCGTGCGCCGCCCGCGCTCAGGCGCAGGTACTGCCAACCCTGCAGCGCGCCCAACGTCCACTGCGTCGTCGCCACGCCACTGGAGTCGGCGGTGGCCGAGGCCGGCACGGCGCCGCCGCCGTCGCTGGCATCGAAGCGCACGACTGCGCTCGAACAGGGATTGCCCCAGGCATCGACGATCTGCACCCGGGTCGGCAAGGGCAGCGATTGCAACTGTGCCGCGCTGCCGCCGCTTTCGATCACACGAAACACCGAGGGGTCGCCCGCGAGGCCGGTGGCCTCGATCGTCGCCCAGACCCTGGCACTGCCGTCGGCGAGCACGGCACGCACTTCGAGCCCTTGCGTGCCTGCGATCGTGCCCAGGGTCCAGCGTTCGCTGGCAAGACCTTCGACGTCGGAGCTTGCATGGCCAGCGAACACCTGCCCGCCGCCGCTGACGACGACGAAGCTGACCGTCTGCCCGGCGATCGGCCGACCGCTGGCGTCCAGCAGGCGCACGGTCAAGGGTTGCGGCAGGGCCTGACCGACGCGGGCTTGCTGGCCGGCGCCGGAGAGCACGTCCACCCGTGCCAGCGGGCCGGCAGGGGAGGTACCTGGGTCGTCCGTATCACCGTCGGAGCCACCACCGCAGCCGGACAAGGCCGACCCCAGCGCCAGGGCCATTACGCTGCGTCGCTTGATCCTTGCCTCCATGGCGCATTCTGCGGTTTCAGCTTGACACACCTCTTTACGGGGAATCCCGGACTCGGGGTCACCGGCGCCCGTAGCTGTCCTCGAAGCGCACGATGTCGTCTTCGCCCAGGTAGCTGCCGGACTGGACCTCGATGATCTCCAGCGCCACCTTGCCTGGGTTGGCCAGGCGGTGCATCTGGCCGAGCGGGATGTAGCTGCTCTGGTTCTCGGTCAGCAGCAGGGTCTGCTCGCCGTTCGTCACCTCGGCGGTGCCACGCACGACGATCCAGTGCTCGGCGCGGTGGTGGTGTTTCTGCAGGCTCAGCGAGGCGCCGGGCTTGACCATGATGCGCTTGACCTGGAAGCGGTCACCCATGTCGATGCTGTCGTACCAGCCCCAGGGACGGTGCACCTTGCGGTGCAGCGCCTGCTCGCCGCGCTGCTCGGCGCCCAGCCGCTCGACGATCTTCTTCACCTCCTGGCTGCGCGCGCGATCGGCCACCAGCACGGCGTCGGCGGTCTCCACGATCACCAGGTCGGCCACCCCCACCGCCGCCACCAGCCGGCTGCTCGCGTGTACCAGGGTGTCGCGGCTGTCCAGGAGCAGGGCGTCGCCGACGGCGGCGTTGCCATGCGCGTCTTTTGGTGCGGCCTGCCAGACCGCCTCCCAGGCGCCGAGGTCGTTCCAGCCCGCATCCAGCATCTCCAGGCCCAGCGCCTGCCCGCTGCCCGGGCAGTGCTCCATCACCGCGTAGTCGACCGATTTCGAGGGCACGGCGGCAAAGAGCGCAGCATCCGGCCTGACGAAGGCGCCGTCGCTCGTGCGCGCCGCCCAGGCGCTGCGGCAGGACTGGGCGATGTCAGGACGGAAGCGCTCCAGCGCAGCCATCCAGACCGACGCGCGCAGGACGAAGATGCCGGCGTTCCAGTAGTAGCGCCCTTCGGCCAGGTAGCGGGCGGCGGTGTCGGCGTCGGGCTTCTCGACGAACTCGGCCACCGCAGCACCGTCGGCCCGGATGTAGCCGTAGCCGGTCTCCGGCCGCAGCGGGCGCACGCCCAGGATCACGATCTCGCCCGTTGCGGCACGCCTGGCCGCGGCCTGCAGCGCACGCGTGAACGCGGCTTCGTCGGTCACGGTCTGGTCGGAAGGGGTGACCACCAGTATCGGATCCTGGCCCTCCCCCAGCCCCTCCAGCCCCCCCAGCCCCTCCAGCGCCTGCAATGCGGCCAGCGTCAGCGCCGGTGCGGTGTTTCGGCCCAGCGGCTCCAGCAGCACCGCCGCGGGCGTGGCCTGCACCTCGCGCAGCTGGTCCAGCACCATGAAGCGGTGCGCCTCGTTGCCCACCACCAGGGGCGCGGCCACGGCGATGTCGGCCGCCTGCAGCGCCGCCAGGCGCGTGGCCGCCTGCTGCAGCAGGCTGCGGTTGCCTGCGAGGACGAGAAACTGCTTGGGGTAGCCGCTGCGCGACAGCGGCCAAAGCCGGGTGCCGGAGCCGCCGGCCATGATCACCGGCTGCAACTTCAGGGGCGAGCTCATTCGTATCCGTTCGGGTTCATCGATTGCCAGCGCCAGCTGTCGGCGCACATCTGGTCCAGGTCGCGCTGGGCCCGCCACCCGAGCTGCGATGCCGCGAGCGTGGGGTCGGCCCAGCAGGCGGCGACGTCGCCCGCGCGTCGTGGCGCGACCCGGTACGGGATCTCGCGCCCGCTGGCAGCGGCGTAGGCGCGCACCACTTCGAGCACGCTGTAGCCGCGGCCGGTGCCGAGGTTGAGTGTGAACGAGCCGGGGCTGTCGAGCAGCCGGTGCAGCGCCGCGACGTGGCCCTCGGCAAGGTCGACGACGTGGATGTAGTCGCGCACCCCGGTGCCGTCGGGGGTGGGGTAGTCGTTGCCGAACACCTGCAGCGCATCGCGCCGGCCGACCGCCACCTGCGCCACATAGGGCATCAGGTTGTTCGGCGTGCCGCGCGGGTCCTCGCCGATGCGGCCGCTGGCGTGTGCGCCCACCGGGTTGAAGTAGCGCAGGACGGCGGTCTGCCACTGCGGGTCGGACCGACCCAGGTCGCGCAACAGGGTCTCGCCGATCAGCTTGGTCTGGCCGTAGGGGTTGGCCGCGCTCAGCGCCGCGTCCTCGGTGATCGGCAGTCGCTGCGGATCGCCATAGACCGTGGCGCTGGAGCTGAAGACGAAGCGCCTGACGCCGTGGCGCTGCAGTGCGGCGCAGACGTTGACCAGCCCGCCGACATTGTTGCGGTAGTAGGCCAGGGGCTGGGCGACCGATTCGCCCACGGCCTTGAAGGCGGCGAAATGGACTGCGGCGTCGACGCGGTGGCGCTGTAGCAGGGCGTCCATCCCCGCCGCGTCGCCGACGTCCAGGCGCTCGAACACCGGTGTGCGGCCGCTGAGCTCCTGCAGGCGCTGCAGCACCACGGGTGAGCTGTTGGAAAAGTCGTCGACGCCGACCACCTCGTAGCCGGCCTGCAGCAGCGCGATCCAGGTGTGCGAGGCGATGTAGCCGGTGGCTCCGGTGAGCAAGACGGTAGCCATCAGCGCAGGTAGGCCTGGGCGTAGCAGGCGACGCGGCTGGCGGAGTAGGGCACCGACAGATCGCCGCTGGCACTGCGCGTCTCGTGGCCGATGTCGCAGCCGAACACGAGCGCGCGCGTCGGCGTCCAGCTTGCGCCCAGGCTCAGCTCGCTGGTGTTGTCGTGGCCGCGTGCGTCGCCTGGAAAGCTCGCGCTCGGCGGCAGGGTCTGTACCAGGTCGCGCCGGGCGTGGGTGAGGGCGGCGCGCAGCTGCAGCTTGGCGCTCAGGATGTAGTCGGCCGCCAGGCGTGCGGTGGTGACGGTGCGGCTGACGTCGACGACGCCATCGACGAAAGGACTGCCGCTGTAGAAGGCGTCCTGCCCGGTGTCGCGCGCCAGGCGGGCGGTGAGCGAGAGGTGGCCGCCCGGGCGCCAGGTCCAGGCCATGAATCCGGTGGCGCCCGAGATGTCGCGCGCCTCGTTGCGGTCGTGGCGGGTGCGCCCGAGCGTGATGCGCGCGTTCAGGCTGCTGGCGCCGCCGGACTCCCATTCGGCCAGCAGGTCCAGGCCGTCGCGCGTGTAGCGGTCGGCCAGCACGCCGCCGTCCTCCTGGATGCGAAAGTGTGGGTAGCGCCCGTCCGTGCGGCGCAGGCCGACGCCGAGCATGGTGCCGCCCTGCGGGCGCCAGCGCAGCGCAGTGGCGGCCGTGGTCTGGCGGTTCTCGCGCCGCGCGTACTCGGGGGCGGAGAAATCGCGCTGCCGGTGCTCGAGCGACAGCTCGGCGGTGTAGGCGGTCACCACCCCGAGGCGGGCGACGGCGCGCAGGCTGCCGTTGTCCTCGATGTTGCGCTGGGTCAGGACGCCGACCTCGGTGTCGGAGTTGAAGCGCGCCAGGCTGCGGTCTGCACTCGCTTCCAGGCTGCCGGACAAGCGGTTCACGGTCTCCCAGTCCAGGCCGGCCTTCAGCGTGTAGCTCTCGTTGTTCAGGTCGCGGTTGTCCTGGTAGCGGTTGCTGCGCAGGGTGGCGCTGCCGTAGACGCGCTGGCGTCCGATCGGCTGGTCCAGGCCGCCGAGCAGCGCGGTGCTGCTGACGAGGTCGGACTTGCTGACGCCGGCCGGTGTCGGTGCGCCGTCGGCCAGCCGGTAGAGGTTGCTCTCCTGCGTGAAGGTCTGCGCCGCACCGATGTACCAGGGGCTGGTCTGGGCCGACGCAGCACCCGCTGCAAGCAGAACCGAGAGCGTGCACAACCGGGTGATGGAGCTCATCAATAGGCCTTTCGGTCGAAGAACACCAGCTTGACGGTGCGCGCAATGATCTGCAGGTCCAGGCCCAGCGACCAGTTGCGCAGGTAGGCCAGATCGTATTCGACCCGCGCCTGCATCTTGTCCAGGGTATCGGTCTCGCCGCGGTGGCCGTTGATCTGGGCCCAGCCGGTGATGCCGGGCTTGACCTTGTGGCGCACCATGTATGCCTTGATCAGGCGCCGGTACTCCTCGTTGTGCGCCACCGCGTGCGGGCGCGGGCCGACGATGCTCATCTGGCCTTGCAATACGTTGAAGAACTGCGGCAGCTCATCCAGCGAGGTGCGGCGGATGAAGGCGCCGAAGCGCGTGATGCGCGGATCGTCGCGCGTGGCCTGGCGCACCACGGCGCCGTTGTCCTGCGTCGTCATGGAGCGGAACTTCCAGACCATGATCTCCTCACCCGCCAGGCCGTTGCGCCTTTGCTTGAAGATCACGGGCCCCGGCGAGCTGAGCTTGACGCCGACCGCGATCAGCGCCAGCAGGGGTGAGATCAGGAGCAGGATCAGGCTCGCGAGGACGATGTCGCTGATGCGCTTGAACATCGCATTGGTGCCGGTGAACGGGGTTTCGCAGATGCCCACCACCGGCACCCCGTTCACGTCCTGCAGCCGGCCCTGGATGATGCTGATGCCGAACACGTCGGGAACGAAGTAGATCGACGCCGTCGTTCCCTGCACCTGCTCCAGCAGCTCGACGATGCGCGGCTGCGAGCCCAGCGGCAGCGTGATGTAGACCTCGTGCACGCCGTGGGCGCGGATGTAGGGCGCGGCCTCGGCCAGGGTACCCAGGCGCTGCGCCGCCACATCCGCGCGCTCTCCGCTGCGGTCGTCGAAGTGGCCCAGCACCTGCAGCCAGTGGGTGCCGCGCGCCACCAGCGCCTGCGCCACCCGCACGCCCAGCGGCCCGGCGCCGATGATGATCACGCGCCTTCGGTTGTGTGGCCGGGCGGCGTCCCAGCGCAGCATCCGGCGCCCTGCGTATACCGCGCACCACTGCAGGGTCGGGGTCAGCAACGCCCACCACAGCAGCACGCGTGGCTCGAACAGGTGCAGGCTGCGCGTGGCATAGCCGCACAGCAGCAGGATCAGCAGCAGGCTGAACCAGGAGGTGGCGATGTCCACCGCCGCGTTCAGCGGGCGGTCCTGGAAACGGTTGCGACCCGGGAAGGTGAGGGCGAAGATCAGCAGGCACAGCGTCAGGTCCGGGCGCAGGATGGGCTCGTCGAACCACAGCGACACGGCCAGGAAGACGCTGACGATCAGGCCGGGCTCGAGAAACGCGGCCACCAGCGAGGTCACCGTCTGCGGCGCACTGAAGAACTGGTGACGGGGGCTGCGCTCTTCGAACATCGGATCGGCCGCCTCGGGGGTCTCTTGGGCAGGGCAGGAAGAATGACGATTGTCGCTGCTGCATTTCGCCGTGTCGGCGGCGGCGGTGCCCGGGCTTAGGGGGCGGGCTGCCTACAATTGACGCATGCTGCAAGCCCTGCATGAACTGCTCGCCCCGGCGGTGATGGCGCGCGCCACGCTGGTGCTCAACCACGTGCTGGCGGCCGAGCCGGCGGCCACCGACCGCCTGCGTCCCCACGCCGGACGCCGCATCGAGCTTCAGCCGGCATCCTGGCCCGGCCTGCTGCCGCCGCTGCCGCGCCTGGCCTTTGCCGTCACGCCCGCCGGCTTGCTGGACTGGGATGCGGCGGGAGATGGCTCCGCGCCCGACCTGAGCCTGCGCTTTCAGGCCGGCAACCCGGCCCTGCTGGTGGCGCGCGCGCTGGCCGGCGAGACGCCGGCGGTGGAGATCGAGGGCGACGCCCAGCTGGCGGCGGAAGTCAACTGGCTGCTCGCCAACCTGCGCTGGGACGTCGAGGCGGACCTCGCGCGCGTGCTGCCGCCGATGGCCGCGCACCAGCTGGCGCGGCTGGGCGCTGCCCTGGCGCGCGGCGTGCGTGGCGCGGCCGCCGTCGCGGTCAAGGCAGGCGGTCGCTTCGGCGGCGCGCAGACCTGACCGGGGCATGCGCCACCTCGCGCGGCTGCTCGTCATCGCCTTCACGGCGCTGCGTTTCGGGCTCGACGAGCTCGCGCTGTCGGGTTTGCGCCAGCGCTGGGTGCGCGTGCTGGTGCATGCGATCACCGTCGGCCGGCGCCTGGATGCACCGCGCGGCGTGCGGCTGCGCATGGCGCTGGAGAGGCTGGGGCCGATCTTCGTCAAGTTCGGCCAGGTGCTGTCGACCCGGCGCGACCTCATGCCCGCGGACATTTCCGACGAGCTGGCGCGGCTGCAGGACCGCGTGCCGCCGTTCCCTGCGGCGCAGTCACGGGCCTTGATCGAGAAGGCCTTCGGCCGCCCCATCGAAGCCGTCTTCGAGCAGTTCGACGCCGAGCCGGTGGCCAGCGCGTCGATCGCCCAGGTCCACCTGGCGCGCCTGAAGGGTGGGCGCGAGGTGGCGGTGAAGGTGCTGCGGCCCGGCATGCTGCGCGCGATCGACGACGACCTGCGCCTGATGCGCACCGCCGCCGCCTGGGTGGAGCGCCTGTTCGCCGACGGCCGGCGCCTGAAGCCGCGCGAGGTGGTGGCCGAGTTCGACGTCTACCTGCACGACGAGCTCGACCTGGTGCGCGAGGCGGCCAACGCGGCGCAGCTGCGGCGCAACATGGAGGGCCTGGACCTGGTGCTGGTGCCGGAGATGGTCTGGCCGCTGTGCACGCCGGGGGTGATCGTGATGGAGCGCATGCACGGCGTGCCCATCAACCAGATGGACCGCCTGCGCGAGGCCGGGGTCGACATCAAGAAGCTGGCGCGCGACGGCGTCACCATCTTCTTCACCCAGGTCTTCCGCGACGGCTTCTTCCACGCCGACATGCACCCCGGGAACATCCAGGTCAGCCTGGACCCACGCAGCTTCGGGCGCTATATCGCGCTGGACTTCGGGATCATCGGCACCCTGACCGAGACCGACAAGGAGTACCTGGCGCACAACTTCATCGCCTTCTTCCGGCGTGACTACAAGCGGGTCGCCGAGCTGCATGTGGAAAGTGGCTGGGTGCCGGCGAACACGCGCGTCGACGCGCTGGAAGGCGCGATCCGCGCCGTCTGCGAGCCGCACTTCGACCGCCCGCTGAAGGACATCTCGCTCGGCCAGGTGCTGATGCGCCTGTTCCAGACCTCGCGCCGCTTCAACGTCGAGATCCAGCCGCAGCTGGTGCTGCTGCAGAAGACGCTGCTCAACATCGAGGGTCTGGGGCGCCAGCTCGACCCCGAGCTGGACCTGTGGACCACCGCCAAGCCCTTTCTCGAGCGCTGGATGAACGACCAGGTGGGCTGGCGTGGCCTGCTGGCGCGGCTGGAGAAGGAGGCGCCGCGCTACGCCCAGATGCTGCCCGAGCTGCCGCGGCTGGTGCACGACGCGCTGAAGGCGCGCGCCGCACCGCCGCCGCCCGACCCGGTGCAGTTGGCGCTGCTGGCCGAGCAGCGCAGGATCCGCCGCCTGCTGCAGGGCATGCTCTGGGCCGCTGCCGGCTTTCTGCTCGGCGCCGTGCTGATGCGCTGGCTGGTGGCCGTCGGCGCCATCGGGGCCATGGGTGGAGCGATCGGCATCGGTCGCTGAGATCGTGCCCACAGCGGACTGCCGCTGCCTTGTGGTCTCGGCCGGCAAGGGCGCCGGCGGCTAGAATGGAGGGTTTTTGGACCTCGGGATACCCGATGCCGATCTACGCCTACCGCTGCAGCGCCTGTGGCCATGCGAAAGACGTGCTGCAAAAGCTGTCCGACCCGGTGCTGACCGTCTGCCCGGCCTGTGGCCAGGCGAGTTTTTCCAAGCAGCTCACCGCCGCCGGCTTCCAGCTCAAGGGCTCGGGCTGGTACGTGACCGACTTCCGCGACGGTGGCGGCGCCAAGGCCGGTGCCAAGGCCGCTGCCGACGCGGGCGCCAAGGCGGGCGACGCCGCAGACAAGTCTTCCGGCGACAAGTCCGGTGCCGACAAGGCCGGCAGCGCGGACAAGCCTGCGGGCGGCGACGCCGGCAAGCCGGCCAGCGCAGCCTCCTCGGGCGGCGAGTCCAAGCCCGCTGCCTCGGCGCCGCCTGCCTCCTCCTGATACCCCTGACACGGCTGATACGCGCGTGAAGAAGCATCTCGTCGCCGGTCTGCTGGTGTGGCTGCCGCTGGCCATCACGGTGGCGGTGCTGTCCTGGCTGCTCGGCGTGATGGATGGCGTGTTCGCCTGGGTCCTGGGCCTGCTGGAGCCGGTGCTGCCGGGCTCGGCGCACGGGGCGATCCAGACCCTGCAGAAGGTGCCGGGGCTGGGCGTGGTGGTGGTGCTGCTGGCGCTGTACCTGACCGGGGTGTTCGCCGCCAACGTGCTCGGGCAGTGGGCGGTGCACCGCTGGCACGAGGTGATGCACCGGGTGCCCATCGTCAAGTCGATCTACAGCTCGGTCAAGCAGGTCTCGGACACCTTGTTTTCCAGCAGCGGCCAGGCCTTTCGGGAGGCGGTGCTGGTGCAGTACCCGCGCCCCGGCGCGTGGACGATCGCCTTCGTCACCGGCAAGCCCGGCGGGGAGGTGGTGGATCATCTGCGCGGCGACTACGTCAGCGTCTACGTGCCCACCACGCCCAACCCCACCTCCGGCTTCTTCCTGATGATGGCGCGCGCCGACGTGGTGGCCTTGCAGATGAGCGTCGACGAGGCGCTGAAGTACGTGATCTCGATGGGCGTCGTGGCACCCGGACCGACGCGAAACTGACCGGGTCGGGCGTGTGCCGCGGCAGCGGCCTGCGTGCCGGCCCGAAACTGACCGGGTCGGGCGTGTGCCGCGGCAGCGGCCTGCGTGCCGGCCCGCACCCGACCACGAACGACATCCGAACCGCATTCCACGGAGCCATCCATGCGCACCACCTACTGTGGCCTGGTCAGCGAGAAGCTGCTCGGCCAGACCGTGACCCTGATGGGCTGGGCCCACCGCCGACGCGACCACGGCGGCGTCATCTTCATCGACCTGCGCGACCGCGAGGGTCTGGTGCAGGTCGTCTGCGACCCGGATCGGCCGGACATGTTCGCCACCGCGGAGCAGGTGCGCAACGAGTTCTGCCTCAAGCTCACCGGCCTCGTGCGGGCGCGGCCCGCGGGCACCGAGAACACCCAGCTCACCAGCGGCAAGGTGGAGCTGCTGTGCCACACGCTGGAGGTCCTGAACCCGAGCGTGACGCCGCCCTTCCCGCTTGACGACGAGAACCTGTCGGAGACGACGCGGCTGACGCACCGCGTGCTCGACCTGCGCCGCCCGGCGATGCAGAAGAACCTGATGCTGCGCTACAAGGTGGCGATGCAGGTGCGCCGCTATCTGGACGAGCAGGGCTTCGTCGACATCGAGACGCCGATGCTGACCAAGAGCACGCCCGAGGGCGCGCGCGACTACCTGGTCCCGAGCCGCGTGCACGACGGCCAGTTCTTCGCCCTGCCGCAGAGCCCGCAGCTGTTCAAGCAGTTGCTGATGGTGGCCGGCTTCGACCGCTACTACCAGATCACCAAGTGCTTCCGCGACGAGGACTTGCGCGCCGACCGCCAGCCCGAGTTCACGCAGATCGACCTCGAGACCTCCTTCCTCGGCGAGGAGGAGATCCGCGCCATCACCGAAGGCATGATCCGCCAGGTCTTCCGCCAGGTGCTGGGGGTGGAGCTGCCGGTGTACGAGCAGCTCAGCTACGCCGACGCCATGCACCGCTACGGCTCGGACAAGCCGGACCTGCGCGTCAAACTCGAGTTCACCGAGCTGACCGACCTCATGCGCGACGTCGACTTCAAGGTCTTCAGCGGCCCGGCGACGAGCAAGGGCGGTCGCGTGGCGGCGCTGCGCGTGCCCGGCGGCGGCGAGATGAGCCGCGGCGAGATCGACGCCTACACCGAGTTCGTCAAGATCTACGGCGCGCGCGGCCTGGCCTGGATCAAGGTGAACGACGTCGCCAAGGGTCGCGACGGCCTGCAGAGCCCGATCGTGAAGAACCTGCACGACGCCGCGCTGGCGCAGACCCTGGCGCGCACCGGGGCCGCCAACGGCGACCTGATCTTCTTCGGCGCCGACAAGGCCAAGGTCGTCAACGACGCGCTTGGCGCCCTGCGCGTGAAGGTCGGTCACAGCGAGTTCGGACGCAGCCACGGCTTGTTCGAGGACCGCTGGGCGCCGCTTTGGGTGGTCGACTTCCCCATGTTCGAGCACGACGAGGAGGCCGACCGCTGGGTCGCGGTGCACCACCCCTTCACCTCGCCGAAGGACGGTCACGAGGACCTGATGGACAGCGACCCCGGCGCCTGCATCGCCAAGGCCTACGACATGGTGCTCAACGGCTGGGAGCTGGGCGGTGGCTCGGTGCGCATCCACCGCGCGGAGGTGCAGAGCAAGGTCTTCGACGCGCTCAAGATCTCGCCCGAGGAGGCGCAGCAGAAGTTCGGCTTCCTGCTCGACGCCCTGCAGTACGGTGCGCCGCCGCACGGCGGGCTGGCCTTCGGCCTGGACCGGCTGGTGACGATGATGACGCGTGCGGAGAGCATCCGCGACGTGATCGCGTTCCCGAAGACGCAGCGCGCACAATGCCTGCTCACCGGGGCGCCGGGGCCGGTGGACGAGAAGCAGCTGCGCGAGCTGCACATCCGGCTGCGCAACGCGCAGCCGGTCTGACGGATCCTGCAAGCAGCGGTGGGAGGCCGCGATCGGCGGCGCGTGAACCATGAACCAAGCCTCGATCGAAGAATCCGGCACCCACGACACGACGCGGGTCGACGACCTGCGCATCGCCTCGGTGCGGCCCCTGGTCACGCCGGCCCTGCTGCTGCAGGACCTGCCGGCCACGCCCGGCGTGGAGGCGCTGGTGCAGGTCACGCGCGCCGCCATCGCGCGCGTGCTGCACGGGGCGGACGACCGCCTGGTCGCGGTCGTCGGCCCGTGCTCGATCCACGACCACGACGAGGCGATCGCCTACGCCCGGCGGCTGAAGCTGCTCGCCGACGAGCTCGCGGGTGAACTGCTGCTGGTGATGCGCGTGTACTTCGAGAAGCCGCGCACCACGGTGGGCTGGAAGGGCTACATCAACGACCCGCGGCTGGACGGCAGCTTCCGCATGAACGAGGGCCTGCGCCGTGCGCGCGAGCTGCTGCTGCAGATCAGCGAGCTGGGCTTGCCCGCGGGCACCGAGTTCCTCGACCTGCTCAGCCCGCAGTACATCTCCGACCTCATCGCCTGGGGCGCGATCGGCGCGCGCACGACCGAGAGCCAGAGCCACCGCCAGCTCGCCAGCGGCCTGAGCTGCCCGGTCGGCTTCAAGAACGGCACCGATGGCAGCGTGCAGGTGGCCGCCGACGCGCTGCGCGCCGCCGCAGCGCCACACGCCTTCATGGGCATGACCAAGATGGGGGTGGCGGCGATCTTCGAGACCCGCGGCAACCCGGACGGTCACCTCATCCTGCGCGGTGGCAAGGCGCCCAACTTCGAGGCCGCGGCGATCGAGTCTGCCTGCGCCGTGCTGCGCGGCGCCGGCCTGCGCGAGCAGGTGATGGTCGATTGCTCGCACGGCAACAGCCGCAAGGACCATCGGCGCCAGATCGAGGTCGCGGCCGACCTCGGGCGCCAGCTCGCGGGCGGCGAGCGGCGCATCGTCGGCGTCATGGTGGAGAGCCATCTGCACGAGGGGCGGCAGGACCAGCAGCCCGGCAAGCCCTTGCGTCCCGGCGTCTCCGTCACCGACGCCTGCCTGGGCTGGCACGACACCGAACCCCTGCTGCGCAGCCTGGCCGACGCCGTGCGCGCGCGGCGACAGGCGAACTGAACCACCGTGACGCGGCCGCCCAAGATCCCGCGCTCGGTGCTGGTGGTGGTGCACACGCCGGCGCTCGAGGTGTTGCTGATCGAGCGTGCCGACCAGGCCGGCTACTGGCAGAGCGTGACCGGTTCGCTGGACCGCGAGGACGAGCCGCTGGCCCACACCGCGCGGCGCGAGGTGGCGGAGGAAACCGGCATCGCGGGCGGCCTGCTGCGCGACTGGCAGCTCGCCAACGTCTACGAGATCTACCCGGTCTGGCGCCATCGCTACGCGCCCGGGGTGACGCACAACACCGAACACGTCTTCAGCCTGGAGGTGCCGGCGGCCACGGCGGTACGCTTGAATCCGCGCGAACACACCGCACATGGATGGTGGCCCTGGCGCGAGGCGGCCGATCGCTGTTTCTCGCCCAGCAACGCCGAGGCCATCCTGCAACTGCCGCACTTTCTGAGCGCCCCCAGGACCGGGCTGCGCCCAGCCCGCCCCCCGCGGGGGTCAAGGAAACTTGGGACGGCCCGGCGTTTCCTTGAGAGTTCTGAGCTCCCCCAGGGCCGGGCTGCGCCCAGCCCGCCATCGGGCTTGCAAGCCCCATGGCCCTCGCCAGGCGAATCACCGTCCGCAGTGGACGGCGATGCGTCCGGGCTCGGCCCCGCGGGGGTCAAGAGTTCCTGGGGCGGCCCGGCGTCTTCTTGCGAGGCCGCGTGAGTCTGTTCAACCCCTTTCACAGTACGCTGCTGCCGCCGGCACCGGCCTCCAGCCTGATGGCGCTGGACACCCTGCGCGTGGCCACCTACAACATCCACAAGGGCGTGCGCGGCTTCGGCCCGCGCAAGCGGCTGGAGATCCACAACCTCGGGCTGGCGGTGGAGGCGCTGGACGCCGACCTCGTGTTCCTGCAGGAGGTGCGGCTGTTCCACGAGCGCCAGGCGCGCCAGTTCGACCACACCCACCTGGGCTGGCCCAACCAGGGCCAGGCCGCCTTCCTCGCCCCCGAGGGCTACGAGGTGGCCTACCGCACGAACGCCGTGACGCGCCAGGGGGAACACGGCAATGCGCTGCTGTCGCGCTGGCCGATGGGCGACGTCGGTCACCACGACGTCAGCGACCACGTGTTCGAGCAGCGCGGGCTGCTGCACGTGCCGGTGCGCTGGAACGGCAGCGTGGTGCACGCGGTGGTGGCGCACTTCGGCCTCATCCACGCCAGCCGGATGCGCCAGGTGCAGCGGCTGGCGGCCTTCATCGAATCCAGGGTCCGGCCCGACGAACTGCTCGTCGTCGCCGGCGACTTCAACGACTGGGGCGAGAAGCTCGACGGCCCGATGCGCGACATCGGCCTCGTGCGTGCCGGCGTCGGGCTGGCGCCGCCGCGGCCGACCTTTCCATCGCGGGTGCCGGTGTTCGCGCTCGACCGCTTCTACCTGCGTGGCCTGGCCTGCCGGACAACCCTGGTGCCGCGCGGCAGTGGCTGGGCCCGGATGTCGGACCACCTGCCGCTGGTGGCGGAGCTGGAGCCGGCCTAGTGGCCGCGCCCGCCGGCGAGTTCTGGTGGACACGCGCGCCGCGCGTGCGCTGGGAAGGCGGCAACCGGATCGATCTGCTCGAAGGTGGCGACCAGCTGTTCCCGGCCATGGCGCGTGCGCTTGCGCAGGCGCAGCGCGAGGTCTGGTTCGCGACCTACATCTTCCACGACGACCGCGCCGGGCGTGTCGTCGTCGACGCGCTGATCGCGGCCGCGCGCCGCGGCGTCGCGGTGCACCTGGTGGTGGACGGTTTCGGCAGCCGCGCCACCATCGCCGCCCTGCACGCCTGGCTGGCCGGCAGCGGGGTCAGGTTCGAGGTCTTTCGTGCCGTCGACCGCTGGTGGAAGCTGCTGCAGCCGCAGCAGATGCGGCGCATGCACCAGAAGCTGTGCGTGGTCGACGACGCAGTGGCCTTCGTCGGCGGCATCAACGTCATCGACGACCGCCACGACCTCAAGCACGGCTGGAGCGAGAGCGCGCGGCTGGACTTCGCGGTCGAGTTGGCCGGACCGCTGGCGCAGCCGGTGCGGCACGCCGCGCGCGCCATGTGGGCGCGCGCCCACCTGGGGCGCGGCTGGCGGCGCGAGGCGCAGAAGATGCTGCACAGCCCGACGCCGCTGGACCGCACGCGCACGCTGCTGCGCACCCTGGGTGCGGCGCCGCGCGAGCGCCTGCCGCCGCGCGACACGCGGCCGGTGCGCGCCGCCTTCGTGGTGCGCGACAACCTCAGCCAGCGCCACGCCATCGAGCGTCGCTACGTCGAGGCGATGCGGCGTGCCAAGTCGCGCATCGACATCGCGGTGCCCTATTTCTACCCCGGGCGGCGCTTCCGGCGCGCCCTGCGCGAGGCGGCGCAACGCGGCGTGCAGGTGCGGCTGCTGCTGCAGGGCAAGGTGGACTACCGGATCGCCTCGCTCGCCGCACGCGTGCTGTACGACGAGCTGCGCAGCCACGGGGTGCGCATCTTCGAGTACACGCCGGCCTTCCTGCACGCCAAGGTGGCGGTGATCGACGGCGCCTGGGCCACCGTGGGCAGCTCCAACATCGACCCGCTGTCGCTTCTGCTCAACCTGGAGGCCAACGTCATCGTGCGCGACCGCGGCTTCAGCGCCACCCTGGGCGAGCGCATGGAGCGCGCCTTCGCGGTGTCGCAGGAGGTGACCCGGCCGCTGCCCATGGCGCGCTGGCGGCTGTGGCTGCGCCGCGGCCTGGTGGCCTGGCTGGCGCATGCCTACATGCGGCTGGCCGGGGTGACGGGGCGCTACTGACTGCCCACCGGGGCCGCGCTCGGGGCATTCCCGCTTCCGCGACCGCGCTCCAGCCTGCTACCTTTGCCGATCCTCGCGCAGCGTGCCGCCAGGCGCGCGATGCGCGCGCATTCGAGTCGAAATGGGAGATCCAGGCATGAAGCGTGCACTCATCGGATGGCTGGCCGCAAGCGTGGCCGCACTCGTGCTGCCGGTGGCGGCCCAGACCACCACCCGGCTGGCGATCGGCACCGGCGGCACCGGCGGTGTCTACTACCCGATGGGCGGCGGCATGGCCGCCATCCTGTCCAAGTACGTGAAGGGCTGGGAGGCCACCGCCGAGGTCACCGGTGCCTCGGTGGCGAACCTGCAGCTCATCGGCCAGGGCAAGCAGGACGTCGGCTTCACGATGGCCGACTCGGCCTGGGACGCGACCAAGGGCCAGGGCAAGTTCCAGGGCCGGACGGTCGATGCACGCACGCTGATGGTGCTGTACCCGAACAAGATGCACGTCGTCACCGTGGACGGCAAGGGCATCAACTCGCTGACCGACCTCAAGGGCAAGCGCATCTCCACCGGCGAGCCCAACAGCGGCACCGAGGTGATGTCGCTGCGCCTGCTCGAGGCCGCCGGCATCGCCAAGGACGTCGAGCGCGAGCGGCTGTCGGTCGCCGAGGGCGTGAACGCGATCAAGGACCGCAAGATCGACGGCCTGATCTGGGTCGGCGGCGTGCCCACGGCGGCGATCACCGACCTCGCCGCCACCCCGGGCATCACCATCAAGCTGCTCGACCACGCCCAGTACGCCGACGCCATGAACCAGAAGTGGGGCCCGCTGTATGTGAAGGGCGACATCCCGGCCGGCTCCTACAAGGGGCAGGACAAGGCATCGGCCAACATCGACGTCTGGAACCTGCTCGTCGCCGACAAGAAGATGAGCGACGAGATGGCCTACACCATCGTCAAGACGCTGATGGAACACCAGGACGAACTGGTGGCGGTGCACCGCGAGGCGAAGAACATCAGCGCCCAGGCGCAGGCTGCAGGCTCGCCCATCCCCATGCACCCCGGCGCCCGCAAGTACTGGGAAGAGCACGGCGTCAAGTTCAAGTGATGCTGGACCGGCGGTGCCGGGCGTCCGGCGGCCGGCGCCCGCCGCCGCCGACGAAAGCTGCGCATGAATCTTCCTGACAGCGGCCCGCAAGGCGACGCCGGCCCCGACGGCCCCGACGGCGACAAGGACGATCGGGTCTCCTCGGATCGTCTGCAGGCCGCCGAGCACTTCATCGAGGAAGAGGAGGGCGCGACCAGCCGCTTCGCCGGCTGGCAGCAGACCCTGGTTACCGCCTTGCTGGTGGCGATGTCGCTGTTCCACCTCTACGCCGCCGCGTCCATCGTGCGCACCCAAATCCTGCGCGCGGTGCACGTGGGCTTCGTGCTGCTGCTGATCTATCTGATCTTTCCGGCCGCCAGGCGCTATCGCAACCGGCTGATGTGGTTCGACCTCGTGCTTGCGCTGGCCGGGGTGTCGACCATCGTCTACCTGCTGGCCGGCGGCGACGACTTCTGGGACCGCAGCACCTGGCCCAACGACTGGGACCTGGTGTTCGGCGTCGCCTTCGTCGTCCTCGTGCTCGAGGCCTGTCGGCGCGCCACCGGCTGGATCATGCCGGCGGTGGTGCTCGTCTTCGGCGCCTACGCCTTCCTCGGCCCCTGGCTGCCGGGGCAGTGGACGCACCGCGGCTACGACCTCTCCAGCATGGTCGGCGTGATGTACATGTCGCTCGAAGGCATCTTCGGCACCGCGATCGACGTCTCGGCGACGCTGATCATCATGTTCACCATCTTCGGCGCCTTCCTGCAGCACTCGGGCGCGGGCAGGTTCTTCCTCGACTTCAGCTTCGCGCTGCTCGGCGGCAAGCGCTCGGGTGCCGGGCGCACCGTGGTGCTGTCGTCCTTCCTGCTCGGCGGCCCCTCGGGCTCCGGGGTGGCGACCACGGTCACCATCGGCACCGTGGCCTGGCCCATGCTGCGCCGAGCGCACTACGACGCCGACTCGGCGGGTGGCCTGCTCGCCGCCGCCGGCCTGGGTGCCATCATCTCACCGCCGGTGCTCGGCGCGGCGGCCTTCCTGATCGCCGAGTTCCTCAAGATCTCGTACCTCGACGTGCTCTTGATGGCGGCCATCCCGACCTGCCTGTACTACCTGTCGCTGTTCCTGATGGTCGAGCTCGACGCGCGCCGCTTCGGCAGCGGCGAGCCGGTGGCGGTGCGCAGCGGGCCGAGCGCGCTTCAACTCGCGGCCCGCTTCTGGTTCCACTTTCTGTCCCTGGTCGCCATCGTCGGCTTCATGGTCTGGGGTTTCTCGCCGCTGATGTCGGTGTTCTGGGCCACGGTGGTCGCCTTCGTCGCCAGCTTCCTCGACCGCGAGTCGGCGATGTGGCCGCCCAGGCTGGTCGCGGCGCTGTCCGACGGTTCCCGGCAGGCGCTCAACGTGGCAGCCACCTGCGCCGCGGCGGGCGTGATCGTCGGCGTGGTGGGCAAGACCGGGCTCGGGCTGAAGTTCAGCGCCATCGTGATCGACTACGCCGGCGGCAGCCTGCTGCTGACAGCGATCTACACCGCGCTCATCGTCTGGATCATCGGCCTGGCGGTGCCGGTGACCGCGAGCTACATCATCTGTGCCGTCATCGCCGCCCCCGCGCTGACCAAGCTGGGGGTGCCCGATTTCGCCGCCCACATGTTCATCTTCTACTACGCGGTGCTCTCCGAGGTCTCGCCGCCGACCGCGCTGTCGCCGTTCGCCGCCGCCGCGATCACCGGCGGCAACCCCTACAAGACCACGCTGCAGTCCTGGAAGTACACCTTGCCGGCCTTCCTGCTGCCCTTCGTCTTCGTCCTCGACCCCGCCGGCGCCGGGCTGCTGTTCAAGCCGCCGGCAGGCGTGGGCTGGGGCGAGGTGGCCTGGATTGCACTCACCGCCAGCGCCGGCATCGCCGCACTGGCCTGCGGCGCGCAGAACTGGGTCCTGGTGCGCTGCCGCTGGTGGGAACGCCTGGCCTTCCTCGCCGCCGGCCTGCTGCTGGTCTACCCGCACGGCTGGGCCGACACCATCGGCCTGTCGCTGCTGGGCATGGGCCTGCTCACCCAGTGGCTGCGCCGCGCCTCCCCGGCCGCCCAGGCGCGCAGCGGATGACAAGCGCGCAAGCCCGACCGCGGCGTGACATGGTCACGCCCGAACTGTGCCGCATATCGCTATCGTCGCCGCCATGAGCACCTCAGCGATCGCCTTGTCCGGCATGGCTGCAGCCCAGCAGCGGCTGCAGGCGCACGGCCACAACCTGGCCAACCTGGGGACCGAGGGTTTGCGGCGCAGCGCGGTCGTGCAGACGGCGCAGGCCGGCGGCGGGACGAGCGGCGCCTGGACGCAGGCGGCCAGCGCCGGGCCGGCGATGGTCGAAGACCTGGTCGGCCAGATGAGCGCGCGCCACGCCTTCGGCGCCAACCTGGCGGTGTTCAAGACCCACGACGCGATGGCCGGCGCGCTGCTCGACGCCGTCGCCTGAGAGCGCCGAACGGCCGGGTACCGGCCGCGCGGGTGCGGCGGATTCCTGCTCAGTCGTTGGCCGGCTTGCCCAGCATCTGCAGGTCCAGCCGGGGCGCGCTCAGCGAGCCGTCGATGCGGCTTTCGACGTAGATCTTGCTCGGGTCGACGCCGCGCTCGCGCAGGAACTGCTTGACCGCGTTCAGCCGTGCCGGCGTCAGGCTGTGCTCATCGCGTCCGCTGCCGTCGATCTTCCAGCGTCCGGTGGGCACCACCAGCGCCACCTGGACCTCGATGTCCACCGCCTCCAGGATGAGCGCATTGAGCCTGTCCTTGGCGGCGGCGCTGAGCTGATCGCCGACGAACAGGCCGCTCGCCGGCAGCGAGGTCTTGCGTTCCTGGACCTCGGATGTGGCCGTTGCGGCGCTGGCCGGCAGCGGCTTGACGGGCTGGTCGCCGGGCGCCGCCCACACGCAGGCCAGCGGCAGCATCAGCACGGCGGCCTGCAGCCAGCGGACGCGGGACGGGCGGGGGATGCGCATCGAACACTCCTTGGAGCGGTCATTGTGGCCCAGCGCACGGCTGTGGCGCGCACCGGGGGCCGCATGACGGGATTGCGCTGCCAAGTCCTGCCTGATCCGGCGATGGCGGCAGGCCGGCGGAATCACACTTGGCGCATCGAAACCCAGGCCAGGAGGCCGCCATGAGCGCGATTGCCCGATTCGGACAGCCGCCAGCTTCCGAGCGTTTTCTTCCCACGGCGCGTGCGCCTGCGGGCCAGGGAGACAGGAACTCGACGGTGGCGTTTCACAACGGCGATCTCGGCGGCCGCGCACAACGCTACACGCCGGTGGCCCGCGCGCCTGCGGGGCCGAACCCGGGAGTGGATGGCGCACGGGTGGCCGGGGGTGCTGTCCCCCTGCAGCCGGACCCCGCGTCGGAGAAGGCGCACAAGACCACGGCCGATGCCAGGCCTGAGCTGGCGCGCCGCCTGAGCAGCCCGGTCGTGCAGCCCATGCCTGCACCCTCCAGCACCGGCGGCCTGGCCGGTTCCCGGCTGGACATCGTGGCCTGACGCGGTCCGCGGTCCGCGGCGGGCCGCTGCGTTAGCCTCGGGTGTCCCAAGCCCGGCATCCGCCCGCCCGCCATGTACAACCCGCAGCCCTTCGGCGCCGTCGATGCCGCCGCCTTGCAGCGCCTGATGGCACAGCACCCGCTGGGCATGCTGGTGCACCCGGGGCCCGACGGTCCGGACGCCGACCACCTGCCGTTCGAGTACGACCCTGCCAGCGGTGCGCTCGGCACCCTGCGTGCCCACGTCGCACGCGCCAACCCGCTGTGGCAGCGCGCCGGCGCCCAGGTGCTGGTGGTCTTCCGCGGGGCGCAAGGCTATGTCTCCCCCGGCTGGTACCCGAGCAAGCACGAGACCGGCCGCCAGGTGCCGACCTGGAACTACGAGGTGGTCCACGCCCGCGGCCTGCTCGCGGTGCACGACGACGAGCGCTGGCTGCGCGGTCACCTCGGGCGCATGACGCGCCGGCACGAGGACGGCCAGACCCGTCCCTGGAAGATCGGCGACGCGCCGTCCGACTACCTGGCCGACCTGCTGGGCCGCATCGTCGGCATCGAGATCGAGCTCAGTGCGCTGGAAGGCAAGTTCAAGCTCGGCCAGAACAAGGAGGCGCGCGACCGCCTGGGCGCCGCCGATGCACTGGCCACCCAGGGCCATGCCGCGCTCGCGCAGCGCATGCGCGACGCCGGCTGAGCGCCCGGCGACGCCGGCCGAGCACCGCGCTCAGGGCAGGGCGCCCAGCGCCAGCCAGACCCGCTTGACGCCGGGCTCGGCGCCGGGCCCGACCTCGAAGCCGAAGCGGCGCGCCAGTGCCAGCATGCGCTCGTTCTCGGCCAGCACCTCGGCGCCGAGCACCCGCGTGCCACGGCTGCGGTGGTAGCCGATCAGCTTGTCCAGCAGCCGGGCGCCCAGACCGCCGCCCTTGAGCTCGCTGCGCACCAGGATGCCGAACTCGGCGCCGTGGTTGTCGGGGTCGGTGATTCCGCGCACCACGCCCAGGGTCTGTCCGGACGCGTCGACCGCGATGAAAGCCATCTCGCGCTCGTAGTCGATCTGGGTCAGCCGCGCCAGCTCGCTGCGCGCCATGCTGCGCCGGCTGTAGAACACGCGCAGCCGCATGTCCTCGGGTGCCACGGTCTCCAGGAAGGCGCGGTGGCGGGCCTCGTCCTCGGGCCGGATCGGACGCACCCACACCGGCTGCCCCTGCCAGTCCCAGCGCTCCTCCAGCGCCGCAGGGTAGGGGCGGATGGCAAAGCGCGCCTCGCCGGCCGGCGCGCCTGGCTGGACACGGATGCGCGCGTCCAGCGCCACCACGCCGCGCGCGTCGGCCAGCAGCGGGTTGATGTCCAGCTCCACCAGCGCCGGCAGGGCGGCGAGCAGGCGCGAGACCTGGACCAGGGTGTCGAGCACGGCGTCCATCGCCACCGGCGGCACGTCGCGCCAGCCGTGCATCAGGCGCGAGATGCGGGTGCGCTCGACCAGGGCGTGCGCCAGCGTGCGGTTCAGCGGCGGCAGGGCCAGGGCGCGGTCGGCCACCACCTCGACCGCGGTGCCGCCCTGGCCGAACAGGATCACGGGGCCGAACAAGGGGTCCAGGCTGGCGCCGACGATGAGCTCCAGCGCCTGTGCGCGGCGCACCATGGACTGCACGGTGAAGCCTTGCAGGGCGGCGTCGGGCCGGCGCTCGCGCACGCGGGCGAGCATGGCGGCGAGTGCACTGCGCAGCGCGGCCTCGTCGTCGAGGTCCAGCGCCACGCCGCCGACGTCGCTCTTGTGCGTGATGTCGGTGGACAGGATCTTGGCCGCCACCGGCCAGCCGATCGCGTGGGCCGCTGCCACCGCCTCATCGAGGTCCAGGCCGACCCGGCGCGTCGTCGCCACCGGCACCCCGGCGGCGGCGAGCACCGCCTTCGACTCCGGCTCGGTCAGCATCTCGCGGCCCTGGTCGAGCACGGCGGCGATCACCGCCTGCGCAGCGGCGAGATCGAACGGCGCATCGGCGGCGTCGGCCGGCGGTGCCTCCATCAGCTGAGCCTGGTGGCGGCGGTAGGTGGCCAGCGTCGCCACCGCCTGCACCGCCTGCTCGGGGGTGTCGTAGCAGGCCAACCCGGCGCGCTGGAACTGCGCGCGCGCCGCCGCCACCGCCTCGCCGCCGAGCCAGGCGCTGACCACGCGCGGCGCCTGCGGCTGCAGCTGCGGCGCCAGCGCCTGGGCGATGCGTGCGCTGTCGACGATCGCCGTCGGCGCATGGGTGAACAGCAGCATGCCGGCCTCGCGGTCGGCGAGCAGGGCCTGGAACGCCGCCAGGTAGCGCGCCTCGGGGGCGTCGCCGATCAGGTCCACCGGGTTGGCGCGCGACCAGTTGGGCGGCAGGGCGGCGTCGAGCTGGGTGCGTACCGTGGCCGACAGCGGCGCCAGCGTCAGACCGGCTGCGGCGACGGCGTCGGCCGCCAGCACGCCGGCACCGCCGCCGTTGGTGACGATGGTCAGGCTGTCCGGGTCCACGCCGGGCACACCGCCGGCCAGCCGGTCCAGGGTGAGGGCGGCGTCGAACAAATCCTGCAGGCGCTCGACACGCAGCAGGCCGGCGCGCTGCACCGCGGCGTCGAACACCGCGTCCGAGCCGGCCAGGGCGCCGGTGTGCGAGGCCGCCGCCGCCTGGCCCTGGCTGGAGCGCCCGGCCTTGACCAGGATGACAGGCTTGTTGCGCGCCGCCGCGCGCGCGGCCGACATGAACTTGCGCGCGTCGCGGATGCTCTCGACGTACAGCAGGATGGCGCGCGTGCGCACGTCGGCGGCCAGCCAGTCCAGCATGTCGCCGAAGTCCACATCCGCGCCTTCGCCCAGCGAGACGAAGTGCGAGAAGCCCACACCTCGCCCGCGTGCCCAGTCCAGCAGTGCGGTGACGAGTGCGCCCGACTGCGAGACGAAGGCGAGTTGCCCGGGTGCGGCGTCGACGTGGGCGAAGCTCGCGTTCAGGCCGATGTGCGGTGCCAGCAGGCCCAGACCATTGGGACCCAGGATGCGCAGCAGCCGGGCCCGCGAGGCGTCCAGCATGGCCTGCTTCTGTGCCGCGTCGAAGCCGGCCGTCAGCACCACTGCCGCCTTGGTGCCGCGCTCCGCCAGCGCTGCGATCAGCCCCGGCACGCTGGCCGGCGGGGTGCAGATCACCGCCAGCTCCGGCGCCTGCGGCAGGGCGGCGACGTCGGCGTAGCAAGGCACGCCGTCCAGCGCGCCGTGCTTGGGGTTGACCGGCCACAGCGGTCCGGCAAAGCCGCCTGCCGAGATGTTGCGCCAGACCGTCCCGCCCACGCTGGCCGGGCGCAGGCTGGCACCGAAGACGGCGACCGAGGAGGGATCGAACAGCGAGTCGAGGTGGCGGATGCTCATGCGCCGATGATGCCTTCGCCGCGCCGGGGCCGTTACGCGGGCCGGACATGTCAAACTCGGTTCGATCGGCGTGCGCTGCGGGAGGTTGCGATGAAGGTCCTGGTGTCGGTTGACGGGTCGGCGGCGTCCATGGCTGCGCTGCGCCATGTGCTGGCCTTGCGCGACGAGGGCTTGCGCCTGAGCGTGGTGCTGGTGAATGTGCAGCCCCCGGCCACCTTGTACGAGGTCGTCACCGCGCACGACCCGGACATCATCCGCGAGGTCAAGGGCGCAGCCGGGGCCGACCTGCTGGCACCCGCGGAAGCACTGCTGCAGGCCGCGGGGGTCGACTACGAGCTCGAGGTTGCGGGCGGCCAGCCCGCCTCGCTGATCACCGAGCTGGCAGAGAACTACGGCTGTGCCTTGATCGTGATCGGGGCTGCCGACGATCTGGTCGATCAGGTGCTGGCCGACAGCACGCTGCCGGTGACGGTGGTGGCGCCGACGGACGAGGCCGGGTGAGGGCGCAGCGCGGCAGGGAAGCCGCTTGTTTCAGGCGCCGAGCTGAACCGTCAGCAGCGGGTCGAAGTCCGCATTCTCGTTCGCGCCCGCCGGCGCGTAGCCGCGCGGATTGCACAGCACGCGGCAGCCCTTGACGCGGTAGTCGAAGCCGTCGTGCGTGTGCCCATGCACCCACAGCTGCACGCGCGTGCCGTCCAGCAGCTGCTCGGCGTCGGAGACGAAGCCGGCGTTCAGCGGCGAGCCGGCGAAGCGCGGGTGGATGCTGCGCAGCGAGGGCGCGTGGTGTGTCACCACCAGCGTGCTGCCGGCGAAGGGCGTTGCCAGCGTCTGCGCCAGCCAGGCGGCGTTGCGCACGAACAGGGCGGCCGCGTCCTGCGGCGTGAACAGGCGCTCGGCGCCCGGCTCGCCGCAGCGGATGCGGCTGAAGTCGCGGTTGAAGGCCAGCGCCTGGGCGATGGCGCGGTCCTGTTCGGCGCCGTGGCCGCAGGCCAGGTAGTCGGTCCACAGCGTGCTGCCGACGATGCGCAGGCCGGGCCAGCAGGCGACCTCGTTGTCCAGCACCCGCACCCGCGTGCCGGCGGCCAGCCGCTTCAGCTCAGCCACGGTGGCGCCCAGGCTGGAACCGTAGAACTCGTGGTTGCCGGGCACGTAGACGACCGGCTTGTCCAGCGCCAGAGCCCAGGCCATGGCGGCGGCCGGGCGGTCGATGTCGCCGGCCAGGATCACGAGGTCGGCATCGCTGCGCGGCGGCGCCAGGGGCTGCACGCTCAGGTGCAGGTCGGACAGGATCTGCAGCTTCACGGCCGCCTCATCCGGCGCTCCAGCCGAACTCGGAATAGCCCACCCCGGCCAGCGCCAGGTCCATACCCTGGCGCACGAAGGGCACCATGGGCTCGGGGCGCGCCGTCAAGGGGAACCAGCCGAGCTCGCTGCACTTGTGCGGCTCGAGGTTGCGCGCCTCGCCCGCCCAGCGACGGGGCCGGAAGAACACCGACACCCGCTCGCCGTCGCTGCGCCGGTGCATCAGGTGCACGAGCTCGAGCTCGGCGGGCGCGATCTGCAGCCCGGCTTCCTCCGCCGCCTCGCGGCACATCGCCTCGCGCAGGGTCTCGCCGCCGTCGGCATGGCCCGCGACCAGGCTGTACTGGCCGTCGCCGAAACCGGTGTTGCGGCGCCGCAGCAGGAGGACGCGGCCGGCGTCGACGAGCAGCAGGTGGACTTCGGGGATCAGGCTGAAGCGCGGCATCGGAGGGTGGGCTGGCAATCGCTGTCGCATGGTATGCCGTGCCGGCCCGCGCGTGCCCGCCGCTGCCGGTCGTCCCCTTGCCTTCCCGTGCCGTCGGGTGTGCGACGCGCGGCGGGCGGATACTCGGGCCCGATGAAGGCGCCGCTGATCCATCGCTTCCCGTCCGGCCTGCAGGCCTTGCTGCTGCCGCTGCCGCAGGCGCTGACCGCCAGCGTGAGCGTGTTCGTGCGCAGCGGCAGCGTGCACGAGCCGCGCGCGCTCGCCGGCATCGGCCACGTCGTCGAACACATGGTCTTCAAGGGCACGCGCCGGCGCGACGCGCACCGCATCAACCTCGATGCCGAGCGCCGCGGTGCCGAGGTCAATGCGCACACCGACAAGGACCACAGCGCCTTCCACATGCGCGGCCTGCCGCCGCACGCGCTGTCCTTCGTGCCCATGCTGGCCGAGCTGCTGCGCGAACCCAGCTTCCCGGCCGACGAGCTGGAACGCGAGCGCCAGGTGCTGTTGCAGGAGTTCGCCGAGGACGAGGACGACCCCCTGGCCACCGCCTACCGGCTGTTCGACAGTGCCTGCTACGGGCTGCATCCGCTGGCACAGCCGGCGATCGGGCGGCGCTCGCACATCGAGCGCTTCACGCGCGCCGACCTCGCGGCGTGGACGGCGCGCCAGTTCACCGCTGCCCACACGGTGGTGGCGGCGGCCGGGCCGATCGCGGCCGACGCCTTCTTCGGCGCCGTCGAGGCGGCCTTTGGCGACATGCCGGCAGGCGCCCTGCAGACGGTGGCGGCGCCGCAATGGCAGGGCGGCGTCAAGACCAGGCAGATCGACGCCGGCCAGCAATCGCACCTGGTGCTCGGATTCCCGCTGCCGTCTCTGGCCGCCGACGACCCCGCCGGCGAACTGCTGGCACTGGCGATCGGCGAGGGCATGAGCTCGCCGCTGATGCACGAGCTGCGCGAGAAGCGCGGCCTCGTGTACTACGCCGCCTGTGCCGCCGACCTGCTGGCGATCGCAGGCGAGCTCGTCATCGAGGCTTCGTTCGGCGACAAGCGGCTGGACGCCGTGCTCGGCGCGCTGACCGAGCTGCTGCAACGCCAGGCCGAGGGGGTGGCCGCGGTCGACCTCGAGCGCGCACAGCAGCAGTTCGCGCTGCGTCTGGCGCGCGGCCAGGAGCGCCCGGGACGGCTGCTGGAGGCGGCGGTGCTGGACCTGCTGGCACTGGGCCGGGTGCGTGATGCCAGCCAGCGGCTGCAGGCGGCGATGGCGGTCGACGCCCGCCAGCTCACCGACCGCCTGCAGCGCGCGCTTGGCGCCGGGGCGGCGGCCGCACTCGCCGGCAGCCTGCCGCGCGGCGCCGGCACGCACGCGCGCCAGGCCTTCGCGCCCTGGCTGACGACGGGCGCGACGCCGAACGGGGCGCCGCATGTGGCGCCGGATGGAACGCCCGTCAAGCCCCGTGCAGCGACGCCAGTGCCTGCGCGCCGCGGGCGTTCAGTGCTGCATCGTCGTCGGCCGTCCAGCGCCCGGCGACCATGACGCGCTGAAAAGGCCGCGCCGGGGCGCTGAAGACCAGCGCGTCCAGGGTCTGCGCCGCCGGCAGGCCGGCGATCACGGGGTCGGCGGGGTCGGGCAGCAGAAGGTCGGCGCGAGCGCCGGACACGAGTCCCCAGCGTCTGAAACCTGCCGCCGCGGCGCCGCCAGCGAGCGCGGCATCGAACAGGCGTGCCGCCGTCGCCGGCTGTGCGCGGCTGGCCGCCACGTTGCGCTCGCGCAGCGCCAGGCGCTGCGCATAGTCCAGCCAGCGCAGTTCCTCGCGCCAGTCGCGCCCGACCTGGCTGTCCGATCCCACCGCCAGCGCGACCCCGGCGTCCAGCCAGCGCCGCAGGTCGGGCAGGCCGTCGCCCAGGTTCGCCTCGGTGCTCGGGCAGATCACCACCCCGGCGCCGCTGGCGGCCACGGCGTCGATCTCTTGCGCGCTGGCGTGGGTGGCGTGCACGAGCTGCCAGCGCGCGTCGAGCAGGCCTTGTGCGGCCAGCCATTCGATCGGCCGCTGGCCGGTGGCGGCCAGACAGTCTTCGACCTCGGCGCTCTGCTCGGCCACATGGATGTGGATGGGCCCGGCCGCGTCCTGCCGCAGCGCGAGCAGGTGGCGGATGGAGTGCGGCGTCGCGGCGCGCAGCGAGTGCAGCGCCACGCCGGCATTCAGCAAGGGCCGGTGGGCCGCCGCAAAGCGCTGCGCCAGCGCCTGCACCGCGGCGGCGTCGGTGCGAAAGCGGCGCTGGTCATCGCGCAGCGCCGGCTGGCCGAAGCCGGCCCTTTCGTAGAGCACCGGCAACAGGGTGAGGCCGATGCCGGCCTCGGCGGCGGCGTCGGCCAGCGCCCAGCCCAGCTCGGCCGGGTCGGCATAGGGCTGGCCGTCCGGCCGGTGCTGCAGGTAGTGGAACTCGCAGACCTGGGTGTAGCCGCCGCGCAGCAGCTCGCGGTAAAGCATGGCCGCCACCGCGCGCAGCTGGGCCGGCGAGATGGCGAGCGCGATGCGGTACATGCGGTCGCGCCAGCTCCAGAAGTCGTCGTGCGCGTGCTCGCGGCGCTCGGCCAGGCCAGCGAAGGCGCGCTGGAAGGCGTGGCTGTGCGCGTTCACGAGGCCCGGCAGGACGGCGCCCGGCAGGCGCTGTGCCTGCGGCGGCAGCGCGGCCGGGGCGACGCCCGGGCTCACCTCGGCCCAGCAGCCGTCGCTGCCCACGCGCAGCAGCACGTCCTGCGCCCAGCCGCCATCCGTGCCGCCGTCCGTGCCGCCCAGCCAGGCGCGCGGCGCCCACAGCAGGGCGCCCGTCATGCCGGGGTCCAGTCGCGCAAGGTCTGCACCAGCCCGGTCAGCAGCGGCGTGATGGCGGCGGCGCGGGCGTCGTTCCAGCGCGGCGGATCCTCGTCCATGTAGGCGCTCCAGGCCATCTCGAGCTGCACCGCGTGCACGCCCTCGTGCGGGCGCCCGAAGTGACGCGTGATGTGGCCGCCCTTGAAACGGCCGTCGACGACCTGGCTGTAGCGGTCCTGCCCCGCCAGCAGCGCCGCCAGCGCGTCGCGCAGGGCAGGGGCGCAGGCGCTGCCGCTGGCGCTGCCCAGGTTCAGATCCGGCAGCCGACCCTCGAACAGCCAGGGCAGCTCGCCCTTGATGCTGTGGGCGTCGAGCAGCACGGCGTGGCCGTGGCGCGCCTGCAGCCGTGCCAGCTCGGCGCCGATCGCCTGGTGGTAAGGGCGCCAGTAGGTGTCCACCCGACGCAGGATCTCGGCCTCGTCGGGCGCTTGGCCGGGGCGGTAGATGGGCTCGCCGCTGAAGTGGCGGGTCGGGCAGAGCTCGGTGTTGTTGGCCCCCGGGTACATGGGCTGGTCGTGCGGCGGCCGGTTGAGGTCGATCAGGTAGCGGCTGTAGCGCGGCACGATCAGCCCGGCGCCGAGCGCGCTGGCGAAGCCGTACAGGCGATCGACGAACCAGTCGGTGTCCTCCACCTGGAGGGCGCGCTCGGTATAGCGCGCGTGCTGGTCATCGGGGATCTGGGTGCCGACGTGCGGCACGCTGATGAGCAGCGGCGTGCTGGCGGGGGTGAGGGTGTAGCTCATGGCGGGCAGGCTCGACCGCCGCAGAAGACGGCGGTGCAGGGTTGGTGGCCGAAGCGGGCGGCGAGCTCGCGCGGATGTTCGAGCGCCCAGACCGCGAGGTCGGCTCGCTGGCCGGGCTGCAGCCGGCCGCGGTCGGCCAGGCCGAGGGCGCGCGCGGCGTGCACGGTCACGCCCAGCCAGGCTTGCAGCGGCGTGAGGCGAAACAGGGTGCAGCCCATATTCATCATCAGCGGCAGCGACAGGGTGGGCGAGCTGCCCGGGTTGTGGTCGGTCGCCAGCGCCACCGGCACCCCGGCGGCGATCAGCGCGGCCACCGGCGGCAGCCGGGTCTCGCGCAGGTGATAGTAGGCGCCGGGCAACAGCACCGCCACCGTGCCGGCGCTGCGCATGGCCTGGATGCCGGCGTCAGACAGCCACTCCAGGTGGTCCGCGCTGAGCGCGCCGTAGGCGGCGGCGAGTGCCGCACCCCCCTGGTCGCTGAGCTGCTCGGCGTGCAGCTTGACCGGGAGTCCGAGCGCGCGCGCGGCGTCGAACACGCGCCGCGTCTGCGCCGGGCTGAAGCCGATGTGCTCGCAAAACGCGTCCACCGCGTCCACCAGCCCCTGCGCGTGCAGGGCCGGCAGCCAGGAGGTGACGGCGTCGATGTAGGCGTCGGCCCGGCCTTCGTACTCGGGCGGCACGGCATGTGCGGGCAAGGCGGTGGCGCGCACCGTCATGCCGGTGGCCGGGGCGAGCGCGCGCGCCACGCGCAGGCAGCGCGCCTCGTCGGCCAGCGTCAGGCCGTAGCCGCTCTTGACCTCGAGGGTGCTCACGCCGCCGTCGCGCAGCGCGCGCGCGCGCGCCAGCGCAAGGCTCAGCAGCGTGGCTTCGTCGGTGGCACGGGTGCAGGCCACGGTGTGGCGGATGCCGCCGCCGGCGCGCGCAATCTGCTCGTAGCTCGCGCCCTGCAGCCGCAGGTCGAACTCGGCGCTGCGGTCGCCGGCATAGACGAGGTGGGTGTGGGCGTCGATCAGGCCCGGGGTCAGGAGTGCGCCGCCCAGCTCGTGCTCGTCCTGCACCGCCAGCCCGGCCGGCAGGTCCTGCTCGGCACCCACCCAGGCGATGCGCCCGTCCTCGGCGAGCAAGGCGCCGCGCTCGATGAGACCCCAGCCGTCGGCGCCGGCCCCGTCGGCGAAGCTGGCGATGCGTGCGCCGCGCCACAGGGTGGTCGTCATGCCGCGGCCCCGATCCAGTAGCCGTCCGCCGGCGCCGCCCCGGCCAGTGGCCAGTGCAGCCGCCGCGCCGCGGTCTCGAAGAAGCCGGTCTGCGGCCAGCCGGCGGGTGCGGCCTCGCCCGCTGCCGCGGCGCGCAGCTCGCCTTCCAGGCCCTTCAGCATGAGGTTGAGATCCGAGGTCGGGCCGGCCAGCAGCCTGCAGCCGGGGGCTGCGGCGCCGTCGAAGCACAGCGGCGAATCGCCCGGGCGCAGCACGCGCTCGCCACCCGGCAGGCTCAGCACCACACCCGCGCCGGCCAGCACGACAAACCAGCGGCGCACGCCCGGGAAGGGCGAGAACGGGCCGTCGCGCGCGATCTCGGCCACGCTCAGGCGCAGCCGCCAGTCGCTGTCCGGCGCCGCGGCGGGCCAGCGCAGCAGCTCGCGCGTGAGGCCGCCGCCGTTCTTCCAGTGCTGCGGCGGGACCGAGTCGGCGTCTAGGATCATGGGCTGAAACTTCCTTCCAGCGTGTAGCGGCTGCCTGGATGGACGAGGCGTGCGACGGTGATCGCGCGCCGGCGGTCGCGCGTGCGGCGTTCGATGACGATGCAGGGTTCGCGCCGCCCCACGCCCAGCAGCCTGGCCTCCTGCGGCGTGGGGTGCGCGGCCTCGATGCGGTAGTCGGCCGACCAGAAGGGTGCCACCTGCAGCAGGTAGCGGGTCGGCGTGGTGCGGCTGAAGTCCACGCCCAGGTAGTCGGGGGCAGCGGCCGGATTCACCCAGCGGTCCTCGCACTGCAGCGGCAGGCCGTCGCGCCGGTGCACGATCAGGGTGTGGAAGGCGACCGCACCCGCGCTCAGCCCCAGCTTCTCGGCCACCGCCGCCGGGGTCGGCGCCTGCGTCGCCAGCACCAGCTGGGCGTCGTGCGCGTGGCCGCCGGACTCGATCTCCTCGTGCAGGTCGCGGATGCGCAGCTGCGAGGCCACGCGGTGACGCTCGGCAGCGAAGCTGCCCTGGCCCTGGCGGCGCTCCACCAGGCCGGCGGCCTGCAGCTCCTTGAGCGCGCGCCCCACCGTCATGCGGCTGACGCCGAAGCGCGCCACCAGGTCGGCCTCGGAGGGCATGAGCGCGCCGGGCGGCCAGCGCCCGCGTTCCAGCCCCCGCCTGAGCCAGCGCATGACGCGCTGGTACGGCGCCGGTGTGGATGCAGGCCCTGCAGGAGATCCCATGGCGCGATCCTACTTGCGCCCAGTTGTCTAGACAAGTACATTGCGCGGATCTGCTTGTCAGGAGGTGTCCCCGTGACCGATCTGTCCACCCTGCCGCGCAGCGCCCAGGCGCGGCCGCTGAAGTCCCCGCATGGCGCCGAGCTGCACTGCGCCAACTGGCTGATCGAGGCCGCCTGGCGCATGCTGCAGAACAACCTCGACCCCGAGGTGGCGGAGAACCCGGACGCGCTGGTGGTGTACGGCGGCATCGGCCGCGCGGCGCGTAACTGGGAATGCCTGGAGGCCATCCTCGCCAGCCTGCAGGCGCTGCGGCCGGACGAGTCGCTGCTGGTGCAGTCGGGCAAGCCGGTCGGCGTGTTCCGCACCCACGAGGACGCGCCGCGGGTGCTGATCGCCAACTCCAACCTGGTGCCGCGCTGGGCGAGCTGGGAGCACTTCCACGAGCTCGACCGCAAGGGCTTGATGATGTACGGCCAGATGACCGCCGGCAGCTGGATCTACATCGGCAGCCAGGGCATCGTGCAAGGCACCTACGAGACCTTTGCCGAGGCGGCGCGCCAGCACTTCGCGGGCGACGCCAAGGGCCGCTGGATCCTCACCGCGGGGCTGGGCGGCATGGGCGGGGCGCAGCCGCTGGCGGCCTCGTTCGCCGGCTTCGCCTCGCTGAACATCGAGTGCCAGCAGTCGCGCATCGACTTCCGCCTGCGCAGCCGCTATGTCGATGAGCAGGCCGCCGACCTGGACGACGCCCTGGCGCGCATGGCGCGCTACAGCGCCGAGGGCCGGGCGGTCAGCGTCGCGCTGCTGGGCAATGCGGCCGAGATCCTGCCCGAGCTGGTGCGGCGCGCGCGCGGCGGCGGCATCCGTCCCGACCTGGTGACCGACCAGACCAGCGCGCACGACCTCGTCAACGGCTACCTGCCGGCGGGCTGGAGCGTGGCGCAGTGGCGTGCCGCGCAGGCCGACGAGGCGCAGCACGCCGCCCTGCGCAGCGAGGCGGCGGCGAGCTGCGCGCGCCACGTGCAGGCGATGCTGGACTTCCAGGCCATGGGCGTGCCGACGGTGGACTACGGCAACAACATCCGCCAGGTCGCCTTCGACGCCGGGGTGAAGAACGCGTTCGACTTCCCCGGCTTCGTGCCAGCCTACATCCGGCCGCTGTTCTGTCGCGGCAAGGGGCCGTTCCGCTGGGTCGCGCTGTCGGGTGACCCCGAGGACATCCGCAGGACCGACGCCAAGATGAAGGAGCTCTTTCCCGCCGACGCCCACCTGCACCGCTGGCTGGACATGGCCGGTGAGCGCATCGCCTTCCAGGGTCTGCCGGCGCGCATCTGCTGGATCGGCCTGGGTGAGCGCCATCGCGCCGGCCTGGCCTTCAACGAGATGGTGAAGCGCGGCGAGCTGAAGGCGCCCATCGTGATCGGCCGTGACCACCTGGACAGCGGCAGCGTCGCCAGCCCGAACCGCGAGACCGAGTCCATGCGCGACGGCTCGGACGCGGTGAGCGACTGGCCGCTGCTCAACGCCTTGCTCAACACCGCGGGCGGCGCCACCTGGGTCAGCCTGCACCACGGCGGCGGGGTCGGCATGGGCTACAGCCAGCACGCCGGGGTGGTGATCGTCTGCGACGGGACCGACGCCGCGGCGCGCCGCATCGAGCGCGTGCTCTGGAACGACCCCGCCACCGGCGTCATGCGCCACGCCGACGCCGGCTACGACGACGCCGTGGCCTGCGCGCGCGAGCAGGGGCTCAAGCTCCCGATGATCGCTGCGGGAGCACGCTGATGCTGCTGCGCCCCGGCCAGCTGACGCTGGAAGAACTGCAGGCCATCCACGCCGGTGGCCACCGTCTGCTGCTCGACCCCCAGGCCCTGCCTGCGGTGCAGGCCAGCGCCGCGCTGGTGCAGCGCGCGGCTGCCGGGGACGCGCCGGTGTACGGCGTGAACACCGGCTTCGGAAAGCTCGCCAGCACGCGCATCGGCAGCGCCGATCTCGCGACCCTGCAGCGCAACCTGATCCGCAGCCACAGCGTGGGCGTCGGTGCTGCGCTGTCGGCTCCCGTGGTGCGGCTGATGCTGGCGCTCAAGGCGGCGAGCCTGGGGCGCGGCCACTCCGGCGTGCGGCCCGAGGTCATAGACGCGCTGCTGGCGGTGCACAACGCCGGCCTCGTGCCCTGGGTGCCGGCGCAGGGATCGGTCGGCGCCTCGGGCGACCTGGCGCCGCTGTCTCACATGACGCTGGCGCTGATGGGCGAGGGCGAGTTCGCGGTCGACGGCGCGCGCGTGCCGGCCGCCGAGGTGCTGCGCGCACACGGCATCGCGCCACTGGCGCTGCAGGCCAAGGAAGGGCTGGCGCTCATCAACGGCACCCAGACCAGCACCGCGCTCGCGCTGCACGCGCTGCTCGCTTTCGAGCCGGTGCTGGAGAGCGCGCTCGTCATCGGCGCCCTGACGGTGGACGCGGCGCGCGGCAGCGACGCGCCCTTCGACCCGCGCATCCACGCCCTGCGCGGCCAGCCGGGGCAGATCGACGTCGCCCAGTACTACCGTGCGCTGCTGGCCGGCAGCGCCATCCGTGCCTCGCACTCCGAGAACGACGACCGCGTGCAGGACCCCTACTGCCTGCGCTGCCAGCCGCAGGTGGTGGGGGCGGCGCTGGACCAGCTGCGCCACGCCGCCCTGGTGCTGGTGCGCGAGGCCAACGCGGTGACCGACAACCCGCTCGTGTTCGCCGACGACGAGGTGTTGCTCAGTGGAGGAAACTTCCATGCCGAGCCGGTGGCGCTGGCCGCCGATGCCATGGCTTGCGCGATCGCCGAAGTGGGTGCGATCGCCGAGCGCCGGATCGCGATGCTGATCGACGCCAACGTCTCGCGGCTGCCGCCCTTCCTCAGCGCCGACCCCGGGCTGAACAGTGGCTTCATGATCGCCCACGTCACCGCCGCCAGCCTGGCGAGCGAGAACAAGAGCCTGGCGCATCCGGCCAGCGTCGACAGCCTGCCCACGAGCGCGAACCAGGAGGACCACGTCAGCATGGCGACCTTCGCGGCGCGCCGGCTGCAGCCCATGATCGCCAACGTCGCCCACATCCTGGGCATCGAGTGGCTGGCCGCCGCGCAGGGCATCGAGTTCCTGCGCCCGCTGCAGAGTTCGCAGCCGCTGCAGGCGGCGCTGGCCTTGCTGCGCCAGCACTGCCCGCCGATGGCACAGGACCGCTACCTCGGGCCGGACATCGAGCGCGCCAGTGCACAGGTCGCCGCCGGCGCGCTCTCGGGCGTGTTCCGGGCCTTGCCGGGGCTGCCGGCGCTGTGGATTCCGGCCTGACCCCCTAGACCACCGGCCACGCCGTGCCGGCGCAACCTTGCGAAGCCGGCACGGCAGGCATACCCTGCGCAGCGTGGGGCGTGCCGCCCTGCTTGCTGTGGAGGGTTCGCCATGCGCATGATGTCCGCTGCAGTTGCCGCCCTGGTTGCCGCTGCCTGCCTGCCTGCGGGCGCGACCACGAAGGTGTATTCCTTCAACCTCAACGGGTCCCAGGAGGTGCCGGCCAATGCCTCGCTCGCTGCGGGCTCGGCACAGGTGGTGGTCGACGATGTGATGGACACCATCACTTTCGCGTTGGCCGCCTTCAACTTCTCTTCGGGCATCACGGCGGCGCACATTCATGCGGCCCCCGCCGGCAGCAGCGGTGCGCCCGTGTTCGACCTGCTGGCCAATGCGGACGCCATGGGCCCGGTGATGATCGGCCCCATTGCCGTGCCTGGCAGCTTCTCCGTCGCCGGGGTCGGCAAGCCGTCCAGCTTTGCCGATGCGATCAATGCCATGCCCTGGGGCTACTACGTCAATGTGCACACAGCCAGTTATCCCGGCGGCGAGATCCGCGGCCAGCTGGCGCCGGTGCCCGAACCGGCGACTGCCTTCATGCTGCTCGGCGGACTGGGGCTGATCGCCACCGGCTTGCGCCGCAGGAACCGCTGATCGCGCGGTGCAGCGTTTCCTCCTTCGACGGCCGGCCTGCACGCCGGCCGTTTTCGTGTCCGGCCCTGGCGCCAGCGGGCGTCCGTGGGCGTGCGGGAGCACTGGGTTTGAGCGGGCTGCGGCTGGCTTGGGTGCTTGCGCCATACTCGCGGCCCTGATTCCAAACCAACACGGAGCCACCCATGACCTCGATGAAGTCCACCCTGATCGCTGCCGCGCTCGCTGCCGGCAGCACGCTGGCCGGTGCCCAGACCGCGGTCGCGATCGGCATCTCGGGCTGGACCGGTTTTGCGCCGCTGACCCTGGCCAGGGATGCGGGGCTGTTCAAGAAGCACGGGCTGGACGTGACGATCAAGAAGATCCCGCAGAAGGACCGCCACCTGGCGCTGGCCAGCGGCGACGTGCAGTGCGCCGCCACCACGGTGGAGACCTGGATCGTCTGGACCGCCAACGGCATCCCCACGACGCAGATCTTCCAGCTCGACAAGAGCTATGGCGCCGACGGCATGGTGGTGAAGGCCGGGATCGAAAGGATCGCTGACCTCAAGGGCAAGACGGTGGCGGCCAGCGCCCCGGGCACCGCGCCTTACTTCACACTGGCCTGGATGCTGCGCAAGAACGGCGTGTCGGTGAAGGACGTCAAGGTCGTCAACCTGGAGCCGCAGGCCGCGGCCAACGCCATGATCGCCGGCACCGCCAACCTGGACGCGGCGATGACCTATGAGCCCTACCTGAGCGCGGTGCGCGCCAAGCCCGAGGCCGGCAAGATCATCGCCACCACGCTGGACTACCCGATGATCATGGACACCTTCGGCTGCACGCCCAAGTTCCTGGCCGAGAACCCGAAGGCCGCCAAGGCGCTGGCCGACGGCTACTTCGACGCCGTGGCCATGATCAAGGCCGAGCCGCAGAAGGCCTTCGCCATCATGGGCGCCGACGTCAAGCAAAGCGCCGAGCAGTTCGAGGCGAGCCAGAAGTACCTGCGCTGGCAGGACCGCAGCGCCAACCAGGCCTTCTTCGCCGCCGAGCATCTGGCGTTCAGCAAGGAAGCGGCGCAGGTGCTGCTGGAGGCGGGCGTCATCAAGGCCGTGCCCGACCTGGGCAAGCTCGCCGACACCCAGTTCATCCGCTGATGCGGCCGCTGCAGCCGGTGGGCCCGGGCGCGCGGGTGGCGCTCGGGACGGGGTTCTTCGTGCTCTTCGTCGCCGTCTGGGCGGCGGCGACCTTCGGCGGCTTCGTCGATCCGCTGTTCCTCGCCGACCCGCTGAAGATGCTGCGCTCGGGCTGGACCCTGCTGGCGGAGATGAACTTCGCGCACGACATCGGCATGACGGTGTGGCGCGTGCTCGGCGGCTTCGCGATCGCGGCCCTGATCGCGTTGCCGCTGGGGGTGGCGATGGGCACCTACAAGCCGGTGGAGGCCTTCTTCGAGCCCTTCGTCAGCTTCTCGCGCTACCTGCCGGCGAGCGCCTTCATCCCGCTGCTCATCCTGTGGGCCGGCATCGGCGAGGTGCAAAAGCTCGCCGTCATCTTCATCGGCAGCTTCTTCCAGCTCGTGCTGATGATCGCGGTGACGGTGGGCAACACCCGGCGCGACCTGGTGGAGGCGGCCTACACCCTGGGCGTGAACGACCGCGGGCTGATACGCCGGGTGCTGATCCCCGGCGCGGCGCCGGAGATCGCGGAGACCCTGCGCATGGTGCTGGGCTGGGCCTGGACCTACGTCATCGTGGCCGAGCTGATCGGCGCCAGCTCGGGCATCGGCCACATGATCACCGACAGCCAGGCGCTGCTGGCGACCGACCAGATCATCTTCGGCATCATCGTCATCGGCCTCATCGGGCTGGTCAGCGACCTCGCGTTCAAGTGGGCGAACCGGCGCCTGTTCCCCTGGGCCAGGCTCGGCCGCTGAAGAGAGACCGCACATGCTGACCATCCGCGGCGTCGAGCGCCGCTTCGACACCACGCTCGCCCTGCAGGCCACCGACCTGGACGTGGCCGAGAACGAGTTCATCACCATCCTCGGCCCCAGCGGCTGCGGCAAGAGCACCTTGCTGCGCATCGTGGCCGGGCTCGACCATCCCACCGCCGGCAGCGTGACGCTGGAAGGCCGGCGCATCGAGGGTCCGGGCGCGGACCGCGGCATGGTGTTCCAGAGCTACACCCTGTTCCCCTGGCTGAACGTGCTGGACAACGTCTGCTTCGGCCTGCGCGAACGCGGCATGGCGCGTGCCGAGCAACTGCAGGTGGCCGGCCGCTACATCGCCCAGGTCGGCCTGAAGGGCTTTGAGCAGCACTATCCCAAGCAGCTCTCCGGAGGCATGCAGCAGCGCACTGCGCTGGCGCGCGCGCTCGCCAACCGGCCGCGCATGCTGCTGATGGACGAGCCTTTCGGCGCCCTGGACCACCAGACCCGCGAGCTCATGCAGGAACTGCTGCTCGGGATCTGGGAGGCCGAACGGACGACCGTGCTCTTCGTCACCCACGACATCGACGAGGCGGTGTTCATGGGCAGCCGGGTGGTGGTGATGAGCGCGCGCCCCGGGCGCATCAAGCTCGACCGCGCGGTGGCGCTGCCGCATCCGCGCCACTACGGGGTGAAGACCACGCCCACGTTCGCGGCCTTGAAGGCCGAACTCACGGAGGCGGTCCGGGCCGAGGTGATCGCGGCGCAGGCGCAATTCGCCTAGGCATACCCCCTAGGGATATCACCCCGTCGGCATCGAGGGGGTGGGTTTCAGAATCGACCTCGGCGGACCCCGGTCTGCGCGAAACCATCGATGGAAGGAGACACGATGACTGTACGAATCCAGGCCGGCACGCTGCTCGCCGCCACGCTGCTGGGCCTGCACGCCTTGCCAGCTGCCGCGGATGCCGCCGCCGATGCCGAGCGGCTGCGCACGCGCGCGTTGGCCGCCAACTGCGCGCACTGCCACGGCACCGAGGGTCGGGCCCTGGGCGGTCAGTCCATGAGCCGGCTCGCCGGCCAGTCGGCGCAGACCCTGCGCGAACAGCTGGAGGCGTTTCGCAGCGGCCAGCGGCCGTCCACCGTCATGCACCAGATCGCGCTCGGCTACTCGCCGCAGCAGATCGATGCCCTGGCGCGCTTTTTTGCGGCGCAGAAGTGAGGGAGACGACGATGGACAAGCACACGATGCAACGCCGCCGCCTGCTGGCCGGCATGGTGGCCGGGGGTGCACTCGGCCTGGCCGGCTGCGCCAGCACCGGGACCTCGGCGGCCAAGGCCAAGGTGGTGGTGGTGGGCGGCGGCTACGGCGGCGCCACCGCGGCCAAGTACCTGCGGCTGCTGTCGGACGGCCAGATCGACGTCACCCTGGTCGAGCCCAACCGCAGCTTCATCTCCTGCCCGATCTCCAACCTCGTGATTGCCGGCATGAAGACCATGGCCGACATCACCACGCCCTACAACGGCCTCGTGGACAAGCACCAGGTGCGCCTGGTGCACGACATGGTGACCGCGGTCGACCCGGTGAAGAAGACCGTCACCCTGGGCGGTGGCAGCCAGCTGTCCTTCGACAAGCTGGTGGTCGCGCCCGGCATCGACTTCATGTGGGACCGCATCGAGGGCCTGAAGGCGGCCAGCGACAGCGGCCAGATCGTGCACGCCTGGAAGGCCGGCGAGCAGACGATGGCACTGCGCCGCCAGATCGAGGCCATGCCCGACGGCGGCACGGTGGCGATCTCGATTCCCGAGCAGCCCTACCGCTGCCCGCCCGGGCCCTACGAGCGCGCGAGCGTGATCGCTGCCTACCTGAAGCAGCACAAGCCGCGCTCCAAGGTCCTGATCCTGGACGCCAACCCCGACGTCACCTCCAAGGGCAAGCTGTTCAAGGCGGCGTGGAAGGACTTGTACGGCCCCATGCTCGAGTACCGGCCCCAGCACAAGGCGGTGGCGGTGGACGCGCGCACGCGCACGCTCAAGTTCGAAGTCCAGGAAGACGTGAAGGCCGACGTGCTCAACGTGCTGCCCGTGATGCGCGCCGGCAGCCTGGTCACGCAGATGGGCATCACCAACGCCAACGGCCGCTGGTGTCTGGTGGACTACCTGAACTTCGAGTCCACCGCGATGAAGGACGTGCACGTGATCGGCGACGCGATCCAGATCGCGCCGGGCATGCCCAAGTCCGGCCACATGGCCAACTCGCACGGCAAGTCCACCGCGGCGGCGCTGGTGGCCGAGCTGCAGGGGCTGCCGGCCGACCCGCACCCCATGCTGACCAACGTGTGCATGAGCTTCGTCGACGCCAGACAGGCGATCCACGTCGCCAGCGTGCACGCCTACGACGCGCAGCAGAAGACCTTCGTCACCGTGAAGGGCTCGGGCGGCGTGTCGGAGGCGCCGAGCCAGATGGAAGGCCGCTTCGCCGAAGGCTGGGCGCGCAACATCTGGGCCGACACGCTGGGCTGACACCGCCAGGGCTGACGGTGTGCCGGGCACGGCCCGGCACACCGGGGTTGTTCAAGCCAGCTTCAGCAGCTCGGCCGCCAGCTCCTGCGGCATGTCGACCATCACGTCGTGGCTGCTCGGCAGCTTCAGCAGGCGCCAGCCGGGCTGTCCGTCCACCTTGGCCGCGAAGTGCCGGAATGGGCTCGGGTCCCAGCCGTCGGCCAGGATGTAGGTGCGCTGCCGTACCGTCGTGCCACCGCCCAGCAGGGCCGGCGAGGTGAAGGTGGCCAGCGACTGCGGCACGCAGCGGCGGTCCACCCAGGCCCGGTTCTCCGGCTTGATGCCGAAGGCCTCTGCCGGGATCGGTGCCATCAGCCCGCCTTGCCTGGCGCTGTCGTGGAAGGCGGTGATGAAGCCGGTGGCGATCTCGGGCGGCAGGGCCAGCTTGACCAGGTCGTTCAGGCTCTGCCCGTCCTCGGGGACGAAGGCGTCCAGATAGACCAGCGAGCGCACGCGCGCACCCAGCCGGTCTGCGACGCAGCTGATGACCATGCCGCCGTAGCTGTGGCCGCACAGCACGATGTCGTCCATCTCCTCGGCCTCGATGGCGGCGATCACGTCGCGCACGTGGGTCTGCAAGGTCACGTCGGCGCCGCCCTGGTGGACGCGTTCGCCGACCCCGGTGTGGGTGGGCGTGACGACGCGGTGGCCGGCCGCGCGCAGCGCAGTTGCCACGTCGCGCCAGCACCAGGCGCCGTGCCAGGCGCCGTGCACGAGAACGAAATGGGCCATGGCGATCTCCTTGCCGACAGGGGTTCAGGGGCCACAAGCCTCGGGCCTCGGCCGCCGCGCGTCAATCCGCAGCAACGTGGTGGGCGCGCTGCAGGCCGGCTGCGCGATCTGCGCGCCCTCAGTCGCAGGACGGGCAGACCTTGGCGCAGGCTTCAGCCCCCAGGTCGGCGCAGCGCTGCGCCTTGCACTGTGCGAGCCTGCGTTCGCAACCCAGGCGCGGAAAGTCGATCTGGGCGTTGGGGTCGATCGGCAGCCGGCCCTCGCTCGGAATCTGCACCGTCACGCAGGGACCGCGGCCGCACATCAGCTCGGCCTGCAGGCTGAGCTTGAACGGCATGCCCATGCGCCTGAGCACTTCGACCTGCTGGAAGAACTGCTCGAGTGCGGCATCCTGGGTCCGTGCCCCGATCGCGGTCTGCGTCGCCGGCGGGGCCGGTGGCGCGGCTGGCGCGGCTGGCGTCTGGGCGCCGGCCAGCGTGCCGGCCGTCAGCGCCAGCGCGACGGTGGCGTGTTGCAGTGAACGCATGCGCATGCTGGGTTTCCTCCGTTTGCAGGCGCCGGGCATCTCGCGCGCACGACGCCGGGCGAGTACAGCACACGGGCGATCGTCGTGCACTGCAGCGGCCAACGCCTGGTCAGCCGGCCGCCACGCCGCTACGATCCCGGCGCGATGTCTGCTCCCGATGCCCTGGACGCGCTGTTCGCGCGGCTGAACGCTGGCGACGCATCGGCGCGCGAGGAGTTGTTCGCCACCGCCTACCCGGAGCTCAAGCGGCTGGCGCACGCCCGGCTGCACGAGGGCGGGCGCGCCACCCTGCTGGAGACCACCTCGCTGGTGCACGAGACCTTCGAGCGCATCCAGCGCAGCGCCAGCCTGCGCGCCGAGCACCGGCGCGCCTTCTTCGACTACGCGTCGCGCGTCATGCGCTCGGTGATCGTCGACCTGCTGCGCGAGCGCCGGGCCCAGCGCCGCGGTGGCGACGCGCCCCATCTGCCCCTGGACACCGAGCTGGGCGATCGGCTGGCCGCCGACGAGGGGCAGGACGTGCTCGAGCTGCACGACGCGCTGCAGCGCCTGGCCGAGGCCGAGCCGCGGCTCGCCGCTGCCGTCCAGATGCGCTTTTTCGGCGGCTACGCCGAGGCCTTGATCGCCGAGACCCTGGGTGTCGACGAGCGCACCGTGCGCCGCGACCTGGCCAAGGCCGCCAGGCTGCTGGCCGCCTTGCTGCCGGGTTGAGCACGGACCTGCGGTGTCAACGGCAGGGTGGCGGCAGCGCCTCCAAGCAGCGCTGGGCGGCATCGTTGCCGTCCCCCAGCCTCGCGCAAGCCTGGCGCCTGCGCGCGCAGACCGGGTCTTCCCAGCGGTTCGGGTCGACGCCCAGGGTATTCGGGATCTGGACCTCCCGGCACAGCGCGCCGGCGCAGCGCAGCCGCAGCCTGATCTCGATCTCGAACGGCAGCGGCTTGCCTTCCAGGTTTTGCAGCAGATCGATGAGCTGCCGCAGGTCGAACTGCGGCGGCTGAGGCAGTGCGGGTGTGGCGGGCACGCGCGGCATGCCGGGCGCGGCCAGGTTCGGTTGTGCCGCAGCGGACATGGCCAGCAGCAGGCCGGCGCTGGCGAGCCACAGGCGCGCAGGGTGCGATGAGAAGACGTTCATGAGCGATGTCCTTTGCACGGTCAGAGCACGGTGAATCGCCTGCCTTGCGGGTCGTCCGGCAGGGTTTGCAGCGTGCTGCGCAGGCCGGAGTCGGCCGGCAGCTCCGCGATCCAGGCCTGGACGGCTTGCCGCAGGGCCTGTGGGTCGTCGTTGGCCAGGGCCAGCTCCACCGCCTGCCGGCGCCGCCAGGGGTGGGTCGACGGCAGTTCCGCCAGCCAGGGGCTCGCCTGCTTGAGCAAGGCGGTGGCGGCTGCAAGGTCGCCGCGGCGCCGCGCCAGCGTGGCCTGCAGCTGCAGCAACTGGGCGTAGTCCAGCGCCGCGACCGGCGCCGCCGACCCCGATCGCGGCGCGGCGGCGGGCGCCTGGTGCAGTGCGCGCATGCGCTCGAGCTGCGCTGCCGCAGCGCCATCGTCGCCGGCCAGCAGCATGGCTTCGGCAAGCAGCCGGCCGGCGCGCAGCCTCTCGACACTGGTCTGCGCCATGCCCATGGCCTGCAGGTCCGCGTCCACCGCCTGCAGCTCGGCCAGGGCGGCGTGCGCGCTGCCGCTGCGCGCGAGCGCGTGTGCCTGGGCCTGGCGCGAGAAGGCGAGCTCCGCGGGGCGGCCTGGGCCGGCCAGCAACGCCTGGCGGGCGTCCTCCAGCGCCGCCGCCCACTGTCCGAGCTGGTGGCGCGAGCGCGCGCGCATGCGCAGCAGGGTCGGCTTCATCGGCGGCGTGGCCAGGTTCTGCAGCATTCGGTCCAGGGCGGCGATGGCTTGCAGGTGGCGGCCGGAATCGGCCAGCAGCACGGCGTCCCAGAGCTGGAACTGGACGCGGTCGCCGCTGTGCAGGCTGGCGGCAGCGGCAGGCTCGCGGATCGCGTCCAGGACCTGCATCGCCGGTGCCAGGCGGCCGCCGTTGCGGTAGGTGATCGCGAGCTGCAGCTTCTCGATCAAGACCTCGAAATGGCGCGTACCGAAAGCGCGCTCGGCGGCGCCGACCGCGGCCTCGGACTGGGCGATCGCCGCACCGATGTCGCCACCCTGCTGCGCCAGGCTGCGCAAGGCCTGGCGCGCATACAGCTCGGCACGCGCACAGCGGCGCGCGTCGCCGCGGCAGGCGTCGATCGCGGCCTGCGCCTGGCGCGCGATGCCGGCGTGGTCGGGGTCACCCTGCTGCATGCGCTCGTGCGCGAGCTGGCCGCGCGCGCGCGCCAGCTCGGGGTCGTCGGCCGCGGTGTGGGCGGCAAGCAGGGCCTCGCCTTCGCGCAGCACGGCCAGGGTCTGCTCGTGGGCGGCGAAGCGGCGGAACATGATGCCCAGGCTGACCAGGATCTGGCCGTGCAGCACCGGCTGCTGCGCGAACGCGTTGCGCGCCGACTGCCGTGCCGAGTCCAGGATCTGGCGGCCGGTGACGGTGCCGGGCTCCTGCCCCTCCATGGGCTCGATCGCCTCCAGCACGTCCGACACGTACTCGCGCGCCTGCAGGCTGCGCTGCGTCTCCCGGCGCAGGGCGAGCTGCTGCTGCCACCACAGGACGCCGCCGGCCACCAGCGCCAGGGTCGCCAGGGCGCCAACGCCCGCGCTCCAGCGCCTGCGCCGCAGCGTCAGCGCGAGCCGGTGCGTCCAGGGTCCGGGGTCGCTGACCGGCGGACGCTGCGCGAGCAGGCAGCGCAGGTCCTCGGCCAGGTGCTCGACGGTCGGGTAGCGGTCCTGCGGGCGCGGCTGGGTGGCACGGCGCACGATGGCGGCGGCGTCGCGGCCCAGCGCCGCCAGGCTGGCCTCGTCCGGCGTGCGCTGGCCGCTCAGAAGTTCGTGACATACCACGCCGAGCGCGTAGATGTCGCAGGCGGTGGTGGCGGGCAGCTGGCGCAGCTGCTCCGGCGCCGCGTAGCCCGGGGTATGGGTCGGTCGCCCGTCGCCGCTCGCACCCGCCTGTCCGTCCTGATCGAGCAGGCGTGCGATGCCGAAGTCCAACAGCTTGAGCTGGCCCTGGCGGTCGACCATCAGGTTGGAGGGCTTGATGTCGCGGTGCACCACCGCCTGCCGGTGTGCGTGTGCCACCGCGCTGCAGGCCTGCAGCATGAGCTGCAGCCGGGCGGGCCGGTCCAGCGTGCGCGCGTGCTCCAGCAGCGGCTGGCCGCGCACCAGCTCCAGCACCAGGTAGGGCCGGCCGTCGGCGGCGATGCCGGCGTCGTACAGGCGCGCGATGTGCGGGTGCTCGAGCTGGGCGCCGATGCGTCGCTCCTGCGCCATGCGCTCGGCCAGCTCGGGCCCGTGGGTCAGGCGCGGCAGCTTGATCGCCACCTCGCGCTCGTACAGGCCGTCGGCGCGCTGCGCCAGCCAGACTGCGCCCATGCCGCCGCGACCGATCTCGCGCTGCAGCCGGTAGGGGCCGATGCGCTCGCCGGCCTGTGCGTCGGGGAGCTGCGCCTCGACCAGATGGGGCAGGCGGCTGGGCATCCGTCCCGCCGTCGTCAACCCGAGCGCGCGCCGCAGATGCGCCACCAGCGGCTGCTGCGCCGAAGGCAGCGCGTCCAGCCAGGCTTGCAGGCCGCCGACGGGAAGCTCCTGCGCTTCGTCGAGCAGGCGGCTGAGGGCGGCGATCTCGCTTGCGGACAAGGGCATCGGGCCTCCCGGTCGGGCCTTCTGGTCGGGCGTGCCTCAGTCTGGCGCCGCAGGTGTGGTTTGCATAGAGGAGGGCGCGGCTGATGACTCGTGCAGACCGGTGCAGGAACGGACGAATTGCGGCCTGCAGACCGGACACGGTGCGCGCCTGGTGCCGGCGCATGGGCGCGCAACCCGATTCCCCCGCCGACCTGCTGCACCGCAGTTGGCGTTCAACTTCGGGCCGCGGCCGCCGATAGCCTAGGCAGGGAACCGGCGTGGCGCGCGTCCGATGGCTGGCGCGGCGACCCGGAATCTGCAGTAACTCCCAGGGATCCCCGCATGAACATCCTGACCCGTCTTCGCATCGGCCCGCGCCTGGCGCTGGGCTTCCTGAGCACGATCGCCTTCAGCATCGCGATCGCCGTCTTCGCGCGCGTGCAGCTGGACAGCATCGGCCAGGAGCTCAAGCTGCTGGTCGGCGACCGGATGGCGAAGAACCAGATCCTGACCCAGACGCGCAGCAACATCGACCGCATCGCGCTGAGCGCGCGCAACGCCATCCTGGCGCCCGACGAGGGCTCGCGCAGCGCCCAGATCGCGGCCTTCCGCAGCGCCCGGACGGCCAATGGCGAGCTGTTCGAGAAGCTGCAGGCCACGGTCCAGCACCCCCAGGGCCGCCAGCTGCTGGCCGCCGTGCAGGCCGCGCGCGCGCCCTATGCGCAGACCATAGACCAGGTCGCGGAGCTCGCCGCCAAAGGCGATGCGGCGGGGGCCGCCAAGCTCCTGCTGGAGGAGGCCAAGCCCAGGCTGGAGGCCTTCCAGGCCGCGCTCGACCCCTTCTTCGAGTTCCAGGACCGGCTGACCCAGGATGAGGTCAAGCAGCTCGAGGCCGATCTCGCCTTTGCCGGCGCGGCGATGTTGATCGCTGCCGTCCTGGCGCTGGCCGCCGGTGCCTTGCTGGCCTGGGCCATCACGCGCTCGGTGGTGCAGCCGCTGCGCACGGCGATGAGCGCCACCGAGAGCGTGGCCGCCGGTGACCTGCGCCTGCAGCTCGACACCAGCCGGCGCGACGAGACCGGCCAGCTGCTGGCGGCGCTGCAGCGCATGGCCACGGAGCTGGGCAGCGTGGTGACGGCGGCGCGCGAGAACGCGCAGAGCGTGGCCATCGCCAGCAGCCAGATTGCGCAGGGCAACGCCGACCTGAGCCGGCGCACCGAGGAGCAGGCGAGCAACCTGGAGCAGACCTCGGCCGCGACCGAGGAGCTCGGCGCCACCGTGCGCCACAACGCCGACACCGCGCGCCAGGCGGTGCAGATCTCCGACGGCGCGGCGCGCGCGGCGGAGAGCGGCGGCCAGGTCATGGAGCGCATGGTCGCCACCATGGGCCAGATCACGGGCAGCGCGCGGCGCATCGGCGACATCATCGGCACCATCGACGGGATCGCCTTCCAGACCAACATCCTGGCGCTCAACGCGGCGGTGGAGGCGGCGCGTGCCGGCGAGCAGGGGCGCGGCTTCGCGGTCGTGGCCGGCGAGGTGCGAAGCCTGGCGCAGCGCAGCGCCGAGGCCGCGCGCGAGATCAAGACGCTGATCTCGGGCAGCATCGAGCAGGTCGAGGCCGGCAACGCCCTGGCCGGCGAGGCCGGGCAGAGCATGGGCGAGGTGGTGCAGCAGGTGCGCCGGGTGGCCGACCTGATCAACGAGATCAGCGCCGCCAGCGCCGAGCAGAGCAAGGGCCTGGGCCAGATCGGCGAGGCGGTGAGCGGGCTGGATCGCAGCACGCAGCAGAACGCCGCCCTGGTGGAGCAGAGCGCCGCCGCCGCCGAGAGCCTGAGCAAGCAGGCGCACCAGCTCAGCGCCGCGATGGCCAGCTTCAAGACCGCCTGAACACCACCGGCGCCGCACGCGCCGTGCCGCGCTGCGCTGGCGCGGCACCTGGCTCCCGCCTGGCGGAGTGGCTACCATGCCGGTATGAGCATCTTTGACCAGGACCTGCCGCGCCGGCCGGCGAACCACGTGGCCTTGTCGCCGGTCAGTTTCGTCGAACGCGCCGCCGAGGTCTACGCCGATCTGCCGGCGCTGATCCATGGCGCACGCCGCTACGACTGGGCGCGCCTGCGCGAGCGCTCGGCGCGGCTGGCGGCGGCGCTGCAGGCCTTGGGCGTGGGCCGAGGAGACGCCGTCAGCACCATGCTGGGCAACACGCCGGAGATGGTGGAGGCGCACTACGCGGTGCCGGCGCTGGGTGCGGTGCTCAACACCCTGAACACGCGGCTGGACGCGCCCCTGCTGGCCTGGCAGATGAAGCACTGCGAGGCCAGGGTGCTGATCACCGACCGCGAGTTCTCGCCCCTGATGGCCGACGCGGTGGCGCGGCTGCGCGAGCAGCACGGCGCGGCGATCACCGTGATCGACGTCTGCGACAGCGAGTACTCGGGTGCCGGCGATCGCATCGGCGAGCACGAGTACGAGGACTTGCTCGCCGCGCACGCGCCGCTGGCGCAGCTGCCCGGTCCGGCCGACGAGTGGGACGCGATCGCCGTCAGCTACACCAGCGGCACCACCGGCGACCCCAAGGGCGTGGTCACCCACCACCGCGGCGCCTACCTGAACGCGGTGTGCAACGCGGCGACCTGGACCATGCCGCACTTCCCCAAGTACCTGTGGACGCTGCCGATGTTCCACTGCAACGGCTGGTGCTTCCCGTGGACGATCGCCTTGCTCGGCGGCACCCACATCTGCCTGCGCCGGGTGGAGGCCAAGGCCATGCTGGACGCGATGCGCGAGCACGGCGCCGACCACTACTGCGCCGCGCCCATCGTGCACAACCTGCTGATCAACGCCCCCGCCGAGTGGCGCGCGGGCATAGACCACCCGGTGCGCGGCATGGTGGCCGGTGCGGCGCCGCCGGCGTCCATGATCGAGGGCATGGCGCAGCTCGGCTTCGACATCACCCACGTCTACGGCCTGACCGAGGTCTACGGGCCGGCGTCGGTGGCAGTCAAGCGCCCGGGCTGGGGCAGCGCCGACCTGTCCGAGCAGACCCGGCTCAACGGCCGCCAGGGCGTGCGCTACGCGCTGCAAGAAGGCATGACGGTGCTCGACCCGCAGACCCTGCAGGAGGTGCCCGCCGACGGCCAGACCATGGGCGAGATCATGTTCCGCGGCAACATCGTCATGAAGGGCTACCTGAAGAACCCCGCGGCCACCGAGCAGGCCTTTGCCGGCGGCTGGTTCCACACCGGCGACCTGGCGGTGATCGAGCCCGACCGCTACCTGAAGATCAAGGACCGCAGCAAGGACGTCATCATCAGCGGCGGCGAGAACATCAGCTCGATCGAGGTCGAGGATGCGCTGTACCGCCACCCCGCGGTGCTGGCCTGTGCGGTGGTCGCCAGGCCGGACCCCAAGTGGGGCGAGACGCCGCTCGCCTACGTCGAGACCAAGCCCGAGCGCAGCGTCACCGCCGCCGAGCTGATCGCCCACTGCCGCAGCCTGCTGGCCTCCTACAAGGTGCCCAGGGAGATCCGCTTCGAACCCATCCCCAAGACCAGCACCGGCAAGATCCAGAAGTTCCAGTTGCGCCAGCGCGCCGCCAGCGCGTCGGCGATCGAATGAGTCTGCAGCAGCGAGCGAGGCAGCGATGAGCGACGAATCCGTCACCTGGGCCCGCGACGCGCGCGGTGTCGTCACCCTGACCCTGAACCGGCCGCAGTCCTTCAATGCGCTGTCCGAAGAGGTCCTGAAGGCGCTGCAGGCGCAGCTGGACCGCGTCGGCGCCGATGCACAGGCGCGCGTGGTCGTGATACGCGCCGCCGGCAAGGCCTTTTGCGCCGGCCACGACCTCAAGGAGATGCGCGCCGAGCCCTCGCTGGACTACTACCGGGCGCTGTTCGCCCAGTGCGCGCGCATGATGATGACGATCCAGCGCCTGCCGCTGCCGGTCGTCGCGCAGGTGCAGGGCATCGCCACCGCCGCCGGCTGCCAGCTGGTGGCGATGTGCGACCTGGCGGTGGCCGCGCGCGACGCGCGCTTTGCCGTCAGCGGCGTCAACCTGGGCCTGTTCTGCAGCACGCCGGGGGTGGCGCTGAGCCGCAACCTGCCGCGCAAGGCGGCCTTCGAGATGCTGGTCACCGGGGCCTTCATCTCGGCCGAGGAGGCGCGCGAGCGCGGCCTCGTGAACCGCGTCGTCGACGGCGCCGAGCTCGACGCCGAGACCGAGCGCCTGGTGGCGGCCATCGTCGCCAAGCCGCGCGCCGCCATCGCTGCCGGCAAGGGGCTGTTCTACCGCCAGCTCGAGACCGGCATCGCCGCCGCCTACGAGCTGGCCGGCGAGACCATGGCCTGCAACATGATGGATGAATCGGCGCTGGAAGGCGTGCAGGCCTTCATCGAGAAGCGTCCGCCGGCCTGGCCTTGAGCAGCGCGCAGCAGCCCGGGGTGCCGGTCGGACAGCAGCCTTACCACGACGAGCTGCTGTCGCGCCTGCTGCAGGAGAACTTCGGCAGCGTCGAAGCGGCGGTGCTGGAGCGGCTGCAGCAGGCGATGACGTGGATAGAGATCGCAGGCGGCCGTCTGCTGATGCGCCAGGGCGAACCGGGCGACGCGCTGTACCTGCTGGTCAGCGGACGCATGCGCGCCACCGTGCGCGACGAGACCGCGCCCGGCGGCCAGCGCACGGTGGGCGAGATCAGCCGCGGCCAGATCGTGGGCGAGCTGGCCCTGATCACCGGTGAGTTGCGCAACGCCAGCGTCTGCGCGGTGCGCGATTCGCTGCTCGCGCGGCTGGACCGGCGCGACTTCAGCGAGCTGCTCGCCAGCCACGCCGGGCTGGCGATGGCGCTCACCCGCCAGCTGGCGCAGATCTGGCGCGGCGGGCGCCGCCAGGCCCTGCCCACCGGGCGCGGCGGCACGATCGATGCCGTGCCGCGACCGGGCACGGTGGCCTTGATCCCGATCTCGAACGGCCTGCCGGTGCACGCCCTGGCGCAGGACCTGGCACAGGCGCTGGCGGCGTTCGGCCGCGTCGAGGTCATGGATGCGGCACGCGCCTACGGCAACGGCAACGGCTCCGATGCCGACGCCGATGCCGACCTGGGCCCGCTGTCGGCGAACGCGGAGGAGCGGCGATTGACCCTGCTGCTGGACCGCATCGAGTCGCGCGCCGAGTTCGTGCTCCTGGTGGCCGACGAGGAGCCCACGGTCTGGACCGCCTGCTGCTGCCGCGACGCCGACGAACTGCTGCTGCTGGCCGACGCCAGCCAGCCGCCGGCCCTGCACGAGACCGAGTTGCAGCACCTGGCGGCGCGCCAGGCCGGCAGCGACGCGGCCGAGATCCTGCTGCTGCTGCACCCGGCCGGCACCGACATGCCGCGCGGTACCCGCGCCTGGCTGGACCGCCGGCCGCTCGTCGGCCACCTGCACCTACGCCGCGGTCATGCCGGCGACCTCGCCCGGCTGGCGCGCTTTCTCAACCGCAGCGCGGTTGCGCTCGTGCTGGCGGGCGGCGGCGCACGCGGGCTGGCCCACCTGGGGGTGTTGCGCGCGCTGCACGAGCAGGGCATCGAAGTCGACTTCGCCGGTGGCACCAGCATAGGCGCGGTGATGGCTACCGGCGTCGCCGCCGACCGCGACGGCGAACAGGTGCTGGCGCTGATGCGGCGCGCCTTCGAGTCCGGCCCGACCGGCGACTACAGCCCCTGGCCCTGGCTGTCGGTGCTGCGCGGCCGACGCCTGCAGCGCGTGATCGATTCTGGGGTGCGCGAGATGTGCGGCTTCGACGCCGACGCCGAGGACTTGTGGAAGGGCTTCTTCGGCGTCGCCACCAACTACAGCCAGGCGCGCGAGCAGGTGCTGCGGCGCGGTCCGCTGGCGCGCCTGCTGCGCGCCAGCACCGCCATCCCTGGTGCCCTCCCGCCGGTGCTGATCGACGGCGACCTGCACTGCGACGGCGGCAGCTTCAACAACTTCCCGGTCGACGTGATGCGGCGCCAGCGCGGCGTCGGCCGCGTGATCGCGGTCGACCTCGACGTGCGCCAGCCGCTGCGCGTGAACCTCGCCGAGATGCCCAGCGGCTGGGACCTGTTCCTCGACTGGCTGCGCCCGCTGCGTCGGCGCCGCTACCGGCTGCCCTCGCTGCCCGCCTATCTGATGACGGTGATGGTGCTCAACAGCATGGCGCGCGGCCGCCAGGCGCGGTCCATGGTGGACCTGTACTTCCACCCGCCGCTGGAACGTGTCGGCCTGCTGCAGTGGAAGCGCTTCGACCGCATCGTGCAGATCGGCTACGAGCACGCGCTGCAGGTGCTCGCCCAGCAAGGCCGCCAATCCACGGATCTGGGCTGAGGCCGGACGCAGAGATCCGCCTGCGCGGATCTCTGCGCCTGCCGAAGCGCCCGGGCATGCTTGCCCGGGCGTGGGGCAAGGCTGAACGTGCAGTCGTCCCTGCGGACGACTGCGCGCCTGCCGAAGCGCCCGGGCCTGCGAGCCCGGGCATGCCTGCCCGGGCGTGGGCGGCGCGCGGATGCGCTGGCGTCGACCTTCCAGGCCGTGGTGTCAGCGCGCCCGTCGTGCCAGCAGCGCGCGCGCCACGCGCGAGTGGCTGCTGCGGCCGAGCTGGGCGCTGATCCAGGCGCCGGTGTCGACCAGGGCGTCGAGGTCGATGCCGGTGGCCACGCCCATGCCGTGCAGCAGGTAGACCAGGTCCTCGGTGGCGAGGTTGCCGGTCGCGCCCTTGGCGTAGGGGCAGCCGCCCAGGCCGGCGACCGAGCTGTCGAAGGCGCGCAACCCGAAGTCCCAGGAGGCGTAGACGTTGGCCACCGCCATGCCGTAGCTGTCGTGGTAGTGGCCGGCGAGCTGCGCCAGCGGCACGCGTGCCGCGCAGGCTTCCAGCATCGCCAGCACGCTGGCCGGGGTGCCCACGCCTATGGTGTCGCCCAGCGATACCTCGTAGCAGCCCATGGCGTGCAGCTGCGTCGCCACCGCGGCGGCCTGCGCCGGTGCCACCGCGCCCTCGTAGGGGCAGCCGACGACGCAGGACACGTAGCCGCGCACGCGCACCCCGGCTGCCGCGGCGGCGGCCAGCACCGGCTCGAAGCGCGCCATGGACTCGGCGATGCTGCAGTTGATGTTGCGCTGCGAGAAGCTCTCGCTGGCGGCGGCGAAGATCGCCACCTCCTGGGCGCCGGCGGCGAGTGCCGCCTCGAAGCCCTTGAGGTTGGGCGCGAGTACCGGGTAGCTGATCGGCGCCGGCTGGGGCTGGGCGGCGAGCGAGGCCAGCACCTGCGCGTGGTCGGCCATCTGCGGCACCCACTTCGGGCTCACGAAGGCGGTGGCCTCGATGACACGCAGTCCGGCCTCGCCTAGGCGGCGTATCAGCTCCAGCTTGGTCTCGGTGCGCACCGGCTGGGCCTCGTTCTGCAGCCCGTCGCGCGGGCCGACCTCGATGATGCGAACGGCTGCGCTCGAGTTCATGACTGTGCCTGCAGCATCTGCTGAAGCTCCTGGTGCACCGCCTCGGCGGTGGCCTGCGGCTGCTCCATGGGGAACAGGTGCGCGCCTTCGATCCAGCGCAGCTCGCCGCGCGTGACCGCGCGCGTGAGCGCCAGCCCGACCTGGCGCACCTCGGTCGAGCGGGTGCCGCCGATGAAGGCGACCGGGCAGCGTGGCGGGTGGCGCTGCAGCACGCGGTCGAACACATGCGGCAAGGTGTTGTAGATCCGGGTCTCGACCTCGCGCCGGAACGCCAGCTGCACCCCGCCGTCGGGCGCCGGCTCGGTGCCGGCGGCGAGGTAGTCCTCCAGCACCTGCGGCGCCCAGCGGGCAAAGGCGTTGCGGCTGCCGAAGTGCGCGCGTGCGGCGTCGATCGAAGGCCAGTGGTCGCGCCGTCGCTGCGCCACCTTGCCCGGGGACACGCGCCCCATCAGCCCGGTGGCCTTGACGACACGGATGCTGTGCGCGCGCCAGCCGCCGACCAGGGGTGAATCCAGCAGAACCACGCCGCGCGCCAGATCGGGGCGTTTGCAGGCCGCCAGCAGCGCCAGGTAGCCGCCCAGCGAATGGCCCGCCAGCCACACCGGCCGGTCGGCGGCGTGGCTGCGGATGTAGTCCAGCAATTCGTCGCGCAGGTGCGGCCAGTTGCTGCTGACCGGATAGCGCGGGTCGTGGCCGAACTTCTCGGGCGCCAGCACATGCCAGCCGGCGCCGCGCCAGTGGTCCAGGAGTTGTCGGTAGGTGCCGGCCGGAAAGCCGTTGGCGTGGCAGAAGACGAGGGTGCGGGGCATGGGGTCCGAAGTGTGCACCAGCGGCGTCGGCGTGGTCCGCAGGTGTCCGGGGCGATCGCGCGACAATCGCGGCCATGGACGCCTTGTACGCTTCGTCGCTTCATTCCCTGCCCCTGGTCGGCCGCGGCAAGGTCCGCGAGAACTACGCGGTCGGCAGCGACCGCCTGCTCATGGTCGCCAGCGACCGCATCTCGGCCTTCGATGTCGTGATGGGCGAGCCCATCCCCGGCAAGGGCGCGCTGCTCACCCGCATGGCGCTGTTCTGGTTCGAGCGCCTGGCGCACGTGGTGCCGAACCACCTCAGCGGGGAGGACCCGCTGACGGTGGTGGCAGCCGACGAGCGCGAGCAGGTGCGTGGCCGCGCGATGCTGGTCAAGCGGCTGCAGCCGCTGCCCATCGAGGCGGTGGTGCGCGGCTACCTCGCCGGCAGCGGCTGGAAGGAATACCAGGCCAGCGGCCGCGTGTGCGGGATCGCGCTGCCGCCCGGCCTGCAGCTGGCGAGCCGGCTGCCGCAGCCCATCTTCACCCCCGCCACCAAGGCCGAGATGGGTGCGCACGACGAGAACATCAGCTTCGAGCAGACGGTGGCGCTGATCGGCGCCGAGCGTGCGGCCCAGGTGCGCGAGCTGGCGATCCGCCTGTACACCGAGGCCGCGGCCTACGCGCTCACGCGCGGCATCGTGATCGCCGACACCAAGTTCGAGTTCGGCCTCGACGCGCAAGGCCAGCTGACCCTGATGGACGAGGTGCTGACGCCGGATTCCTCGCGTTTCTGGCCGGCGCAGGGCTGGCGCGAGGGCGACAACCCGCCCAGCTTCGACAAGCAATACCTGCGCGACTGGCTGGAGCAGGCGCAGGTGGACGGCCAGCCCTGGCCCAAGCGCGCACCCGCGCCGACCCTGCCGGCGCAGGTGATCGCCGCCACCGCCGAGCGCTACGCGAGCGCGGCGCGCATGCTCACCGGCACCTGATCGCCGGCGCAGCCGCTCAGGCCGTCGCCTGCGCCAGCGGTGGCCCCAGCGCGCGCAGCAGATCGCGCACGATCTGCGCCCGGTCTGCCGCCTTCTCCACCGCGCGCTCGATGCGCAGCTTGTCGTTGCCGGCGAGCTTGACGGCGCGGTTGCTCTGCACGAGCTGGATGATCTTGAGGGCGTCGATCGGCGGGTTGGGGCGGAACACGATCTGCATCGCCTTCGGCCCCGCGTCCACCTTCAGCACGCCGTAGGGGCGCGCCAGCACGCGCAGGCGGTGGCTGTCAAACAGCACCTGGCCCTGCGCCGGCAGCTTGCCGAAGCGGTCCGTGATCTCCTCCAGCAGGCGGTCGATCTGCTCGGGCTTGTCGGCCGAGGCCAGGCGCTTGTACAGGTTCAGCCGCACCTGCACGTCGCCGCAGTAGGCGTCGGTCAGCAGGGCCGGCGCGTGCAGGTTGATCTCGGTGCTGGCGTTGAAGCTGGACAGGGGGTTGAGCAGGTCGGGCTCCTGGCCCGCCTTCAGGCTGCGCACCGCTTCGCCCAGCATGTCGTTGTAGAGCTGGAAGCCCACTTCCATCATGTTGCCGCTCTGATGCTCGCCCAGCACCTCGCCGGCGCCGCGGATCTCCAGGTCGTGCATCGCGAGGTAGAAGCCGCTGCCCAGCTCCTCCATGTCCTGGATCGCCTGCAGGCGCTGCGCGGCCGGCTTGCTCAGGCCTTCCACGTCGGGCACCAGCAGGTAGGCGTAGGCCTGGTGGTGGCTGCGGCCGACGCGCCCGCGCAGCTGGTGCAGCTGGGCGAGGCCGAACTTGTCGGCGCGGCTGATGACGATGGTGTTCGCGCTCGGGACGTCGATGCCGGTCTCGATGATGGTCGAGCACAGCAGCAGGTTGTGGCGCTGGGCGACGAAGTCGCGCATCACCGCCTCGAGCTGGCGCTCCGGCATCTGGCCGTGGGCGATCGCGATCCGCGCCTCGGGCAGCAGTTCGGCGAGCTTGGCGCCGCGGTGCTCGATGGTCTCGACCTCGTTGTGCAGGAAGTAGACCTGGCCGCCGCGCTTGAGCTCGCGCAGCACCGCTTCGCGGATGGTGCCGCTGGATTCGCTGCGCACGAAGGTCTTGATCGCGAGCCGGCGCTGCGGCGCGGTGGCGATCACAGAGAGATCGCGCAGTCCCTCGAGCGCCATGCCCAGGGTGCGCGGGATGGGGGTGGCGGTCAGGGTGAGGACGTCGACCTCGGCGCGCATGGCCTTGATCGCCTCCTTGTGGCGCACGCCGAAGCGGTGTTCCTCGTCGATGATGAGCAGCCCCAGGCGCTTGAACCGCACCTCGGGCGAGAGCAGCTTGTGGGTGCCGACGACGATGTCCACGCTGCCGTCGGCCAGCCCCTGCAGCGCTGCCTTCACCTCCTTGGCGCTGCGAAAGCGCGACAGCTCGGCCACCTTCAGCGGCCAGGGCGCGAAGCGGTCGCAGATCGTCTGGTAGTGCTGCTCGGCCAGCAGCGTGGTGGGCGCCAGCAGCGCCACCTGGCGCCCGCCGTGCACGGCGACGAAGGCCGCGCGCAGCGCGACCTCGGTCTTGCCGAAGCCGACGTCGCCGCACACCAGGCGGTCCATCGGGCGCGGGCTGATCAGGTCCTGCACCACGGCGTGGATCGCGGCCTGCTGGTCGGGCGTCTCCTCGAAGCCGAAGCTGGCGGCGAAGGCCTCGTAGTCGTGCGGCGTGAAGCGGTGCGCAAAGCCCTCGCGGGCGGCGCGCCGGGCGTACAGCTCGAGCAGCTCGGCGGCGCTGTCGCGCACCTGCTCGGCGGCCTTGCGGCGCGCCTTCTCCCACTGGTTGGACCCCAGCCGGTGCAGCGGCGCTTCCTCCGCGCCGACCCCGGTGTAGCGCCCGATCAGGTGCAGCTGCGACACCGGCACGTACAGGGTCGCGCGGTCGGCGTACTCCAGGTGCAGGAACTCGCTCACCCCTTCGCCGAGGTCGATGTGCTTGAGGCCCTGGTAGCGGCCGATGCCGTGGTTCAGGTGCACCACCGGGTCGCCGACCTTCAGCTCCGACAAGTCCTTGATCAGCGCGTCGACGCTGGAGACCTGCTCCTGCTTGCGCCGCCGCCTGGCCTGCGGGGTGGCGGCGAAGAGTTCGGTCTCGGTGACGAGCTGCACCGAGATGCCGGCCGCCGGCTCGTGCCAGTGGAAGCCGGCGGCGATCGGCGCCGCGGTGATCGCCACCGGCTCGCTGCCGGCCAGGAACTCGGCCAGGCTGGCGGCGGCCGGGATCGCGCTGCCGTGGTCGCGCAGCAGGTCGAGGATGCTCTCGCGGCGGCCCTCGCTCTCGGCCACCAGCAGCACGCGGTGCGGCGTGCTCCTCAGGTGCTGCTGCAGCGAAGTCAGCGGCTCGGCGGCGCTGCGGTCCACCGCCACGTCCGGCAGCGGGCGCGCCCAGTCCAGCGTCTCGCTGCCGCGCAGCGCCAGGGTGGCGTGCGGCTGGGTGAGGCCGAAGAACTCGTCGGTCTTGAGAAAGATGGCCTCCGGCGCCAGGATCGGCCGCTCGGGGTCGTGGCGCAGGAAGCGGTGCCGCTCGCGCGTGTCGGCCCAGAAGCGCTCCAGCGCCTGGTCCACCTCGCCGTGCAGGACCAGCGCCGCCTGCGCGCCCAGGTAGTCGAAGATGCTCGCCGTCTGCTCGAAGAACAGCGGCAGGTAGTACTCGATGCCGCCGCCGGCCACCCCCTGCGCCATGTCCTTGTACAGCCGGGCGCGCGTGGGGTCGCCCTCGAGCTGCTCGCGCCAGCGGCCGCGGAAGGCGTTGCGCGCCGTCTCGTCGAGCGGGAACTCGCGCCCGGGCAGCAGCCGCACCTCGGGCACCGGGTACAGGCTGCGCTGGGTGTCGGGGTCGAAGGTACGGATCGAATCGACCTCGTCGCCGAACAGGTCGACCCGGTAGGGCACCGGCGAGCCCATGGGATAGAGGTCGATCAGGCCGCCGCGCACCGCGTACTCGCCCGGCGAGACCACCTGGCTCACGTGCTGGTAGCCGGCGAGCACCAGCTGCGCCTTCAGCCGCGCCTCGTCGAGCCGGCTCTTCTGCCTGAAGTGGAAGGTGGTGGCGGCCAGGAAGCGGGTCGGTGCGAGCCGGGTCAGCGCGGTGCTGGCGGGCAGCAGCACCAGGTCCACCTCGCCTTGCAGCAGCGCCCACAGCGTGGCCAGGCGCTCGGAGATCAGGTCCTGGTGCGGGCTGAAGCTGTCGTAGGGCAGGGTCTCCCAGTCCGGGAAGACCGCGATCCGCAGGCCTTGCTCGAAGAAGGGAATCTCGTCGGCCAGACGCTGGGCGTCCGCCGGCTCGGCGCAGATCAGCGCCAGCAGGCGCTTGGCGTCGGCGTGCTGGCGGGCCAGACGGGCCAGCAGCAGCGCGTCGGCGCTGCCGGTGGGGCGCGGCAAGGTGTAGCGCTTGCCGGGCGCGATGGTGGGAAGCTGCATGGAAGGCGCGAATTCTAGAATCCGGCCCATGAAGTGCTACGCGCTGGTTCCCTGCGCCGGCAGCGGCCAGCGTGCCGGCGCCGACGGCCCCAAGCAGTACGTCCCGCTGGCCGGGCGGCCGCTGGTGGCGCACACGCTGGCGGCGCTGGCGGCGGTGCCGCGCATCCAGGCCACCCTGGTCGTGCTGGCGCCCGACGACAGCTGGTTCGAGTCCCGGATCGAAGCGCGCGCGGATCTGTGGCCGGTGCGCTGCGGCGGCGCCACACGTGCCGCCACCGTGCGCGCCGGGCTGCATGCGCTGCGCGCGCGCGGTGCGGCCGACGCCGACTGGGTGCTGGTGCACGACGCCGCACGCTGCCTGCTGCAGCCGGCCTGGGTGGAGCGCCTGCTGGACGCCTGCGCCGACGACGCCGTCGGCGGCCTGCTCGCGCTGCCGCTGACCGACACCTTGAAGCAGGCCGGCGCCGACGGGCGCGCCGCCGCCACCGTCGGGCGCGACGGCAAGTGGGCGGCGCAGACGCCGCAGATGTTCCGCCTCGCGCTGCTGGAGCGCGCGCTGGACGAGGCCGAAGCGGCCGGCGCCAGCGTCACCGACGAGGCGAGCGCGGTCGAGGCGCTGGGCCTGCATCCGCGCCTGGTGCAGGGCGACGCCGACAACCTGAAGATCACCTGGGCGGCCGACTTCGCGCGCGCCCAGGCCCTGCTGGAGATGCGCATGAACGCCACCGCAGCCAACTTGCCGCCGCTGCGCCTGGGCGAGGGCTGGGACACCCACGCCCTGGTCGCCGGCCGGCCTCTGGTGCTGGGCGGCGTGCGCATCCCGCACAGCCACGGCCTGCTCGGCCATTCGGACGCCGACGCGCTGCTGCACGCGATCACCGACGCCTTGCTCGGCGGTGCCGGCCTGGGCGACATCGGGCGCCACTTCCCGGACACCGACGCCGCCTTCGCCGGCGCCGATTCGGCCCGGCTGCTGCAGGAGGCGCGGCGCCGGGTGCACGCCGCGGGCTGGCTGCCGCTGAACGTGGACAGCACCATCGTCGCCCAGGCGCCGCGCATGGCGCCGCACATCGACGCCATGCGCGAGCGCATCGCCGGCCTGCTCGAGCTGCCGCTCGCGGCGGTCAACGTGAAGGCCAAGACCGCCGAGAAGATGGGCCCGGTGGGCGAGGGGCGCGCGATCGAGGCGCGCGCCGTGTGCCTGCTCACGGCCCTGCCTGGGGCCGCCGGCAGCGGCCCGGCCGCGTGATGGGGCGCGCAGTCGGGCGCGTGATCAGGCGGGCGCCGCCCGGGGCCCGCTGACCGAGCCCCTGGCCTCACGCGCGGCGCTCAGGCCACCTGGACGCTGATGCGCCGCGGCTGGGCGTGCGCCGCCTTCGGGATGCGCACGCGCAGCACGCCGTGGCTCATCTCGGCGCTCACCTTGTCGGCGTCGAGCTCCTTGCTCAGGGTGAAGCCGCGCCGGTAGTGCGACAGGCCCACCTCGACGTGGCTGGGCGACATGGCTTGCGGCACCGTGAGCTTGGCCTCGGCCTCGATGGTGAGCTGGTCGTCCTCCACCCGCAGATGCAGGCGGTCCTTGGACACCCCGGGCAGGTCGGCGTACAGCGTGATGCCGGTCGCGTCCTCGATCACGTCCACCGGCGGCAGCAGGCTGGCTTCCTGGCGCTCGTTGCGGGTCTGGGTCAGGTCGGACATGGTGTGCTCCTTGTGCTCAGTGGATCTCGATGCGACGCGGCTGGGCGGCGGCGCGGCGCTGCACGCTGATGTGCAGCACGCCGTCGCGGTAGTCGGCGGCGACGGTCTCGGGGTCGATGTCGTCGGGCAGGTTGACGACCCGGCGGTAGCGGCCGCTGAATCGCTCGTTCAAGTGCAGCGTGGTCTTGGCGTCGCTCGCGGCAGGGACGCCGGTGCTGCGCTCGCCGGAGATGGTGAGCACGCCGCGGTCGAGGTCGACTTCGATGGCGGCCGGGTCCAGGCCGGGAGCGAAGGCAAAGACCTCGACCGAGTTCGGCGTGCCGCCGACGTTCAACGCCGGGTAGCCGCCACGGCCCAGGCCGCGGATCGAAGGTGTGGCCTCGAGGGCGCCTGACAGGTCGCGCTGCAAACGGCCCAGTTCGGCGAACAGGTCGCGCGGAAACAGTGTGCGGTACATGGAACCTCCTTCGCTTCGGTGGCCGGAGCGACTTCCATGACGCCCCGATGCCGCACAGATGCGTCGCCCGTGCCGCTTTTCAAGGGGGTTTCCCGATTCCCGGGCAATGCTTGACATCGCCGTGCATGGCCCCAGATGTCGATCCGTGCCGCCTGCCGGGCGGCGAGACCTGCGGAGCCCGAGGTGCAATACAAGGACTACTACGCTGCCCTCGGCGTGGCGCGCGACGCCAGCGCCGAAGACATCAAGAAGGCCTTCCGCCGGCTGGCGCGCCGCTACCACCCGGATGTCAGCAAGGAGCCGGATGCGGCCGCGCGCATGGCCGAGGTGAACGAGGCCCACACCGTGCTGTCCGACCCCGAGCGGCGCGCCGCCTATGACGCGCTGGGCCGCGGTCGACATGCCGGCGAGTCCTTCACCCCGCCGCCCGACTGGGATGCCGGCTACGAGTTCAGCGGCGCCCCGACCGGGGATCCGGCGCAGGGCGACTTCAGCGACTTCTTCGCCGAGCTGTTCGGCCGCCGCGGCAGCCAGCGCGCGGGTCGCGCGCGCGCCGCCAGCGCGACGGGCGAGGACCACCACGCCAAGGTCGTGCTCGCGCTGGAGGATGCGCTGCGCGGCGCGACGCGCCAGATCACGCTGCGTGCACCGCAGCTCGGCGCCGACGGCCGCATCCAGCTTGTCGAGCGCAACCTGGAAGTCCGGATTCCCGCCGGCGTGCGGCCGGGGCAGATGATCCGCCTGGCCGGGCAGGGAGGTCCGGGGCTGGGCGGCGCGCCGTCCGGCGACCTGTACCTGCAGGTGGCGCTGCAGCCGCACCCGCACTGGCGCGTCGTCGGTGCCGACCTGGTGGGCGAAGTGGCGGTCGCGCCCTGGGAGGCGGCGCTGGGCGCGGTGGTGCCGGTGCGCCTGCCCGACGGCCAGACGCTGAAGCTGCGCGTGCCGCCGGATGCCCAGTCCGGGCGCGTGCTGCGGGTGGCTGGGCGCGGGCTGCCGGGACGCACGCCGGGCGACCTGGAGCTGATGGTGCGCGTGGTCCTGCCCAGCGCCTGGGACCCGCGCGCCAAGCGCTTGTACGAGGAGATGGCGGCCACACTGGGCGACTTCGACGCCCGGCGCGTGGCCGCAGCCGAGGCCGAGCGCGCGGCCACTGCACAGGAGAGCGGCGAATGACACGCATCGTGGTCCAGGGTCAGGCTCTGGAGCTGCTGGACCTGGACGGCATCTGCCGTGCGGCGGGCGTCAGCAGCGAGTGGCTGCGTCAGCGCGCCGATGCCGGCCTGCTGCCGCCGGGTGTCGCGTCGGCCGGGAGCCTGCACGCGCTGCGGCTGGATGCCGGCGTGCTGCAGCATCTGCGCTGCATGTGGCGCATCGAACGCGACTTCGACGCTGCGCCCGAACTGGCGGCGCTGGTGGCCGACCTGGAATCGGAGATAGACCGGCTGCGCGCGCTGCTCGGCGCACGCTGATCCCTGGGGCGGGCTGGGCGCAGCCCGGCCCTGGGGGCGATCACAAGAAGACGCCGGGCCGCCCCAAGTCTTCTTGACCCCCTTGGGGGGCGGGCTGGGCGCAGCCCGGCCCTGGGGGCGCTGTCAAGGTGCGCGGCGCAGCTGCAGCTGCACCACCAGCCCGCCGTCGGGGGCGTTGGCCAGGTCCAGGCGGCCACCCATGCGCTGCATCGCCTTGTCGATGATGGTCAGCCCGAGGCCGGCACCGGTGGCGGCGGTGCGCGCGGCGTCGCCGCGGAAGAAGGGCGTGGTGAGCTGCGGCAGCTTGGCCGGCGGCACGCCGGCGCCGTGGTCGCGCACCGTCACCAGCACCCAGGGCCCGCTGCGCGCGTAGCCGATGGTGACCTCGGCGATGCCGCTGGCGGCGCTGCGGCCATAGCGGCGCGCGTTCTCGAACAGGTTGGCGAACACGCGCGCGAGTTCGGTCTCGTCGGCCAGCACCTGCAGGTCCACCGCCAGCCGCGAGTCGATGCGGATCTGCGCCGGGTCGCGCAGGGCGGCGATTTCGCGGTCCACCAGCGGCGACAGCAGCAGCGGCAGCAGCTGTGCCTCACCCGGGCGCGCGTAGTCCATGAATTTGTCGATGATGGCGTCGAGCTGGTCAATGTCGAGCACCATGTTGGCGCGTGCCTCGTCGTCGGCGACGCTCATCTCGGTCTCCAGCCGCAGCCGGGCGAGCGGGGTGCGCAGGTCGTGGCTGATGCCGGCCAGCATGACGGCGCGGTCCTCCTCCACCTTGGCCAGCTCGCGCGCCATGCGGTTGAAGCCCATGTTGACCTCGCGTATCTCGCTCGTCAGGGTGTTCTCGTCCAGGCGCGAGTCGAGGTCGCCCTCGCGGATGCGGCTGGCGGCGAACGAGAGCTGGCGCAGCGGCCGGTTGATGAGGCGCGCGATGCCCACCGAGCCGAGCGCGGTGGCCAGGAGCGCGATGCCTATCCAGACGAACCAGGTGTCGCTGGACATGGGGCTGACCTGCTCGTCCTCGGCGCGCAGCCAGTAGGCGTCGTTCTCGATCGTGAAGCCCACCCACAGCCCGGGCCGGCCGTTCACGCTGCGCGCGACCGTGGTGCCTGGTCCCAGGTGCTCACGCAGCGCCGTGCTCACGCGCTGCGAGAAGCGGTCGACCTCGAAAGGCAGCTCGCGGTCGCCGGGCTCCTGCGGCACCACGTAGACCGCATCGTCGCCGAGCGACTTGAGCAGCGCCACGCGCTGGATGTTGTCGGCCTGCTGTAGCGCGTGGCGCGACAGGTTCACGAGGCCGGCAATCTGCTGTGCGGTCTGCAGCGCGCGCGGCTCGAACTCGAGCGCACGCAGCGTCTGCACCCAGGCCACGATGCCGCCCGTCAGCAGCACCGCGAGGTAGAAGAAGGTGCGCCAGAACAGGCTCAGGGCGAGCGGCCGGCGCGGCGTGCGCGATCGGCGCGCACGCGACAGGGTGCGCCCGCCCTGGCGGGACTTCTCAGCCCGCGCCATCGGGCACGAAGACGTAGCCCACGCCCCAGACGGTCTGGATGTAGCGCGGCTGCGCCGGATCGGGTTCGAGCATCTTGCGCAGCCGCGAGACCTGCACGTCCAGGCTGCGGTCGAAGGGCTCGAACTCGCGCCCGCGCGCGAGCTGCGCCAGCTTGTCGCGGCTCAGCGGCTGGCGCGGATGACGCACCAGCGCCTTGAGCATGCTGAACTCCCCGGTGGTGAGCGCGATCTGCTCGCCGTCCTTGGTGAGCCGGCGCAGCGAGAGGTCGAACTCGAAGGGCCCGAAGTTCACGATCTGCGCCTCCTTGGACGGCGCGCCGGGCGCCTCCGGCGGCGGGCGCCTGCGCAGCACGGCGTGGATGCGCGCCAGCAGCTCGCGCGGGTTGAAGGGCTTGGGCAGGTAGTCGTCGGCGCCTACCTCCAGGCCGACGATGCGGTCCACGTCCTCCACCTTGGCGGTCAGCATGATGATGGGGGTGGCATCGTTGGCGGCGCGCAGACGCCGGCAGATCGACAAGCCGTCCTCGCCCGGCAGCATGAGGTCCAGCACGATCAGGTCCACGGTGTCGCGCGTGAGCACGCGGTTGAGCGCCTTCGCGTCCTCGGCCAGCAGGACGTCGAAACCCTCTTGCGTCAGGTAGCGCCGCAGCAGGTCGCGGATGCGCGCGTCGTCGTCGACGACGACAATGCGGTCTGGGCGGCTGTGCGGCTGCGTGCTCATGGTGACTCCCGAAAATGTAACAGCGGCATTGTGCGGGGGCTTGGATCGTCAAATCGGCCCGCCCTGACCCCCTGTTACATCTATTGCCAGCCAGGCAGCGCGACCGTCCGTGTCAACCAAAACGCCATCCGGCACGCTGCGGATCGCATCGAAACGAGGAGTCTCATGCCCGACACCATCCGTTCTTTCAAGCCGTCGCGCATCCCCGGGCGCGCTGCCATCGCTGCCGTCGCATGGCTCGCCGGCGCGGCGCTGCCCGCCGTGGCGCAGACCATGCCGCCGCCGCAGAACGTGGTCCACCTGGACGCCAGCGCGACCATCGAGCTGCCCAGCGACTGGCTGACGGTGACCTTCTCCAGCAGCCGCGAAGGGCCCGAGGCGGCGGCCGTGCAGTCGCAGCTCAAGCAGGCGCTGGATGCGGCCCTGGTGGAGGCCAGGCGGGCCGCCAAGCCCGGCGAGCTGGAGGTTCGCACCGGTGGCTTTGCGGTCCAGCCGCGCTACACGCCGCGTGGCGGCGCCAGCGGCTGGACCGGCAGCGTGGAGCTGGTGGTCGAGGGGCGCGACATGGCGGCCATCGGGGCCCTCACCGGGCGCATCCAGACGCTGTCGATCGCGCGCGTGCAGCAAGGGCTTTCGCGCGAGGCGGCGCAGCGCGTCGAAGGGGAAGTGACGGCGCAGGCGGTGGCGCGTTTTCGCGCCAAGGCCGATCAGAGCGCCAAGCTGTTCGGCTTCAGCGGCTGGCTGCTGCGCGAGGTCAACGTCAACGGCGAGCCGCCGCGCATGCGCGTGCCGGCGGTGGCGATGCGCGCCGCCGCCGCGCCCATGGCCGACGAGGCGCTGCCGGTGGAAGCCGGCAAGACCAGCGTGACGGTGAGCGTGAACGGCAGCGTGCAGCTCACGCGCTGAGGGGCGCCCGCGCCCGCGGACCGGCCCGCCGGCCGGGGCGCGGCGCGTGGGCCGGTGAGGCCCGGCCGCCGCCGGCGCGCTGCGGTGCGAACCGGTGCGCCACGGTGCGCCACGGTGCGCCACGGTGCGCTATTGCGCGACCCAGCCGCCGTCCATGTTCCAGGCCACGCCGCGCACCTGGTCGGCGGCTGGCGAGCACAGGAAGACCGCGAGCGCGCCGAGCTGCTCCGGGGTCACGAACTGCAGCGAGGGCTGCTTGTCCGCGAGCAGCCGGACCTTGGCCTCGGCGTCGCCGATGCCGTCCTTGGCGGCGCGCGCGTCGACCTGTTTTTGCACCAGCGGCGTGAGCACCCAGCCGGGGCAGATCGCGTTCACGGTGATGCCGGTGGTGGCGGTCTCCAGCGCTGCCGCCTTCGTCAGGCCGACGATGCCGTGCTTGGCCGCCACGTAGGCGCTCTTGCCGGCCGAGGCCACCAGCCCGTGCGCGGAGGCGATGTTGACGACGCGGCCCCAGCCGCGCGCGCGCATGCCGGCGAGCGCGTGGTGCATGGTGTGGAAGGCCGAGCTGAGGTTGATCGCGATGATCGCGTCCCAGCGCTCGGGCGGGAAATCCTCCACGTTCGCCACGTGCTGGATGCCGGCGTTGTTGACCAGGATGTCGAGGGCGCCGAACTCGGCCTCGCAGGCCTTGACCATGGCCGCGATCTCGGCCGGCTTGCTCATGTCGGCGCCGTGGTAGCCCACGTGCGGTGAGCCGGCCGCCGCCACCTCGGCGCGCGGGCCCTGGGCGTCACCGAAGCCGTTGAGCATCACGTTGGCGCCCTGCGCGGCCAGGGCCTTGGCGATGCCCAGCCCGATGCCGCTGGTGGATCCGGTGACGAGGGCGGTCTTTCCTTTGAGCATGGGTTTCTCCGTCGCGTGCTGGCATCATCATACGCAGAGGACCCCACGCCACCATGAGCCAAGAACCCCGCCTGAATCATGTGCAATGCCTGGACGGCCGCGGTCTGCACCGCATGGCCTACTGGGAGTGGGGCGAGCCGGCCAACCCGCGCGTGGTGGTCTGCGTGCACGGCCTGGCGCGCCAGGGGCGCGACTTCGACACCCTGGCGCGCGAGCTGTGCGGCGAGTTCCGCGTCGTCTGCCCGGACGTCGTCGGCCGCGGCCGCAGCGACTGGCTGAGCGACCCCGGCGGCTACACCGTGCCCGCCTACGTGGCCGACATGGTGACCTTGCTGGCGCGCCTGGACGCCGACCGCGTCGACTGGGTGGGCACCTCCATGGGTGGTCTGATCGGCCTGTCGCTGGCCAGCCTTAGCGGCGCCCCGCTGCGCCGCCTCGTGCTCAACGATGTCGGCCCGGCGATCCAGTGGGCGGCGCTGGAGCGCATCGGGGCCTATCTCGGCCAGCCGGTGCGCTGGCGCAGCGTGGGCGAAGCGGCGGACGCGATGTGGGCGATCTCGCAGGGCTTCGGCCCGCACACGCGCGAGCAATGGCTGGCGCTGAGCGCGCCGCAACTGGTGGACGACGGCGCGGGCGGCTTCAAGCCGCACTACGACCCGGCGATCGCGCAGCCGTTTCGCGCCCTGACGCCGCAGATCGCGAGTGCCGGCGAAGCCATGCTGTGGCAGGCCTGGGACCGCATCAAGGCGCCGGTGCTGCTGCTGCGCGGCGCGCAGTCCGACCTCCTCTCGGCCGCCACCGCGCAACAGATGCTGCAGCGCGGCCCGCGCACGCAGCTGGTGAGTTTCGAGGGCGTCGGCCACGCGCCGACCCTGGTGGCGCCCGATCAGCTTGCGGCGGTGGTCGGCTTCCTGCGCAGCCCATGAGAGCAGGCCACGCGCCGGCCGGCGAGGCAGCGCCCATCGTCACGCTGTCCGGGGCCGACACGGCGAGCGCCTGTGCGGGAGAGGACGGTGCCGCCGCGCTGGCGCGCGCGCGCGCGTTCGCCGAGCCGCTGCTCGACGGCCGCGTGCTCGACAGCGGCGAGGACGCCTGGACCCATGCCCAAGGCGTGGCCGCGATCCTGGCGGAACTGGGGGCCGCCCCCAGCGTGCAGGCGGCGGCCTACCTGGTCTATGCGGGTGACTGGCTGACGCGGCCCGAGGAAGTGGTCGGCAAGGCCTTCGGCGAGTCCTACGCGGTGCTTGTGGCAGGCACGCGCAAGCTGGTGCAGTTGCAGCGCACGGCGCGCGAGGCCCAGCTGCCGCAGGCGCAGCGCCAGCAGCAGCTTGAGCGCGTGCGCAAGATGCTGCTCGCGTTTTCGCGCGACCTGCGTGTCGTGCTGCTGCGGCTGGCGTCGCGGCTGCAGACCCTGCGCTGGATCGCGGCCACGCGCCGCGAGTGCCCGCCCGATCTCGCGCGCGAGGCGCAGCTGATCTTCGCCCCGCTGGCGAACCGGCTCGGGATCTGGCAGGTCAAGTGGGAGCTGGAGGACCTGGCGTTCCGATTCCTGCAGCCGCAGGACTACCACCGCTTGGCGCGCGAGATCGACGAGAAGCGCACCGAGCGTGAGGCGGCGGTGCAGCACGCGCGCGACGCCCTGGCCGATCTGCTGGCCGCTGGCGGCCTGCGCGCCGAGGTGAACGGCCGCCCCAAGCACCTGTACAGCATCTGGAAGAAGATGCAGGGCAAGCACCTGGCGTTGTCGCAGGTGCACGACCTGAGCGCGCTGCGCGTGATCGTCGACGACGTGCCGGCCTGCTATGCGGCGCTGGCGCGCGTGCACGCGCGCTGGACGCCGCTGCCCGAGGAGTTCGACGACTACATCGCGCGCCCCAAGCCCAACGGTTACCAGTCCTTGCACACCGTGGTGAGGATGGACGATGCACGCGCGGTGGAGGTGCAGATCCGCACCCGTGCCATGCACGAGCACGCCGAGTTCGGCGTCGCCGCCCACTGGGCCTACAAGGAGGCGGGCAGCAAGGGCTATGCCGGCGTGAGCGCTGCAGGGTCCTTCGAGGACAGCGTCGCCGAGGCGCGCAAGGCCGTGCTGCGCCAGCTGCTGGCCTGGGAGCGCGACCTGGCCGAACCCGCCGTGTCTGAACCGGCCGCGTCCGAACCCGCCGGTGTGCAGCCGCTCGAGGCGCGCATCTACGTCTTCACGCCGCAGGCCACCATCATCGAGCTGCCCGAGGGCGGCACGCCGCTGGACTTCGCCTACCACCTGCACAGTGACCTGGGCCACCGCTGTCGCGGCGCGCGCGTGGACGGCGCGCTGGTGCCTCTGAACACGGCCCTGGCCAGCGGGCAGACGGTGGAGATCGTGAGCGCGAAGGAGGGTGGCCCCTCGCGCGACTGGCTCAACCCCGAACTCGGCTACCTGAAGAGCGCGCGCTCGCGCGCCAAGGTGCGCGCCTGGTTCAACGCCGAGCAGCAGGGCCAGACCATCGCGCGCGGGCGCGAACTGGTGGAGAAGCTGCTGCAACGCGAGGGCCGCACCGCGGTCAAGCTGGACGCGCTGGCCGAACAGCTCGGCTTCAAGAGCGCCGATGCGCTGTTCGAGGTGGTGGGCAAGGACGAGTATTCCCTGCGCCACGTTGAGCTGCTGCTGCGGCCGGCGGAGCCGGCGGCGCCAGCTGGAGAAGTGCCGGCGCTGAAGCGCTCGCGCAGCGATGGCGGCGGCGTGCTGGTGGTGGGCATCGATTCGCTGCTCACCACCCTCGCGCGCTGCTGCCGCCCGGTGCCGCCGGACGAGATCGCGGGTTTCGTGACGCGCGGGCGCGGGGTGGCGATCCACCGCCGCGACTGCAGCAACTTCCACCACATGGCGCAGGCGACGCCTGGGCGGGTGATCGAGGTCGCGTGGGACACACCGGCGCGCAGCGCCGCACGCAGCGGGCGCGAGGCGCTGTACCCACTGGATGTGCTGGTCGAGGCGGGCGACCGTCCCGGCCTGTTGCGCGACATCACCGAGGTGTTCGCAAAGGAAAAGCTCAACGTCACCGGCGTGCAAAGCCAGTCGGTGCGCGACGTTCAAGGCGGCCGCGGCCGGCTGGCGCGCATGTGCTTCACGGTCGAGGTGAGCGATGGCCGCGTGCTGCAGGGCGCGCTCGCGCAGCTGCGCCAACTGCCGGGCATACGCAGCGCGCGTCGGCGCTGATCGTCGGCGGCCCTGATTCCCGGCGGCGCTGCATCCAGTGCTGGCGCCGCGGCGTAAGTGCTGCATGACACAAACGTCATCCGCGCGACAGCCCAGCGCCAGGCGCGGCCTTCAGAGTCCACAGCGTGCCGCAACCCGGCACCGGACCCCAAGGAAACGCCGGGCCATTCCGGGTTTCCTTGGACCCCAGCGGCGGGCTGAACGCAGCCCGGCCCTGCGGGATCTCGTCAACCCAGGGACCCCACAAGGGCCCACGTACCGCAGGACATCCGCCATGAACGCCAGCCAGCCCGTCGCCGCCGCCATCGCCACCGTGATCGCCTTCGGCACCTTTTTCGCCGCCGACTCCAGCCAGGCCCAGGAAGCCACGCCCGACCACTGGGTCGCGGCCAGCGTCGCCTCGCGTCAGGCCGTGCGCCTGCAGACGCTTGCGGCGCGCAGCGCCGGCATGATCGCCAGCGGCGAGGCGCAGGACCACGACTTCGCCTTGCGCGCGCAGCCCATGCTCAGCCGCGCCCAGGTGCGCGCCGAGGCCATCGAGGCGCAGCGCCTCGGACTTACGCAGGGCGGCGAACTGCAGCGCATGGCCAGCGCCGAGGACAGCGCACGCATCGAGCGGGCCGGCCGTGCCGCGGCGCAGATGGCACCGACCATGGCCGCGCGCGCGAGCGCACGCTGAAGCCTGGGCAGGCCTACGCAGCCTGATTCCAAACGGCCCGCTGCCGGTGCATGACCGACGCGCCGGCAGCGGGCCGTGCTGCGCTGAGCGGCGCCTCAGCCCCCGCTCAAGGCCTGGACCAGGCACAGCTCGTCGGCGTCGTGCAAGGGCGTGGCGAGGTCGAAGACCGCGCGCCCGCCGACGAAAAAGCGCATGTTCGGCCGCGTACGCTGCTGCTCGTCGACGATGCGAAAGCGGATGCCGGGATAGCGCCGGTCGAGGTCGTCCAGCACCGCGCCCAGCGTCGCACCGCTGGCCTGCACCCAGGCCTGCCCGGTGTAGGGGCGCAGCGGCGCCGCGATCAGGACTTTCATCGAAGCCGACGATCAGGACGCAGGCGTGGCGACTTCGAGGGCGTAGATCTCGGGCAGGTGGCGCGCGATGCAGCGCCAGCGCTGGCCCTCGTCGCGGCTGGCCCAGACCTCGCCGCTGGTGGTGCCGAAGTACAGGCCCACCGGGTCGCGCGTGTCGCCCGTCATCGCCTGGCGCTTGACGGTCCACCAGACCTGCGCGGGCGGCAGGCCTTGATCCTGGCGCTGCCAGGTTCGGCCGGCGTCGCGCGTGACATAGACCGCTGGCCGGCCGCCGGGGCTGGTACGCGGCCAGACCGTCGAGCCGTCCATCGGCAGCACCCAGGCGGTGCGGTCGTCGCGCGGGTGCACCGTCATCGTGAAGCCGACGTCGCCCACCGCCTTGGGCATGCGCTTGCCGATGCGCCGCCAGGTGGTCGCCGGCCGGTCCAGCCGGTAGATGCCACAGTGGTTCTGCTGGTACAGGCGATCGGGGTTGCTCGGGCAGATGCGGATGCAGTGCGGGTCGTGCACCGTGGGGTCGCCGACGGGGAAGCCCTCCACCACGTCCAGGCCGTCGATCAGCGGCCGAAAACTCTGCCCGCCGTCCAGGGACTCGTGCACGCCGCCGCCGCTCATGCCGAAGTACAGGTGCCGCGCATCGCGCGGGTCGACGATGATGGAGTGCAGCTTGGGGCCGTCGGGCGTGCCGTCCTGCACCGTGCCCATCCACGCCAGGTACTGCGGGTCGTCGTTGATCGGCGACGCCGGCTGCCAGTTCAGGCCGCCGTCCTCGCTGCGGAACAGGCCTTGCGGCGAGGTGCCGGCCCACCACAGGCCGGGCTCGCTGGCGTGGCCGGGCGCGAGCCAGAAGGTGTGGTCGACGCTGCGGCCGCTGCCGTCCTCCTTGCGCGCGAAGGCGGGCGGCCGTGCGGCTTCGGTCCAGCTGCGGCCAAGGTCGGTCGATCGCATCACGGTCGGGCCCAGATGGCCGGTGCGGGTGGACGCCAGCAGGGTGCGGCCGTCGCGCGGGTCCAGCACCATGTGGTGCACCACGTGGCCGTGGAAGTGCGGACCCTCGATGGACCAGCGCCTGCGCGCCGTGTCGCCGTGCAGCAGCCAGGCCCCCTTGCGCGTTGCCACCAGCAGCACGGGCGCTGCCGGCGGTGGCTTGCGCACGGGGCCGCGTCCGGCAGCTCGGTGACCGGCGGCAGGCCTACGCACTGCCCTGGAAGCTGCCGATCCGGCGCTTGCCGCGACCGTGACTCCTGCGGTCGCGCCGGCCTTGAGCGCTGCCTCGTACGTGCTCTGCTTGGACATCCTGCCTCTCCGACAGACGGCACGCCGAGATGCTAGCGCGCCGCCCCCTGCAAAGCGGCGTCATCGCGATCTGGCGGCGCCGGCGATGTGCTCGGGGGCGCGTCCTGCCTGACGCACAGGTCCCGGCGCGAATCGGTGCGCGCGCTCGTGTATAGTCCTGGGTTCCCAGGCGCGTAGCTCAGCTGGTTAGAGCACCACCTTGACATGGTGGGGGTCGGAGGTTCGAGTCCTCTCGCGCCTACCACTTACGGGGCTTTCCCGGTAAGTGGTTGCTGGCAGATCGTCGTGAGACGAACCTGAGATGGGCTGAGGCTGCTGCGGTCGGCTCACATCAAGCGAATCGCTGCGCGGCCGCCTTGCAGCGTCCAGGACCTTCCAGAACCCGAGTCGCTCCATCGATTGGCGCCTTTTGTCCAGCGGACCTTGGGTGTTGCCGTCCCCGATCACGGCCCGTGCTTGGCCGCGCCAAGCTCGGCTCGGAGCCCGGGCGCGCTCGAAGGCACAGCCATGGGCCAGAGCGAATCGTGGCCTCGGCTGGCGCTCAGGCTCTCAAGGAAACGCCGGGCCGTCCCAAGTTTCCTTGACCCCCGCGGGGGGCGGGCTGGGCGCAGCCCGGTCCTGGGGGCGCTCTCAAGGAAACGCCGGGCCGTCCCAAGTTTCCTTGACCCCCGCGGGGGGCGGGCTGGGCGCAGCCCGGTCCTGGGGGCGCTCAGAGCAGCGCGTGCCGCAGCAGCATGGCCGAGAGCACGAACATGGTCATGGCGATCAGCCCGTCAAGCACCTGCCAGGCCCTGGGCCGGCCGAACCAGGGCGCCAGCCAGCGCGCGCCGAATCCGAGCGCGGTGAACCAGCCCAGGCTTGCGGCGCTGGCACCGGCGATGAACCAGCCGCGCAGCGGTGCCGGCTGCTGGGCACCGATGCTGCCCACCAGCAGGACGGTGTCCAGGTAGACATGGGGATTGAGCAGCGTGAACGCCGCCGCCTGCGCGAGCGCCGCGCCGTGTCCCGGTGCGCTGCTTCCCGCTGCGGCTTGCAGGCGCTGCGGCTGCCGCGCGCGGCGCAGCGCCTGCCAGCCATAGGCGGCCAGAAACAGGGCGCCGGCTGCGGCCAGGGCGCGCGCCAGATGCGGGTTGCGGCCCAGCGCCTGTGCCATGCCCAGCACGCCTGCCGCGATGAGCACGGCGTCGGCCGCGGCGCAGAACAGGACCACGCTGCCGACGTGCTCGCGGCGCAGGCCCTGGCGCAGCACAAAGGCGTTCTGGGCACCGATGGCCACGATCAGCCCGAGACTCAGCACCAGGCCCTGGAAGGCGGCCGCAAGCACGAGCGAGGCGGAAGCTGTCAGGGTCATGGGGTGGTGCTCGGACGGGCGCGGCGGGCGAACGCCGGTCGGACGATGGCATGGGCGGCAGGGCCCAGAATGCCCCGCTCGGCGAGCCGGGTCGCCGTCTTGGACGCCGAGACCGCGTGCGGCCGTGGTCGACGTGTCGGCGGTGGTGCTGGAAGCGCGGATTGGAGCATGGGACAGAGGTGGTCGGTTGACGTGATGCGATCTTGCTTCGAGCTCCTGCCGCGGGTCGTGCGGTGCGCCGTCGACGGCGCGCTTCGCGCTCTCGGCCAGGTCCTGTTTCAGGACAGCCGCGGCGCCGGTCTGCTGTGTGCCGTCGGGCTGGCACTCCACGATCCGGCGCTGGCGGGCGCGGCGCTGCTGGCGGCAGCAGTTGCCAGCCTGGTGGCGACCGCGCTGGCGGTCGCTCGCGTGCGGGTGCAGGCTGGCTTGGCCGGCTTCAACGCGGCCCTGGTCGGCATCGCCTGCGTCCACTTTCTGCCCCCTGGTATCCAGTGCTGGGTGGCGCTGGTGCTGGCCGCCGCGGCCTCGACCGTGCTGTGGCGTGGCCTGGAGCCGGTGCTCGGGCGCTGGCAGCTGCCGGTGCTGACGGCGCCCTTCGTGCTCGTTGCGCTGGTGCTGCTGTTCGCCGCGGCGCGGCTGGGGTCGTGGCAGGCGCAGGCGTCGGTGTCGGCTGTCGAGCAGGTGGTGTCGGCCGCGACCCTGGCCCACGCGATGCTCAACGGTGTGGCGCAGGTCTTCCTGCAGCAAGGCCTGGCCACCGGCGCATGGATTGCGGCCGGTCTGCTGCTGGCGTCGCGCCAGGCGTTTGCCGTCACCCTGGCGGGATCGCTGTCGGGTGCGCTGCTGGCCTGGGCGATGGGAGCCGGGGAGTCCGAGATCCGTGCCGGCCTGCACGGCTTCAACAGCGCCTTGGTGGCGCTGGCGCTGACGGTGGTGTTCCCGCCCGCGAGCCGGCGCGAGTGGCTGGCCGCGCTGCTGGCCGTGGCGCTCACACCGGCGCTGGCGATGCTGGCCGCTTCGGGCCTGGGCGCGCTGGGACTGCCGGCGCTGACCCTGCCTTTCGTGCTGGTGACCTGGCTTGCGCTGGCGTGGCGGCGGTGGGCGCCGGCCGCTTGATGCGGCGGTGCGCACAGGCCATGCAGGGGCTGGCGCGCGCAGCGTGCCGCCATCAGCGCTGCAGGCTGAATCGCCAGGCGCCGTCGCTGTCGAGTTCCACCGCCAGCTCGCCGCGCGCCAGCAGGTGGTTCAGGTGCGCCATGGCCTCGCCGCTGGCCAGGCCGATCTCCATGCTGCGCGGGTCTATGGCGCGCGCGAACAGGGCGCCGAAGAGGTCGACCACGCGCCGCGGCTGGCGCAGCGCCTGGCGCAGCCGCTGCAAGCCCTTGGCGTGGCCGCTGGCCAGCCGATCGAGCCGCGCGTGCAGGCCGAGGAAGGGCTCGCCGTGCGCCGGCAGCACGAGCAGGCTGTCGGGCAGGGTGGCGCGCAGCTCGGCGATCGACGCCAGCCACTCGCCCAGCGGGTCCGCGTCGGGCTCGGTCGGAAACACCGACACGTTGGACGAGATGCGCGGCAGCACCTGGTCGCCGGAGATCATGAGGCCGAGTTCGTCGCACACCAGGCAGGCGTGCTCGGGCGAATGGCCGCGGCCGACGAGGATGCGCCAGTCCTGTGCGCCGATGCGCAGGCGCTCGCCGTCGACGATGCGCCGGTAGCTTTCCGGGGGCGCGTGCACGAACTTGCCGAAGCTGCCGAAGCGTGCGCGGTAGCTGTCCAGCGCCTCGGGCGGCCAGCCGCAGCGTTGATAGAACTGGATCGCGTCCTGCGGCGCCTCGCGTCCGCTGTCGGCCACCAGGGTGCGGCACATCAGGTATTCGGCGCGCGTCATCCACAGCCGCGCACCGTGCTTACGCGTGAGCCAGCCGGCCATGCCGACGTGGTCCGGGTGCATGTGGGTGGCGATCACGCGCGTGATCGGCCGGCCGCCAAGCGCGCCGTCGGGCGCCAGCAGGGCCTGCCAGGCCTGGGTGACCTCGGGCGTGCGGGTGCCGGTGTCCACGAGGGTCCAGCCGGCGCCGTCCTCCAGCGCCCACAGGTTGATGTGCGCGAGCGCAAAGGGCAGCGGCATGCGCAGCCAGCGCACACCGGGGCGGACCTCCAGCGCCTGGCCCACGGCGGGTGGCGGGCCCAGCGGGTAGCGCAGGGGCTGGGTCGTGCCTTCGTCGGTGGCTGCAGGCGCTTGTGTTGTCATGGCAGGCCGAGCTTAACTGCGGCCAGGCCGCGGGCGTCGCCCTGCCGATCCGGCGCGCGGCTGCATCGGAGCAGCGACGGCGGCGGGCACAATAGCCGCGTGCTGACCTTTGCTGCTCTCCGGCCGGCGACCCTGCTGCTGTGCGCCGCCGCTGCGTTGGCGGTCGGCTGCGCGACGCGCTCTGTCGACGTGCAGGCGCTGGCGGTCGACCCTGCGAGCTTCGAACCCTGGAGCTGCGCCCGGCTGCAGGACGAGATGGACCGTGTCCAGCAGCGCGCGGTCGAGCTGTCGTGGATCGTCGACGAGCGTGCCGGCCAGCATGTGGTGGCCTTGGGCATCGGGCTGGCGGTGTTCTGGCCCGCGCTGCTGGCGATCCGGCCCGACGGCGAGGATGCCAAGGCGCTGGCGGCGTTGAAGGGTCGCTTCGAAGCCCTGCACACCGCAGCCCAGCGCAACGGCTGCCCGCCGCCACCGTCGGAGATGGCGCCCGAGCGCGCTGCCGCCATGCCGGTGCTGCCCGGCGAGCGCATGGTCTACGAGGAGCGTGCGACGTCGCGCGACGCGCTGCGCACGCTGAACATGAGCATGACCACGCTGCGCCGTGACGAGATCGAGTTCGTCACCGACGCCACCGGCAAGCCCGCGCGCTGGCGCCAGGACCTGGCCGGCAACGTGCTGGAGGCGCCGTCCGGCGTCATGGTCTGGCACCGTCTGCTGCGTTCGGGCATGTCGCTGGGCGACGTGCTCGCGGGCGAGATCGAGCTCAGCGGCATCGAGCCCCTGCGCGCGCGCATGCGCGGCCAGGTGGTGGCGGTGGGGCCGCAGACGATCGCCGGCCGCGCCTTCGACGTCGCGGTGATCGAGCTCTACGGCGACGTGCCCAAGGGCGAGATCTCGACCCGGGTCGACGGCGCGATCGTGGTGGACCGCCGCAGCGGCCTGCTGCTGCGGCTGGATCTGCGCAGCGCGCAGCCGCTGTTCCAGCTCCAGCGCCGGCTGGTGCGGGTGGAAGCGGTCGCGGCGGCTGGCTGAGGACTTCGCCTGCACGCGGCGCTGCACGGCCGCCTTCACGCATCTTTACCCGCCGCGCAAGCGGGCGACACTGCGCCGGCCCAGCATCACGTCATCCGATGAACCCCACGGGAGTGAACGATGACGCAATCCCCTGCCACTCTTGCAAGCCCTGCGCAGGCGCCGCTGCGGCGCTGGCTTGCGCTGGCGACGCTGGCGCTGTCTGCCGGCCTGAGCGCCGCGCCGGCCGCGGCCGGCCCGGGCGGGCGCGGCATGCCTGGCGACGGCGGCCCCGGCATGGTGCGGCTGCTCGAGAAGGCCGGTGCCAGCGCCGAGCAGCGCAGCCAGATCGAACAGATCATGAAGCGTGCGCGCGATGACCTGGGCACCCAGCGCGAGCAGCAGCAGGCCTTGCGCGACAAGATGCGCGAGCAGTTCAGCCAGCCGACAGTGGATGCCGCCGTGGTGGAAGGCCTGCGCCAGCAGTTGCTGGCCTTGCACGACGCGCGCAGCAAGCGCATGACGCAGGCGATGCTGGACGCGAGCAAGCTGCTGAGCGCCGAGCAGCGCCAGCAGCTCGCCACGCTCATGAAGCAGCGTGGCGAGCGTGGCCACCACCGCGCGCAAGGCGAGCACGGCGGGCCTGGGCGGCCGCAGCGCCACGGTGGCTGATCGGCGTCCGCAGCCCGGCGCTATCCTCGGCGCCTGCCATCCGGCGCAGCATGCGCCGCACGTGCCGCTGGCCGCCCCATGACCGCCCAACGCCTGCTGCTGATCGACGACGACGCCCGGCTGAGCGCGATGCTGGGCGAGTACCTGCAGCGCAACGGCTACGAGATGGAGACCGCCGGCTCGCTGGCGCAGGGGCGGGCGCGGCTGGCGCAGGCGTCATTCGACGCTCTGCTGCTGGACCTGATGCTGCCCGACGGCGACGGCCTGGACCTCACGCGCGAGCTGCGGGCGCAATCGCGCACGCGCCGGCTGCCCTTGCTGATGCTGACCGCGCGCGGCGAGGCGACCGACCGCATCGTCGGTCTGGAGATTGGCGCCGACGACTACCTGCCCAAGCCCTTCGAGCCGCGCGAGCTGCTGGCGCGCGTGAAGGCGCTGCTGCGCCGGGCCGCGCCCGAACCGCTGGCCGACGACGTGCTGCGCTTCGGTCGCCTCGAGATCGACCTCGGCGCGCGCCAGGCGCGGCTGGACGGCAAGCCCTGCGACCTCACCGGCCACCAGTTCGACCTCCTGGTGGTGCTGGCGCGGGCGCCCGGGCGCGTGCTCTCGCGCGACCAGATCATGGACGCCCTCAAGGGTCATCCGCTGGAGGCCTTCGACCGCAGCATAGACGTCCACGTCTCGCGCATCCGGGCATTGATCGAGGATGACCCCAAGCACCCCAAGCGGGTGCTGACGGTGCGCGGCGCGGGCTACGTCTTCGCGCGCAAGCAGGACCGCGACTGAGAGCCTGTGAAGTTATGCATCATGCCCGCGTAGGCCTCCACAGAGGGCCCAATCTAGGCGTGAAGCACAGCCGGGGTTGGGCCCCGGCGAAGCTTCGCAACGACGAGTGGGCCCTCTGTGGAGGCCTACCCGCAGGGCCGGGGCGGCCAAGGGCGCTGGCGGGTGTTGCGCCGCTTGCCCGGGCGGCGAGCCCGGGCCGCGCGTCGCGCCTACGCCAGCGCCCTTGGCCACCCCGGCGCGGGCACGATTCATATCTTCACAGG
>CAUJJP010000209.1 GCA_963205525.1 Pseudomonadota bacterium | reverse complement strand
CCCCGGAGACCGAGATCGACGAGGTGCGCCGCATGATGCTGGCGCGCCACGCGCGCTACATGCCGGTGCTGGAACGGCGCACGCTGATGGGCGTGATCTCGTTCTACGACGTCGCCAAGGCGGTGGTGGAGAGCCAGGACTTCGAGAACCGCATGCTCAAGGCCTACATCCGCGACTGGCCGGCCGACGACACCGAGGACACGCGCAGCCCGGCGCCGGGCTGAGACCGGCTCAACGCCGCCGCAATAAAAACGCCGCCCCGAGGGGCGGCGGTTGCTTTGCCGGCGTGAGCCCGGCCCGGGCTCAGCGCAGCAGCGACAGCACCTGCTGCGGCAACTGGTTGGCCTGCGCCACCATCGCGCTGCCGGCCTGCTGCAGGATCTGCGCCCGGCTCAGGTTCGCGGTCTCGGAGGCGAAGTCCGTGTCCATGATGCGGCCGCGGGCGGCGGACTGGTTCTCCACCGAGCTCTGCAGGTTGGCGATCACCGACTCGAAGCGGGCCTGGGTGGCGCCCAGCGTGGCGCGCTCGCTGTTGACCTTGTTGATCGCGGTGTCGATGTTGCTGATCACGCTGCCGATCGACAACGCGGTGCCGGCGGAGTCGATCGTGGCGCGTCCGGCGCCCGTGTTGTCGGTGCCGGCCACGCTGGTGATGTCAGCGTTGGTCGTCATCTTGGTGGTGTTGATCTCGATCGCGTCGTTGGTCGTCACGTTGGCGCCGACCTGGAAGGTCATGGAGGTGCCGGCATCGTCGCCGAGCACCTTCTTGCCGTTGAAGGTGGTGCCGCCCAGCACGCGCTGCACTTCCTTGGCCAGTTCGCCGAACTCCTTGTCCAGCGAGTCGCGGTCGTCGCTGGTGTTGGTGGCGTTGCGTGCCTGCACCGCCAGTTCGCGCATGCGCTGCAGCGACTCGCCGACCTTGCCCAGCGCGCCTTCGGCGGTCTGCGCCAGCGAGATGCCGTCGTTGGCGTTGCGCACGGCGACGTTCATGCCGCGCACCTGGGCGTTCATGCGCTCGGCGATCGCCAGCCCGGCGGCGTCGTCCTTGGCGCTGTTGATGCGCAGGCCCGAAGACAGGCGCTGCATGGACGTGGACAGGGACGAACTCGAAGCAGTCAGGTTGCGCTGCGCGTTCAACGAGGCCACGTTGGTGTTGATGGTCATGGGCATAGTGCTCTCCAGTCAAACGTTGCTGATAGGACTCCCGGCGACGAGGCCGGCGATTTCACCGGTAGGAGCCGTGTGCTTGCGCCGCACGGCGTCTTTCCCGCAATTCCGCCCGCGCTAGTCAACCGTGAGGTCCTGATAGCGATCTGCTCGCGTTCTCGGACTTCGGCCGGCCAACCGGACCACGTTGCCCGGTTTCCCGAGCGCCGTTGGAGTGGGTATCGGTCAGGCCTGCCGCGAACTTGAGCCTGGCTTAGCGAGAAAAGTTGCGCGGAGCTGCATGGACCCGGGCTTGCGGCGCGCATGAAAACGTGGTCTTCCGGGGCCAGTTCAAGCCAATCGGCCGCGCGCGCCGGCACTAGAGTCGATTCCGCAGAAAACCCGCCCGCAGCCACCTCCCGCGGGCATCAACCGTGGAATCCTGATGATCACCGCTACCTTGGACAGGCCGGGCGCGAAGACCGCGCCGCGTCAGCAGGCGCAGGCGCGCGCGGCCTGGCAGCGGGCCGTCGTGCTGGTGAATGCCGGGCGCCAGCGCGAGGCGCTCCCGCTGCTGGAGAAGGCGACCCGGCTCGCGCCCGGCGACGCCCTGTACTGGATGAACCGCGCGAGCGTGGAACGCCGGCTGCGGCAGTTCGAATCGGCCATGCACAGCGCACGCAAGGCCTTCGACATCGACCGCCGCTCGGCGCTGGCCTGCCATCTGCTGGTCGAGCTGCTGCGCCTGAACCTGCGCGACCGGGAGGCCTTGCAGGCGCTGGAACAGCTCGATCCGGCCTCCGTGCGCGACGACCAGCACTGGCGTCTGAGCGGCGCACTGCACATGGCCCTGCACTCCTGGCAGCCCGCCGCCGGCGACTGGCTGCGCGTGCTCGCCGCCTGCCCGGGCGATGTCGAGGCCTATCTGCAGCTGGGTTTCGCGTTCGCCAACCTCAGCCGCTACTCGGAGGCGGCGGAGTGTTTTCGCACGGCGGCGATCCTCGACCCCGCGCAGCTCTCCGCCGCCACCTACGCCATGCACTACGCGGCCTATGCCTGCGACTGGAGCCACCAGGGCGAGGATGCGGCGCGCGTGGACGAGGCGCTGGCGATCGCGCAGCAGCGCGGCGAGGCCAGCTCGTTCAGCCCCTTTTCCATGCTCGCGGTGATCGACGACCCGGCGCTCATGCTCGGCCTGGCCAGCCTGGAGGCGACACGGATCGCCCGTGAGGCGCGTGCCCTGGCGTGCTGGGAGCCGCCGCCAAGCGGGCCGGAGGGCTACCCGCAGGCCGTGCATGCGCTGCAGTGCGGGCGCATCCGGGTCGGCTTCGTCTCGGCCGATTTCCGCAACCACGCCACCAGCATCCTGCTGGTGCAGGTGCTGGAGCGCATCGACCGCCGCCGCTTCGAGATCGTGCTGTACTCGCACGGCGAGGACGACGGCACGCCGCTGAGCCGGCGCGTGCGAGCGGCAGGCGACCTGCTGGTGGACACCCGCAGCATGATCCCGGAGCAGATGGCCGCGCGCATCCGCGACGACGGCATCGCGCTGCTGGTGGACTTGTGCGGCTACACCGGCAAGTCGCGGCTGGGGCTGTTCGCCTTGCGCCCGGCGCCGGTTCAGGCATCGTGGCTGGCCTATCCCGCCAGCACCGGGGCCGACTACATCGACTACATCATCGGCGACCCGGTGGTCACGCCGCTGGCGCACGGCGCGCATTTCAGCGAGCACATCGCCCAGTTGCCGGCCTGCTACCAGCCGACCGACGCCGCGCGCGAGCATCCCGATCCGGTGCAAAGCCGCGCCGAATGTGGCCTGCCGGAGGACGCCTTCGTCTTTGCCAGCTTCAACCAGAGCTACAAGATCATCGAGCCGATGTTCGACGCCTGGTGCCACATCCTGCAGCGCAGCCCCGGCAGCGTTCTGTGGCTGCTGGTGCCCGAGCCCGAGGCGCGCGAGCGCCTGCGTGCGCAGGCGCAGCAGCGCGGCGTGGACCCCGAGCGCCTGATCTTCGCGCCCTTCGTGTCGCAGCCACAGCACCTGGCACGGCTGCCGCAGGCCGATCTGTTCCTCGACAGCTTTCCCTGCGGCGCCCACACCACCTGCAACGACGCCCTGTGGATGGGGCTGCCGGTGCTGACCATCTGCGGCGGCGGCTTTGCCTCACGGGTGGCGGCCAGCCTGGTGCACGCCGCGGGTCTGCCGGAACTGGTGGTGGAGGGCATCACGGCCTACGTCGAACAGGCGGTGGCGCTGGCGGGCCCGGATCGCGCGCGCCTGACGACCTGCCGCGAGCACCTGTGGCAGAACCGGCTCGACCTGGCGCTCTTTGACAGCGAGAGGATGGCGCGCGAGCTCGGCGATCTGTTCGGGTGCATGGTCCAGCGCTGGGTGGACGGGCTGCCGCCGACAGCCCTGGCGGCAGCAGGAACTGAGGCCGCTTGACGCCGGTTCTCGGGCGATGAGGGGCGGGCGCTCTCGCGCATGATGGACGCCATGGCGCCTGTGCCGCGCCGCCTGAAAGCGTCGTCATGGATCTGCCACCCGTCCACCTTTCCATCGTCCAGCCCGCGGGCTATGTGCATTCGCTGGGACTGCTGGACCCGGCACGCTACCTGCGCCATCAGCTGCGCCGCGTCGGCGCCCAGGTGACGATGGCCAAGAACCGGCTGCGCCACGACGCGGTCAACTTCGTGTTCGGCGCCCACCTCGGGTTCGACGCCTCGCTGCGCCAGCGCTACAGCTGCATCTTCGTCAACCTGGAGCAGATCGGCGACGGCGGTGCCGCGGTCAGCCCGGCCTATCTGGAGCTGCTGCGCAGCTCGGCGGTGATCGACTACGACCCCGACAACGTCGCCGCCTACGCGGGCGACCCGGCGGATGTGCCGGTGGCGCCGATCTGGCACGCACCCTATCTGCAGCCCCAGTCGTTGCTGCCGCTGGACGAGCGGCCGATCGACCTCCTGTTCTTCGGCAGCATGAACCCGAGGCGGCGCGCCATGCTGGAGCGCATCGAGGCCTGCGGGCGGACGGTGGTGACCTTCGACAGCCCGCTGTACGGCCCCGAGCGCGACGAGTTCATCAAGCAGGCGCGGGCGGTGGTCAACCTGCACTACTACCCGAGCGCGCGATTCGAGCAGGTGCGCGTCTCGCACTGCCTGTCGCTGGGCACGCCGGTGGTCTGCGAGCGTGGCGCCCGGGCGGCGCACCCGGTCTTCGAGGAGACCGTGTCCTGGTTCGACGAGACCGACCTGGAGGCCTTTTTCGGCCGCGAGTTCGGCAGCCCGGCGTGGCAGCAGGCGGCGCAGGCCGGAGTCCAGGCCTTCCGCGCGGCCGACCCGATCGAGCACTACGCGGACGTGATGGCCTTCGCCTGCGGCTTCGCAGCCGTGCATCGCGAGCAGCGGCCCCAAGGGCCCTGGCGGCCGACCCAGCTGAACCTGGGCTCGGGCAAGTCCTACAAGCCCGGCTGGCTGAACCTGGACGTGCTCGACCGCGCCGAGCCCGACCTGCTGCTCGATCTGGCGCAGCCGCAGCAATGGCCTGTGTCCACCCGCAGCGCCTACGCCGGCGCGCTGGAGCTGCACGAGGGACAGCTGAAAACCATCTTCGCCGACAACGTGCTGGAGCACGTGGCCGACCTGCCGCAGCTGATGACGAGCTGCCTGACGCTGCTGGAAACCGGCGGCCGCTTCGAGATCGTGGTGCCCTACGAGCACGCCGCCACCGCCTGGCAGGACCCGACGCACGTGCGGGCGCTGAACGAGAACTCCTGGATCTACTACACGGACTGGTTCTGGTACCTGGGCTGGTTCGCGCACCGCTTCTCGATGGTGGCCTCGTGCTACCGCGACCTCGACATGAAGGAGGCGCCGCGCGAGCGGGCGGCCTTCATGCAGGTGACGCTGGAGAAGGTCGAGACCACGCTTCAGGAGCGCATGGTGGCGCGCACCATGCAGCCCGACTTCGGCGGGCTGGCAGACGATCCGCTGCCGTCTCGGGTCACGCAGCAAGCGACGACCGAGGCCATGGCATGAGCCGACCCATGAACGCGCTGGCCATCGCGATGGTCAAGAACGAGGCCGACATCGTCGAGGCGATGGTGCGGCACAACCTGCACTACGTCGATCTGATGGTCGTCATCGACAACGCGTCGACCGACGGCACGCGCGAGATCCTGCAGGCGCTGCGCGC
>CAUJJP010000208.1 GCA_963205525.1 Pseudomonadota bacterium | reverse complement strand
CGCCTTGTAGCTCAAGGTCGTTTCTCCGCGAACGCCGGGCGCCGCCAGGGGCCTGGGATGCTCTCAAGGAAACGCCGGGCCGTCCCAAGTTTCCTTGACCCCCACGGGGGGCGGGCTGGGCGCAGCCCGGTCCTGGGGGCCCTCAGACCGCCAGCAGTTCCACCTCGAACACCAGGGTCGCGTTCGGCGGGATGACGCCACCGGCGCCGCGCGCGCCGTAGCCCAGCTGCGGCGGGATGAGCAGGGTGCGCGTGCCGCCCACCTTCATGCCCTGCACGCCTTCGTCCCAGCCGCCTATCACATGGCCGGCGCCGAGCGGGAACTCGAAGGGGTCGTTGCGGTCCTTGCTGGAATCGAACTTGCGCCCGCGGCCATCGGCGGCTGCGCTGTCGTGCAGCCAGCCGGTGTAGTGCACGCGTACGCGCTGGCCCTGCCTGGCCTCGCTGCCGCTGCCGGCCTGGGTGTCTTCGTACTGCAGGCCGCTGGGGGTGGTGATCATGGGTCGGGGCTCCGGTTGGGAAAACCCGCGATGATGCCAGCCCAGGCCGGCACCGCCTGCGCCAGCCAGTCCGCCACCGTGCGCGCGTCCAGCGGTGGCAGTCCCAGCACCCGGCCGGCGGCCTGCAGGGCCAAGAGCGGGTCGGACAGGTCCAGCGCCGCGGCACCGTTTTGCTTGCTCAGCTTGTGGCCGTCGGCGGCCAGCACCAGCGGCGTGTGCAGGTAGCGCGGCGTGGGCAGGCCCAGCGCGCGCTGCAGCACGATCTGGCGTGCCGTGTTGTCGGCCAGGTCGGCGCCGCGCACGACGTGACTGATGCCCTGCTGCGCATCGTCCACCACCACCGCGAGCTGGTAGGCCCACAGGCCATCGGCGCGCCGCAGCACGAAGTCGCCCACCTCGCCGGCCACGTCCTGCACTTGCGGGCCCAGACGGCGATCCTGCCAATGCACGAGGCCGGCCGGCACCCGAAGCCGCCAGGCGCGCGCCGCACGGCCCCGCAGACCGCCGCGATCGGGGCGGCAACTGCCGGGGTAGACGCGCTCGGCAAAGCGCGCGTGGGGCTCACCCTGGGCGGCAAGCGCGCGGTCGATGTCGGCGCGCGTGCAGGCGCAGGGGTAGGCCTGGCCCGCTTCCACCAGCTGCTGCAACGCTTGCGCGTACACCGCCTCGCGTGCCGACTGCCACTGCGGCGGCTCGTCCGGCTGCAGGCCGCAGGCGGCGAGCTGGGCCAGGATCAGGCGGTCGACGCCGGGCGGACAGCGCGGACGGTCGACGTCCTCGATGCGCAGCAGCCAGCGCCCGCCTTGGGCCCGCACGTCCAGCCAGCTCGCCAGCGCGGCGACCAGCGAGCCGGCGTGCAGCGCGCCGGTGGGGGAGGGAGCGAAGCGGCCGACGACGCGCACGCGCAGCGAGGTCTAAAGCAGCAGGCCGGCGTGGCGATGGATCAGCGCATGGCGGGTCTGCGGGTGCGCCAGCTGGTCCAGCCACCACAGCAGGGCGCGCCCCATGCCCAGCCCACTGCGATCGTTGCGCCAGGCGTAGTGCAGCATGACCGGTTGTTCGCCGCGCGGCCCCGGCCGGCTGACCAGGCGTCCAGCCTCGAGCTGCGGCCTGGCCATGGGTTCCGGCAGGTAGCCGCAGCCCAGGCCGCGCAACAGCGCCTCCAGCTTCATGCGCATGCTGGGCACGGTCAGCACGTCCTGACCCGGCAGCAGGTTCACGGTCACCGGGGTCAGGCGTTGCGCGGTGTCGGCCACCGCCACCGCCCGGTGCGGCAGCAGGTCCTCGGTGGCGATGGCGCCGGACCCGGCGGCCAGCGGATGGTGCGGCGCGACGCAGAACACGAAGTGCAGTTCGCCCAGAGGCTGCAGCGCTATGCCCCCGGGGTTCGGAAAATCGCCCGTGACGCCGATCGCCAGGTCGACCTGGCCGTGCAGCAGCGCCTCCCAGGTGCCGGCCAGCACCTCGCTGCGCAGCCGCAGCCGGGTGCCGACGCCGGCCCCGGCATCCAGGCCCGGGATGCACACGCCGCTGAAGGCCTCGACGAGCTCGAACACGGTGGTCGGCGACAGGACGTCGTCGACGCTCAGCGCCAGCTCGGACTCCCAGCCACCGGCCACCCGGCGCACCCGGTTCGCCACCGCGTCCATCTCGCGCAGCAAGCGCCGGCCCTCGGCCAGCAGTTCGGCACCGGCTGGCGTGAGCTGGGCCTGGCGCGAGCTGCGATCGAACAGCAGCACGTCCAGCGCCTCCTCAAGCTGGCGCACGCTGTAGGTGAGCGCCGAGGGCACCTTGCCCAGTTCGCGCGCGGCGGCGGCAAAGCTGCCGCTGCGCGCAATCGTGTCCATCATCGCCAGCGCGTCGGGGGTGAGGGCGTTGCGGCGCATGCCGCATTGTGGCGCCGGGCAGCGAGGTTCAAAGCGATTGAAGGGCATCGTCAAGCGCCACCGGACGATGGCAGACCAGACCCGGGCCAAGATCCAACCCATGATCACAGTCCGCAAATCCTCAGACCGCGGCCACGCCGACCACGGCTGGCTGAAGAGCCAGCACAGCTTCTCGTTCGCCGACTACTTCGACCCGGCGCACATGGGGGTGGGCAATCTGCGCGTCATCAACGAGGACCGTGTGGCGCCGGGCACCGGCTTCGGCACCCACGGCCACCGCGACATGGAGATCATCAGCCTGGTGCTGGACGGCGTGCTTGCGCACCGCGACAGCATGGGCAACGAAGGCCAGATCCACCCCGGCGAGGTGCAGCGCATGAGCGCCGGCAGCGGCGTGCGACACAGCGAGCACAACCACGCCGCCGACCGGACGACGCACTTCCTGCAGATCTGGATCGTCCCCGACGAACGCGGCATCGCCCCCGGCTACGAGCAGAAAGCCTTCGACCCCGCCGCCCAGCGCGGCCGGCTGGCGCTGCTGGCGGCCCCGGCCGAGCTGGCGCCGGCGGAGGGCGCCGTGAGCGTCCATGCCGACGCCCGCCTGTGGGCGGGACGCTTCGACGGCGAAGAGACGGCGGAGATGGCGCTGGACCCGACGCGCCCGGTCTACGTGCACCTGGTTCGTGGCCGGCTCCAGGTCAACGGCCAGCCGCTGGCCGGCGGCGATGCGCTGACGCTCGAAGGCGAGTCGCGCCTGAGCTTGAGGGCCGGCCAGGATGCCCACGTCCTGGTGTTCGACCTCGCCCCCTGAACCACCATCCACAAGGAGAAACTCATGTCCAAGGTCCTCGTCCTCTACTACTCCAGCTACGGCCACATGGAGACCATGGCGCAGGCGATGGCGCAAGGCGCGCGCTCGGCCGGTGCCACCGTCGACGTCAAGCGGGTGCCGGAAACCGTGCCCGAGGAGATCGCCCGCGGCGCCCACTTCAAGCTCGACCAGGCCGCGCCTGTGGCCAGCGTCGCCGAGCTGGAGCACTACGACGCCATCATCGTCGGCGCACCGACCCGCTTTGGCCGCATGCCGGCGCAGATGGCCGCCTTCCTGGACCAGGCCGGCGGCCTGTGGGCGCGCGGCGCGCTGGAGGGCAAGGTCGGCGCCGCCTTCACCTCCACCGCCACCCAGCACGGCGGGCAGGAGGTGACGCTGTTCTCCATCATCACCAACCTGCTGCACTTCGGGATGGTGATCGTCGGCTTGCCCTACAGCCACGGCGGCCAGATGACGCTGGATGAGATCGTCGGCGGCAGCCCCTATGGCGCGACCACGATCGCCGGCGGCCAGGGCCAGCGCCAGCCCAGCGCGATCGAGCTCGAGGGCGCGCGCTACCAGGGCAGGCTGGTGGCCGAGAAGGCGAACAAGCTGTTCGGCTGAACCTGCGCCAAGGCTTGCCGCGGCGCTAGTTCTGCGCGAACTGCGGCAGCAGCGGCCCGCCCAGCCACAGCCACTGCGCCATCCAGCAGCTGACCACAGCCACCATCACGGTCAGCGGCAGGCCCACGCGCAGGAAGTCGCCGAAGCGGTACTGGCCGGGGCCGAGGATGAGCAGGTTGCCGTGGTGGCCGATCGGGGTCAGGAAGGCGACCACGGCGCCGAGTGCGGTGCAGACGACGAAGGGCGTGGGCGGCAGGCCGAGGATCTGCGCCAGCGCCAGCGCCACCGGACCCAGGAGCACGGTGGTCGCCGAGTCGCTCATGATCTGCGTCAGCAGCGCGGCGGCGCTGAACATCATGAGCAGGATGGCCAGCGGCGGCCAGGGCTCGACCAGGTGCGACAGGCCCTGCGCCAGCAGCGCCGCCAGCCCGGTCTGCTCCATCGCGATGCCCAGCGGGATGACGCCGGCGATCATGACGAAGATGCGCAGGTCGATCTCGCGGTAGGCCTGGTTGATGTCGACGCAGCGCGTGGCCACCATCGCCACCGCGCCGAGCAAGAAGGCGAGCTGGGCCGGCAGCCACTCGGTGGCGGCGGCGAAGATGGTGGCACCCAGGATGGCCAGCGCCATCGGCGCGCGCGGCCTGCGCTTGGCCGACCCGGTGAAGGGCACCAGCATCAGGAAGCCGTGGTGGACCGCCAGCTCGGCGTAGCGCGAGGGCCGGCCGTACAGCACCAGGAGGTCGCCTTCGCGCAGCCGGGCGTCGGCCAGGCGCTCGCCGACGTCGCCGTTGCGCCGCCACAGGCCGACGATGGCGACGTGGAAGCGGCGCGCGAAGTCCAGCTCGCGGATGCTGCGGCCGACGAACTCCGAGCCCGGCGCCACCACCGCCTGCACCAGCTGCGGCGAGCCGTCGCCGCTGAGCTCGTCGGCAAAGCGCACGATGGCACGCAGGTCCAGCCCCGGATCGTCGTGCAGCGACAGCAGCTCGTCGGCCGCCGCCTCCACCAGCAGCACGTCGCCGGCCAGCAGCGCATGGCTGCGGCCGAGGTCGCTGCGCGGCTGGCCGTCGCGCAGCCAGCCGTGCAGCCGAAAGCGCGCCCCGAGCGCCTTTTGCAGCTCGGCCAGCGGACGCGTGTTCCAGCGCCCGTCGCGCGCCACCACCAGCTCGGCCCGGTAGCGGTCCAGCCGCAGGTAGTCGTCGTCGCCGCGTTCGCCGCTGCGCTTGGGCAGCAGCCAGCGCGTGAGCAGCATGTAGACGGTGCCGAACAGCACGAGGGCGATCCCGATCGGGGTGATGGAGAAGATCCCCAGGTCCTCGACGCCGGCGCGCTGCAGCATGTCGTTGGCGAGCAGGAAGGCCGGCGCGCTGAACAAGGTCAGCGTGGTGCCCAGCGAGGCCGCGAGCGACATCGGCATCAGCAGCCGCGAGGCCGGCAGCTTGCGGTCGCGCGCGTGGCGCAGCAGCAGCGGCAGCATCATGGCGGTGACCATCACGTGATGGGTGAAGGCGGCCAGCAGCGCCACCGCCGGCATCACGACCGCGATCGTGCGCCACTCGCGGGCACCGGCGGCAACGCTGATCCAGTTGCCCACGCGCTCGCTGATGCCAGTCGCCCCCAGGGCGCCGGAGATCACGAACACCGAGGCGACGATGATGGCCGGCTCGCTGGCGAATCCCGACAGCGCCTGCTGGCTGTCCAGCACGCCGCTGAGCACGAGGGCGAGCAGGATCACCATCGCCGTCACGTCCACCCGCAGCTTCTCGGTGATGAACAGGTACAGCCCGCCGGCGAGGATGAGGCCGAACGCGATCTGCGAGAGCAACTGCGGAGGAAAGCTCATCGGCGGCGATTGTGCATGCGGCCACGCGGGACGCTGCCCGTATCCTCCCGTGCTCGCACGGCGCCGATCGGCGGCGCCGCTGCAATCGACGCAGGACTGCCGTTGGACCCCTCGTTCTGGCTCTGGCTGCTCAGTGCAGCGCTCATCGTCACGGGCCTCGCCGGCACCGTGCTGCCGGCCCTGCCGGGCACTGCGCTGGTACTCGCGGGCATCGTGCTGGGTGCCTGGATAGACGACTTCCAGCGTGTCGGCGCTCTGACGCTGGGCCTGATCGGCGCGCTCGCGGTGCTCGCCTGGGTGCTCGACTACGTGGCGGCGCTGCTGGGGGCGAAGAAGGCTGGCGCCAGCCGGCAGGCCCTCATAGGCGCCGCGCTGGGCACCGTGGCGGGCCTGCTGCTGGGGCTGGTCGGGGTGCTCTTCATGCCGCTGCTGGGCGCCGCGGCGGGCGAGTACCTGGCGCGGCGCGACCACCGCCAGGCGCTGAAGGTCGGTACCGCGACCTGGCTGGGCATGATGCTGGGCATGCTCGCCAAGCTGGTGCTGGCCTTCACCATGGTCGGGCTGTTCCTGGTCGCGCTGGTCTTCTGATGCGCGTGCGCTGGCTTGCCCTGCTGCTGGTGCTGCTGGCCGCGGCCGGCCAGGCGCAGCCGACGGCGCCGCCCGCCTACGACCCCAAGGACTTCATGCGCGAGGTCTTCCAGACCCGCTTCGAACGCGAGATCCGCTTCCGGGCGGCGGCGATCCAGGTCGCCTGGAGCGCCGAGCTGCTGTGCGACGCCACGACCGAGATCGAACCCTTCGTGCTCTGGTCGCTGGCGACCGTGGCGCGCCGGCTGTCGTCCGACGAGCTGGCCTTGTACCGCGAGGTCACCGGCATGGACGAGCAGTGGCGCGTCGCCTGGCTGGACGAAGGCGCGCCCGACGAGCTGCGCCTGGGCGACGTGGTGGTGGCGCTGAACGGCCGTGCGCTGCCGCGTGGCGGCACCCGGATGGAGCTTGGCGCTTTGCTGCGCGGCGCCCTGCCGTGGTCCAACGACGAACAGCCATTCTGGGATGTGATGCTGCGCGCACGCGAGGAGGCACGCAGCGGCCAGCCGATGACGATCACGCTGCAGGACGGGCGCAAGCTGCGCGTGGATACCCAGACCGGCTGTGCCGGCAGCGTCACCGCCAGCGGCTTCGACCACGAGCCCGCGCGGCTGGCGCGCCAGGGTGCGCAGCGCGTGAAGATCCCGGCCAACGCCATGCTGGAGGCGCGCAGCCGCGACGAGTTCCGCTGGCTGGCCGCCTTCGGCACCTACTTCCAGGCCAGCGAGCGGGCGCTGGGGCGCGCACGCGAGTCCGATCACGTGGCCAGTGTCTTCGTGGTCGGCAAGATCCTCGCCGCCGCGGTGCCGGGCGCGGGCATGCTGCTGACGGCCGCCGAACAGCAGGCCGAGCGCGCGATCGCGGTCGACAGCGTGGCCGGCAGCGCCGATCTGTTCGCCAACGAAGTGGTGGCGGCGATGGGCGGCGACGCGAACGCCGGCTGGCGCTTCGTCGAACGCTGTGCCGAGCTCGGGCTGGACATCGACGCCCTGCGCATGGACGCCCTGCGGCTGTCCAACGCGAAAGAGCACGCACAGAGGCTACAGGCGATGCAGGCGGCGCAATCACGCGCTGCCGCCGAGGCCGAGGCCGCCGAGCAGCGCGCCCAGGAGGAGGCCAGACGCCAGCCGCTGGTGCTGCCGGTGCGCTGAACCGCAGCGATCGAACCCAGCGCTCAGGCGCCCAGCCAGTAGCCGAACATCTCGTGCAGCAGGACCTGGCTGTCGAACCAGCCCTGGCGGCCGGGCAGGAAATCCATCGATTCCCAGTGGTGCGCCGGCTGCAGGCCCACCGGCGCCGGCACGATCTGCAGCGCCATCCCGTCGCGCTGCGCCGCACGTTCGAAGGCGCGCAGCGCGCGCCGCATGTGCAGGTCGTGCGTCACCAGCACGATGCGCTGTACGCCGTGCTCACGCAGCAGCGGTACCGAGAGCAAGGCGTTCTCGGTGGTGTCGCGCGAGCGGTCCTCCAGCCAGCGTATGGGCTGGCCGAACTCGCGCTCGGCGATGCGGGCTGCGATCTCGGCCTCGGTCGCGCCGGGCTTGCTGCCATGGCCCAGACCGCCGCTGAACAGCATGGGCCAGCGCGTCTGGCGCGCCAGCCAGGTGGCGTAGCGCAGCCGCTCGAGCCCGAGCAGGCTGAGGCTGGAGACGCCGTACTCGGGCGCCAGTTCGCGCCGGCCGCCGCCCAGCACCACGATGGCGGTGGGCGTGGTCTGGCGCCGCATCTCGGCGATGCGCTCGGCGCCCAGGGCCGCCGGCACCGGGAACACGGTGGCGCGCATCCACTTGCCGAATGCCGGGGTGGCGATCGTCCACAGCGCCGCGCAGGACAAGAGGATCAGGGCCCAGGCGAGCAGGCGCTGGCGGAACATCAGCCGTGCGCCGGCCAGGATCAGCAGCAGCAGCGGCAGCGGCGGCAGCAGCAGGGCCGAGATGATGGGCTTCCAGCCCTCGAGGCCGAAGCTGACGATGAGGTCGTTCACGTCTGGCGCGCTGCCGGTGCCGATAATGCGGCGCAGTGTAAGGAGGCCACGCATGGCAACACAAAGCATCACGCTGGCAGGCGGTTGTTTCTGGTGCCTGGAAGCGGTGTACGAGCTGGTCGAAGGCGTCGTCGCAGTGGAATCGGGCTACAGCAACGGCCGCAGCGAAAGGCCGAGCTACGAGCAGGTGTGCAGCGGCGAGACCGGTCACGCCGAGGTCGTGCGCGTGGAGTTCGACGCTGCACGCATCTCGCTGCGCGAGATCCTGGAGATCTTCTTCAGCATCCACGACCCGACCACCCTGGACCGCCAGGGCAACGACGTCGGCAGCCAGTACCGTTCGGCCATCTACTGGCACGAGGCCGCGCAGCGCGAGGTGATCGATGAAGTGCGCGCCGAGGTCGACGCCGCCTGCGGCGGGGCGGTGGTGACCGAGGTCGAGCAGTTGCACAACTACTGGCCGGCGGAGGCCTACCACCAGCACTACTTCGCCCAGCACCCCGGCCAGGGCTATTGCGCCTTCGTCGTCGCGCCCAAGGTCGAGAAGTTCCGCCACAGTTTCGCCCGCCACCTGAGGGCGGGCTGATCGCGGCCCCGGGGCGCGCCGCCAGCCAGACTCGAGGAATCGATTACGGCGCGAGCCGCTCCAGGGTCCAGGCGCCGCCCGGCGCGAGCCGGTAGCGCAGCCGGTCGTGCAGCCGGCTCTTGCGGCCCTGCCAGAATTCCCAGCGATCGGGCAGCAGCCGAAAGCCACCCCAGTGCGGCGGCCGCGGCGGGTTCAGCAGGTAGCGTGCCGAGACCTGGGCCGCGTTCGCCACCAGCGTCGCGCGCGAGGCGATGACCTCGCTTTGCGGCGAGGCCCAGGCGCCGATGCGCGAGTCCAGCGGCCGGCTCGCGTAGTAGGCGTCGGACTCGGCGTCGCTGATGCGCTCGACCCGACCCTCGATGCGCACCACGCGCTCGAGCTCGACCCAGTGGAACTGCAGCGCGCCGAAGGCGTTGGCCTGCAGCTCGCGCCCCTTGCGGCTGTGGTAGTTGGTGTACCAGACGAGTCCGCGCGCATCGACGCCCTTGACGAGCACGACACGCGTCGACGGCCGGCCGTCCTCGCCCACGGTGGCCAGCGTCATCGCCGTGGGTTCGGGGATCTGACCATCCAGCGCCTGCTGCAGCCAACGCTGGAACTGGCGCAGCGGGTCGCTCTCGGCGTGCTCCTCGTCGAGCTTGTCGCGTTCGTAGCTCTTGCGCAGGTCGGCGATGTCCATCGCGCCAGTATAGAAACTACGGCTCATCCCTTAGGGGCTTGAACGTAATGGAAGCTCCCACTGTCGACACGCCGGGCTGGCGGTGATCCTCGGGCGGCTCGCAGTGTCGCCCCATGCAGTACCCACCGACCATCGTCGTCCTCGCCGCCGGCCCCGGCCGGCGCTTCGGTGCCGGGGGGCACAAGCTGATGCAGCGGCTGGGCGCGCACAGCGTGCTGGAATCGACCCTGGACAACGCGCTGCGCACCGGCTGGCCGGTGAGCGTGGTCTTGACACCGCCGCTGCTGGCCCTGGCGCTGTCGCGGCTGCCAGCGAGCGAGCTGGTGGTGCTGGCCGAGAGCGACGCGGCGCGCGGGCTGGGCCACTCGATCGCCGCTGGCGTGGCCGCGCAGGCGGGCGCGGCGGGCTGGGTCGTGCTGCCGGCCGACATGCCGCTGGTGCGCCCGCAGACCCTGAGCGCCGTCGGCCTGGCACTGGCCGAGCATCCGGTGGCCTATGCGCAATACCAGGGTCGTGCCTGCCACCCTCAGGGGTTTGCGGCCGAGCTGTTCTCGGAGCTGATCGAGCTCGAAGGCGAAGCCGGCGGCCGACGCCTGCTGGCGCGCTACCCGGCGGCGGCGGTCGACGTCGACGACCCCGGTGTGCTGCTCGACGTGGACACCGAAGCCGACTTGGCCCTGGTGCGCAGCGCGGCAGCGCAGGACCCTGAAGCGGGGAAGTCCGACAACGCCGGCTGAGCACCCGCGTCGGCAGCCGCGTCGGCAGCCGCTGGCGTCGGATCCGCCGGTTCGAGCAGGCCGGCGCCGGCCGCCAGGCGCATCAGGCGCTCGATCTCGCGGTCGAGGATGCCACGTTCGCGCAGCGCCAGCGCGGTGCGCACCAGGTAGTCCAGGGTGCTGCCGTAGCGGCCGCGCGCGTGGCGCAGGATGGGCAGCAACTGCTCATCGCTCAGTCGGTCCAGGCAGGCCTCGTGGCGGCGCGCCAGGGTGAAGGCCAGGCCGGGCACCACGCCGGCCGGCGTGTGGCAGGGCAGCCAGCGCGGGGTGTAGACGCCGGTGGGCATCTCGCGCTCCCACAGGCGCGCCAGCTCCCGCTCGGCGTGCCGCGCCGGCATGCGGTGCACCTCGCCGCGGCAGGCGCCGCCAGACAGCAGTGCAAACACCAGCCCCGGCAGCTCGGGCGTGCCGCGGTTCACGCGCGAGCGCATGCGCAGCGCGCGGTGCCAGCCGTGCACGCGCGCCGGCCGACGCTCTGCGGTTTCGAACTCGGGGCGCCAGATCAGCGATGCGTAGCCGAACACCCACAGCTCGCGACAGCGGCCGAAGCGCTCCTGGCGTGCCCGCAGCAGGCTGTCGAGGTCGAGTGCAGGGGCCAGGCCTTGGAGTGACACCGGACCATCCGGGCTTGTCGTCATGCAGCCATTGTCGGCCGCCGGCCAGACCTTGCCGGTTTCGACGTCTTGCCGGCACGCAGCCGCGCGCGAGCGCTGCGCTGCCGCCGTGATCCGCGGCGCCTCAGCCCAGACCGACGCCGCCGCTGGCGGGCTCGCGCTGTATCAGCTCGACCTTGTAGCCGTCCGGGTCGGTGACGAAGGCGATCACCGTGCTGCCACCCATGACCGGCCCGGCTTCGCGCGTGACGGCGCCGCCGGCAGCGCGTATGCGGTCGCAGGCGGCGTAGGCGTCGGCCACACCGATCGCGATGTGACCGTAGGCGCTGCCGATCTCGTAGTGCTCGACGCCCCAGTTGTAGGTCAGCTCCAGCTCGGCGTGCTCGGGGTTGGCGCCGTAGCCGAGAAAGGCCAGCGAGTACTTGTGCGCCGGGTTCTCGCTCGTGCGCAGCAGCGTCATCCCCATGACCTCGGTGTAGAAGCGGATCGAGCGCTGCAGGTCGCCGACGCGCAGCATGGTGTGCAGGATTCTCATCGTCCGCTTTCCTCAGTTCAGGTACATCGAGAGCCGGCGCCGCGCGCGGTCCACCTGCTCGGTGTCGGTGCACAGGCCGAACCACTCGACCATGCGCACGCGCGCGGCCTCGCGCTGCTCGCCCTTGTCGCGCAGCACCACTTCCAGCAACTGTTCGAAGGCGGCGCCGAAGTCGCCTGCGTGGGCGAGGATGGCGGCGAGGTCGAAGCGCGCCGCGTGGTCGCGGGCGTCGGCGTCGATGCGTGCGCGCAGCGCCACCGGGTCGCCGGCGGGCCGGTTCGCCTCGAAGGCCTGCTGTGCCGCCAGCGCCGCCTGCCGTTCGGCGAGCGCCTTGCCGATCGCCGGCTCCTGCGGTGCCAGGGCCTGCGCCTCGGTCAGCAGCTCGACCGCGCGCGCGTGGTCGCCTTCCTCGGCCGCCTCGCGCAGCAACTGGGCGGCGGGGGAGGGCGACTCGACGTGTGCGTCCAGGAAGGCGCGGATGCGCGACTCGGGCAAGGCACCGGTGAACTGGTCCACCGGCTGCCCGCCCTTGAACAGCATCACGTGCGGGATGCTGCGCAGGCCCAGCATGCCGGCGAGCTGGGGGTTCTCGTCGGTGTTGAGCTTGGCCAGCACGAAGCGGCCCTCGTAGGCCTGCACCAGCTTCTCGAGCAGGGGCTTGAGCTGCTTGCAGGGGCCGCACCAGGGGGCCCAGCAGTCCAGCAGGACCGGCACCTGCATCGAGCGCTCGACCAGGGTGGTCTCGAAGTCGGCGTCGGTGATGTCGAAGCTCAGCTCGTCCGCGGCGGCGGGCTGGGCGCTGGCGGCGGTGCCGCTGGCAGGAAACAGGGTGCTCATGTGGGAACCGTGTAGTTCAGGGTCATGCGACCGCCGTCGACGGTGACGATCTCACCGGTCACGTAGCTGGCGGCGTCGGAAAGCAGGAAGGCGACGACCTCGGCCACCTCGGCGGGCTCGCCCAGGCGCTTCATCGGCGTGCGGCTGAGGATGCGCGTGCGCGCCTCCTCGCTGGTGAGCACGGCGGCGGCCGCCAGCTCGGTGGCGATGGTGCCCGGCGCCACCGCGTTCACGCGCACGCCGTGCTCCGCCAGCGCCAGCGCCATGACCCGGGTGAGCTGGTTGATGCCGCCCTTGCTGGCGTTGTAGCTGGCGATGGTGGGGATGGTCAGGGTGCCGTTGACCGAGCTCATGTGGACGATCGCACCGCCGCCCTGGGCCACCATCTGGCGCGCCACCGCCTGGCCGACGAGGAAGCTGCCCTTGAGGTTGACCGCCAGCACGGCGTCCCAGTCGGACTCGGTGATGTCGAGGAAATCGGCGGCCTTGAAGATGCCGGCGTTGCTGACCAGCGCATCGACGCGGCCGAAGGCCTGCAGCGTGGCCGCGAGCGCGGCGTCCACCTCGGCCTTGCACGCGACGTCGCAGCGCACATAGACGCTGCGCGCACCGGCGGCCGCCAGCTCGGCGGCGAGGGCGCGGCCCTTGTCGTCCGCCAGGTCCCACAGCGCGACCGCGGCGCCCTCGGCCGCCAGCCGGCGCACGCAGGCCTGGCCTATGCCTTGCGCGGCCCCCGTGACCACGGCCACGCGGCCATCCAGGCCGAAGCGGATTGCAGACGCCATCATGGTTCCCGGTAGAAGATCCAGCCGTCAAAGCTGCACGGCCCGCGTCTGCGGGCCGTGTTCGTGCTGCGCCAGGAGTTTAGCCCCGAGCGGCAGAAGGCGCCGGGCCGCCCCAAGTCTTCTTGACCCCCGCGGGGCTGGGCGCAGCGCGGCCCTGGGGGTGTTCTCAGCTCGAGCGTTCCAGCCAGATCTGCATGCCCTTGGCGTTGAGCTCGATGTCCAGGTCCAGCAGCTCGATCACGCGCGCACGCTCGGCGCGGTAGCCGTGCCTGGCGAGGCTGGCGACGTACAAGTCCTCCAGTCCTGCGCGCAGGGCCTGATGGCGTGCACTGCCTGCGGCGGTGGCCAGGGCCATCGCCACCATCTCGTCGAGCAGCGCCAGCAGCTCGCGGCCGAGCCGGGCCACGTCGTCCAGGCGGCCGAAATGGGTGAGATACATCTGCTGCGGCCGGCGTGCGAGCAGGCGCTCGATGGAGGCACGCAGCGCGGGCGGGTCGAACTGGACCGGGGTCGTGGTCGGCAGGATCCAGGCCCCGGCGGCGGTGTCGAACTCGCGAAAGCTCAGGCCAAAGGTGTCGCCGCTGAACCAGCCGCGCGAGCGCTCGTCCCACAGGCAGTGGTGGTGGCGGGCGTGGCCCGGGGTATGGGCGACCTCCAGCGGCCGGCCGGCGAGCCGGATGGTCTGCCCGTCCTCGGTGCTGCGCACGCGTTCGGCGGCGATCGGCAGCAGCCGGCCGTAGGAGCGGTCCATCTCGGCCTGGCCGTAGACCTGCAGCGCGCCGGCGTAGAGCTGTGCGGGGTCGATGGCGTGGCGTGCGCCGCGCGGGTGCACCCACAGCGTGGCGCCGGGGAGCTCGCGCATCAGCGCGCCCATGCCACCGGCGTGGTCGAGGTGGACGTGGGTCGGGATGACGTGGTCGACCGCGTCGCGCGCCAGGCCCAGCACATCCAGCAGGCCGAGCAGGCGCGGCAGGGCGGAGTTGGGTCCGGTGTCTATGAAGGCGGCGCGGCCGTCCTCCACCACCAGGTAGGCGGCGTCGAAGCGTGGGCGGTGAAAGCCGGTGTCGATGGCGTGGATGCCGTGGCCGAGGTCTGCGGCCCAGTCCGGATAGCCGGTCATCGCGCGCCCGGTCAACGCGCCAGCACGGTCCACAGGCGCGCCACGTCGGCGCTGCCGTCGCTGCCCTTGACCGCACGCAGGGTCTGCAGTCCACGCGCCTTGGTCGCTGCGGACTGGATCTGCGCCATGCCCAGGCGCAATCGCGCGTCCTCGGGGTTCTTCAGCCCACCCTTGGCGATGCCTTGCTCGATGAGGGTGATGCCCCTGGGCACGTCGCCCATGGTGACGTAGGCATAGCCCAACTCGACCAGCGCATCGCCCGACTTCTCGGCCCTCGCGGCGGTCTCGTCGGCGGCGATCGAGGTCTTGCGCTCGGCCTCGCGCTTGAGCGCCAGGTCCTTCAGCCGCTGGTGGCGGCCGGCTTCGGGGCCGCTGCCCAGCGCACCCTTGGCAAAGCCCTGCTCGACGATCTTCAGGCCTTCCGCCGGCAGCCTGGCCTGCAGCGCCAGCTGCGCCATCTCCATGTAGTCGTCGGTGCTTTCCAGGGTGCCGCTGGCCAGGCGCAGGCGCATCACGTCCAGCGTCAGTCGCTGCGCGAAACCGCTGCGGCTGGGCAGGCGGGCGAGGAAGGCGGCCCAGTAGTCCTTCTTCGGGTGGTTGTAGACCAGCTTTTCCAGCGTCTGCAGGTAGCCGCTGTTGTTGTGCAGCCGCTGCTGGGCGTCGGCCAGGCGCAGCAGGTCGCCTTCGGCGGGGCGCTGGCCGGCCTTCTCGGCGGCGCTCACCGCCTGCGCGGCCTCCTTGGCGATGGCGGCGTAGTCGCCCGATTGCGACAGCAGGTACTGCTCGAGCTGCTGCAAGGACGGGCTGCTGCGTCCGAGCTGCTTGGCCTTGTCGGCCCACTGCCTGGCGTTGCTCCAGTCGCGCAGCTGCGAGTAGGCGAAGGCGAGTTGCTCGGCGGTCTGCGCCTGCTCGCCACCGGTGGTCTTGGCGAACACCGCATTCAGCGCCTGCACCGCGGTGGCGTTGTCGCCCGCACGCTGGGCCGCTGCGGCCTTCATGCGGTCTATGGTGAGTTGCTCGGCGGCGCTGCGGTTGGGCACAGCCTCGGCCTCGCGCACCTTGGCCAGCGCGCCCTTGCCGTTGCCGGCCTTGATCATCTCGCCGGCCTGCTGCAGCGGCTTGCCGATCTCCGGCCGCAGCCCCTGGCCGTGGGCCGTGCCCAGGCTGGCTGCGGCGAGCAGGGCTAGGACGAGGTGACGCAGCTTGTTCATGGAGGTGAATTCCTAGTCGTTCAACGCAGCATGGGGTCGGACCGGTGGACCGACCCCGTGCCGGGGCAGCCGGCGGGCCGTCCAGCCGTCCGAGTGCCCGGTCGCCGGCTTCTGCGGATCCCAGTTTGATCCCGTGTGGGTCAGTGCATGAACTGCTCGTTGCCCACGAGGCCGATCTTGGTCACCCCCAGGCGCTGCGCCGAGGCCATGATCATGGCCACCGTCTCGTACTGGACGAGCTTGTTCGGCCGCAGGTGCACTTCGGGCTGGTCGGGCTCGGCGGCGACGGCGGCGAGCCTGGCTTCCAGGGTGGCGCGGTCGGGCACGATCTCGCCATTCCAGCCGATCTGGCCGTCGAAGTCGACGTCGATGCGAACGATCACCGGCTCCTTGAGCGGCGGGCTGGACGGCCCGATCGGCATGTTGAGCTTGACCGCGTGGGTCTGGATCGGGATCGTGATGATGAACATGATGAGCAGCACCAGCATCACGTCGATCAGCGGCGTGGTGTTGATGTCGATCATGACGTCGGCCTCGTCGCCGCCGGATCCGACATTCATTCCCATGGTGTGGACTTCCTTCTCAGCGTGCGCTGACGGTGCCTGCCGGCGGCTCGGTGATGAAGCCGACCTTGGCGATGCCGGCACGCTGGCAGGCGACGACGACCCGACCCACCGCCTCGTAGCGCACCGCGAGGTCGCCCCGGATGTGGACCTCGGGTTGCGGTTCCTTCACCGCCTCGGTCTTCAGGCGCTCGACCAGCGACTCGATGTCGGGCACGCGCTGCATGCCCCAGAACACGTCGCCGTCCCGGTTCACCGACAGCACGACATTCTCCGGCTTGGTCTGCGTCGGGACGTTGGCCTCCTCGGGCAGCTTGAGCTCGATGGACTGCGTGACCACCGGGATCGTGATCAGGAAGATGATCAGCAGCACCAGCATCACGTCGACCAGCGGCGTGGTGTTGATGGTCGAGTTCAGGCTCTCTTCGCCTTCGTCGGCGGCTCCGACGTTCATTCCCATCTCAGGCTCCTGTGCTGGCGCTGGCCGGACTCACTTCTTGCCGGCCAGCAGCACGTTGTGCACGTCGGCGCCGAAGGTGCGCACCACCTCCATCGCGCTCTTGTTGCGCCGGATCAGCCAGTTGTAGCCCATCACCGCCGGCACCGCGACCGCCAGGCCGATGGCGGTCATGATCAGCGCCTCGCCCACCGGACCGGCGACCTTGTCGATCGAAGCCTGTCCCGAGATGCCGATCGCGGTGAGCGCGTGGTAGATGCCCCAGACGGTGCCGAACAGACCGACGAAGGGCGCCGTGGAGCCGACCGTGGCCAGCAGCGCCAGCCCGTCCTGCAGGCGGCTGTTCACGCTGTCGACTGCGCGCTGCACCGACATCGAGATCCAGGTGTGGAGGTCGATCTGCTCGACCAGCGTGCCCTCGTGGTGCTCGGTGGCCTTGACGCCGTTCTCGGCGATGTAGCGGAAGGCACTGCCTTCCTGCAGCGCGCCTATGCCTTGCTTGATCGAGCCGGCGGTCCAGAAGGTGTTGGCCGCGTGCTTGCCTGAGCGCATGAGGCGGCTTTGCTCCCAGACCTTGGTGAAGATCACGTACCAGCTCGCCATCGACATGATGAGCAGGATCACCAGCGTGGACTTGGCGACGATGTCGCCCTGCGCCCACAGCGCCTCCAGCCCGTAGGGGTTGGCGATCTCCTGCTTCTCCACCACCGGCGCCAGCGCTGGCGGCGCGGCGCTTTCCTGCGCCGGTGCGGCCTGTTCAGCGGGCGCGGCGGGTGCGGCGGCCGGCTCGGACGCCGCTTGCGCCAGCGCCGGGGCGGGCTGCACGGCAAGCAGCGCGGCGGCTGCGATCAGGGCCGCGCCGAGGGCGGCGCGCAGGGTCAGGCTCTTGGACATGTTCTCTCCGACAAGGGAAGCGCCGTGGGGGGTGGGCGGCGCGCGATCAGACAATGAGGACGGGGTTCGCGGATGGCGAGATCCGGCGGCGTTCGAGGGCTTACTCGAGGCGCCAGACGTATTCGACGCGGAAGCTGCCGCCCACCGGGCGGCCGTGCTCGTCGACACCGGGCTTGAACGTGCACTCGCTGAGCTTGGTCAGGGCCACGCGGTCCAGGGTGCGGTGCTCGCGCGAGGCACCGGCCGAGCGCACGACCTTGGCCTCGGTCATCTTGCCGTCGGCACCGACCGTGAACTCGATCGCCGTGGTGCCGGTGGCGTCGGCCCGCTTGGCCGCCGCCGGGTAGTCGTCGCCGGTGGGCGCGCAGGCGCTGACGTTGGCGATCGCCGGCTTGGCCGCGATCCGCGGTGCGGCCGGGGCGGCCGGCGCCGGGGGTGCCGGGGTCGGGGCGGGGGCGATCGTCACCGGCGTCGGCGGCGGCGCATCGCGGGTGACGGTGATGGAGGGCGCCGGCGGCGGGTTGTTCACCACCACCTCGGGCGGCGGCACGAAGGACGGCGGCGGCGGCGCGAACTTCGGCGGTGGCGGCAGGTTCTCCGGCGGCGGCGGCGGGGGAGGTTGCACCTCCTCGATGATCTTGGTCTCGATCGGCGCCTTGACGATGTCGACCACCTTGCGCGCCAGCCCGCTGACCACTGCCCATGCGAGCAGGATGTGCATCAGAACCACGATTCCGATGCCTATCGTGTGCTTGCCGGGGTTCCTCTGTTGTTGGGCGTAATCCACTCACCACCTCCAGACGGCGCCCGCCCGGGTAGGACGAACGTCGCTGTGCCTGTCTGACGGCAATTTGATCCTGCCGTGAAGGCGCGAACTATATCCGCCCGCACAGCCGCACCGGCTCGGGGCATCACCTAACGCGGGGGCGGGCCCTGGTCAGAGTGGCGACGTTTGAGGTGTCGCAAATGCCGTCGCATGCGGCCTCGCAGCGCAGCAGGCTCAGCGCAGCGGGCTCAGCGCAGTTGCGACAGCAGGCGCTCGAGCGCGAACGAGAACGGCTGTTCGAGCATGGGCAGGCTCAGCAGCATGCCGACCAGGCCCACGCCCACGGTGATGGGGAAACCGACCGCGAAGATGTTGATCTGCGACGCCACCCGCGAGACCATGCCCAGTACCAGGTTCACGAACAGCAGCATCGCCACCAGCGGCAGCGCGATCCACAGGCCGATGAGGAAGATCTCTGCCCCCCAGCGGTGCGGCAGGGCCTGATGCAGGAAGGCCAGCGGCTCGGGGCCGACCGGGAAGGCCTGGAAGCTCTGCAGCAGCGCCGCCAGCACCAGCAGGTGGCCGTTGATGACGACGAACAGCCAGGCCACCATGGTGCCGTAGAAGCGGCTGGTGGCGGTGGCCGTGCTGGCGCTCACGGGGTCGAAGAAGCCGGCGAAGTTCAGTCCCATCTGCAGGCCTATGGTCTCGCCGGCGTACTCGATGGCGGCAAACACGATGCGCACCGCAAAGCCCACCGACAGGCCGATCACGACCTGCTGGGCGATGACCGCGAACGCCAGCGGCGAGTCCAGCGCCAGCACCGGCATCGGCGGCAGCGAGGCCTGCGCCGCCAGCGCGGTGAGTGCGGCCAGCGCCACGCGCACCCGCATCGGCACCGTGCGCGTACCCAGCACCGGCAGCGAGCTGAACATCGCCAGCGTGCGCAGGAAGGGCCACAGCAGCGGCGTGATCCAGCCCAGCAGCTGGGCCTCGGTGAGCTCGATCATCGACGCCTGACCGTCATCGAGTGCGCGCCGCCTAAGAGCCTGTGAAGATATGCATCATGCCCGCGTAGGCCCCCACAGAGGGCCCAATCTAGGCGTGAAGCACAGCCGGGGTTGGGCCCCGGCGAAGCTTCGCAACGACGAGTGGGCCCTCTGTGGAGGCCTACCCGCAGGGCCGGGGCGGCCAAGGACGCTGGCGGGTGTTGCGCCGCTTGCCCGGGCGGCGAGCCCGGGCCGCGCGTCGCGCCTACGCCAGCGCCCTTGGCCACCCCGGCGCGGGCATGAGTCATATCTTCACAGG
>CAUJJP010000207.1 GCA_963205525.1 Pseudomonadota bacterium | reverse complement strand
CCGTGCATTGAGCGCATCGAGCATGCCGCCGCTGCAGCTTCCCTTGCCCCTGAGCGGGCGCAGCGCGCCCAGCTTCGACGACTTCGTGCTCGGCGAGAACGCGCTCGCCCTGGCCCATCTGCGCGCGCTGCAGATGCCGGGTCCGCCGGTCTACCTGTGGGGGCCGGCGGGCAGCGGCAAGAGCCACCTGCTGCAGGCGCTGGCGCTGGCGGTGCGCCAGACGGGCCGGATCGCGGTCGATTTCGATCCCGCCCGGGCGCTGGAGCCGGACTGGACGCTGGCGCTGATCGACGACTGCGACACCCTGGCCGCGTCGGCACAGGCGGCGGCTTTCCGCTGGTTCGTCGACGCCGCGGGCGCCGGGGTGCAGATCGTCGCCGCTGGATCGCTGCCGCCGGTGGACCTGGCGCTGCGCGAGGACTTGCGCAGCCGGCTCGGCTGGGGGCCGACCTTCGCCCTCCAACCCCTGGCCGAAGACCAGGTACGCGCCGTGCTGCGGCGCGAGTCGGACCGCCGCGGTGTCTTCCTGGCCGACGAGGTCATGGACTATCTGCTGGCGCGCTTCACGCGCGACCTGCACCACCTGATGCAGCTGCTGGACCACCTGGACCGCTACGCCCTGGCGCGCGGCCGGCACGTGACGGTGCCCCTGGTGCGGCAGATGCTCGACGAGGATCCTCCCCCTTGAAACCGCGCAGACTGACCCTGTTCGACCTCGATGGCACCCTGCTGCCGACCGACTCCGACCACGCCTTCGGCAGCTTCCTGGTGCGCATGGGCTGGGCCGACGCCGTCGCCCACCAGCAGGCCAACGACCGTTTCTACGCCGACTACCTGGCCGGGCGGCTGGACATGGCGGACTACATCGCGTTCACCACCGCACCCTGGCGCGACCGTGCTGCGGCCGAACTGGCGGCGCTGACCGAGCGCTTCCTGGCCGAGGTGGCGCGCCCGGCCCTGCACCCGGCGGCGCTGGAACTGGTTCAGCACCACCGCGCGGCGGGTGACCTGATCGCCATCGTCACCGCCACCAACGAGTTCGTGACGCGGCCGATCGCCGACCTGTTCGGCATCGAGCACCTGATCGCCACCGAACTCGCGCGCGACGGCAGCGGGCGCATCACCGGCGCCATCCACGGCACGCCGGCCTTCCAGGCTGGCAAGATTGCGCGCGTGCACGCCTGGCTGGCGGCGCAAGACCTGCAGTGGGCCGACTTCGAGCGCAGCACCTTCTACAGCGATTCCACCAACGACCTGCCGCTGCTGGAGCACGTCAGCCATCCGGTGGTCACCAACCCGGTGCCGGCACTGGCGGCGATTGCCGCCGAGCGCGGCTGGCCGGTCCTGCACCTGTTCACACCATGATCAAACGACTCATAGGCCGGCTGCTCGGCAAATCCACCCCCGCGCGCAAGCCGGCACAACCGCCGGGTCCGCCGCTGGGCAAGCGGGTGGAGGTGGGCGCGGCCGAGCACCGCATCGACGCCAAGCTGATCGACGACAACGCGCTGCGCGTGGTGCGCGTGCTGCAGGAGGCCGGGCACGAGGCCTACATCGTCGGCGGTGCGGTGCGCGACCTGCTGGTCGGGCTGCGGCCCAAGGACTTCGACGTCGCCACCAACGCCACCCCGGAGCAGGTGAAGACCTTGTTCCGGCGCGCCTTCATCATCGGCCGGCGCTTTCGCATCGTGCACGTCATCTTCGGCCGCGGGCGCGAGCACGAGGTGATCGAGGTCTCCACCTTCCGCGCCTACCTCGACCCGGCCGCCGCCGATGCCGTGGCCGGCAACGAGAAGACCGCCAAGTCCGAGCTCAGCGGCAAGAGCCATGCGGTGGACGCCACCGGGCGCGTGCTGCGCGACAACGTCTGGGGGCCGCAGATCGAGGACGCGGCGCGGCGCGACTTCACCATCAACGCGATGTACTACGACCCGCTGACGCACACCCTGGTCGACTACCACGGCGGGCTGGCGGACGTGCAGGGCAGGCTGCTGCGCCTGATCGGCGACCCGGCGCTGCGCTTTCGCGAGGACCCGGTGCGCATCGTGCGCGTGGTGCGCTTCGCGGCCAAGCTCGGTTTCACGATCGACCCCGTCACGCGCGCGGCGATCGCCCCGCTGGCGCCGCTGCTGGCCAACGTGCCGGTCTCGCGCCTGTTCGACGAGATGGTCAAGCTGCTGCAGACCGGCCATGCCCAGGCCAGCCTGGTGCAGCTGCGCGAGCACCGCCTGCCGCGCGGCGTCTTCCCCATCCTCGACCTCGTGCTGGAGCAGACCGCGGGCGACGCCGGCAGCCGCTTCGTCCAGCTGGCGCTTGCGGACACCGACCGCCGGGTCGGCGAGGGCAGGGCGGTGGTGCCCAGCTTCCTGCTCGCCTGCTTGCTGTGGCAGGAGGTCCAGGGTCGCTGGAGCGGCCTGCGCGCCGACGGCGAAGCGCCCATGCCGGCGCTTCAGCAGGCGATAGACGCGGTGTTCGACGCCCGCATCGGCGACATCTCCGGGCGCGGCAAGCTGGCCGCCGACATGCGCGAGATCTGGATGATGCAGCCGCGCTTCGAGCGCCGTTTCGGCAGCGGGCCGCGCTCGCTGGTCGAACAGCCGCGCTACCGCGCCGGCTACGATTTCCTGAAGCTGCGCGCCGAAGCCGGCGAGATCGGCGCCGATCTGCCCGAGTGGTGGGAGGACTTCGCGCTCGGCGGCGACGAGGAGCGCGAGGCCATGATCGCCGCCGCGCGCGAAGCGCAGCCGCGCAGCCCGCGCCGGGTTCCCGGGCCGCGAAGCGCGGTGCGCGCTGCAGGTGCACCAGGCGCTGCGGACAGCCAACCGGCCCCGGCCGCGGAAGATGCCGACGCTGCGCCGCGCAAGCGCCGTCGGCGGCGCCGCAAGCCGGCCGGCGCCAACGCCGAAGACTCGGGCAACGGCCACGCCGAATCCACGCCCGACGCCGCATGAAGGATGCGGCGCCGGGGCGGGAACGCGCCTGGATCGCCCTCGGCGCCAACCTCGGCGACGCGCGGGCCACGCTCGCGGCGGCCCTGGACGATTTGGCCGCACTGCCACACAGCCAGCTCGCGGCGCGCTCCTCGTGCTGGCGCAGCGCGCCGGTGGATGCCGCTGGCCCGGACTTCCTGAACGCCGTCGCCGCGTTGGACACGGCGCTGACGCCGCAGGACCTGCTGGCGGCGTTGCAGGCCATCGAGGCAGCGCACGGGCGCGAGCGCCCCTACCGCCACGCTCCACGCACCCTGGACCTGGACCTGCTGCTGTACGGCGATGAGGTGCTGCACACCCCCACCCTGACCTTGCCGCATCCGCGTCTGCACCTGCGCGCCTTCGTGCTCGAACCGCTGGCCGAACTGGCACCCGGGATGAGCATCCCCGGCCTCGGGCCCTTGCAGCGCTGGCGCGCCGCCGCCGCCGATCAGACGCTGGAGCGACTGGAAGGCGGATGGGCGGGTGAGTTCACGGGCCGACCGGCGGTCTGACGGACAGACTGCAAGGCTGCGCTCGGTCGCAGCTCCCACTCGAAGAACTTCTGCACGCCGTAGGCCAGGCTGCTCATCAGCACCGTCGCGCCCAGCAGCAGGGCGCAGATGACGCCCAGCACCGCCGGCCAGCCGCTGGGGCGCGGCAAGCGGCCGTGGCGAGCCTCCCATTTCTCGTCCGGCGTCAGCCCCCAGACGATGGCGTGCAGCATGCCCTGGGCGATCATCAGCCCCAGCAGCGGCAGCAGCATCCAGGCCAGGCGGTCGTCCTGGCCCAGGTTCTGGAAGCGCTCCAGGCCGTAGGCGCCGAGCGAGGTCGGCAACAGGTGCAGCCAGCCCATCGGGTTGCCCAGACCCTTGAGGTACAGGCGGTGCAGGCCCAGCGCGCCCCCCAGCACGGCGAGCCAGACCGCGACCGTCTTGGATCGCATCACCGGGCGGGGGCGCCGCAGCCAGGGTCGGCCGCAGGGCTGCGCTCGCCCAGGCCGAGCGGCTTTTGCATCAGCACCACGTCCAGCCAGCGGTCGAACTTCCAGCCCGCGGCCTTCAGCACGCCGGCGTCCTTGAAGCCCAGCGCGCGGTGCAGGCCGATCGAGGCCACGTTCCCGGCATCGCCGATCAGCGCCAGCATCTGACGCGCCCCCAGCGCCTCGCAGCGCGCCAGCAACTCGGCCAGCAGCAGGCGACCGACACCACGGCGCAGGGCATGCGGTGCCAGGTAGACCGAGTCCTCGAGACAGAAGCGATAGGCCGGCCGGGCCCGGAAGTGGTTGGCGTAGGCAAAACCCAGCACGGTGCCGCCTTCCTCGGCCACCAGCCAGGGCAGGCCCTTGCCGCTGACCTCGGCATGCCGGCGCGTCATTTCTGCCTCGTCGGGCGCGTCGAGCTCGAAGCTGCCGCTGCCGTGGCGCACGTGGTGGGCGTAGATGGCGGTGATCGCCGGCAGGTCGGCCGGCTCGCTCGGACGGATGCGCAAGGCCAGGCCCCCGTGAAACGATGAGCCCGCGAGTCTATAATGCGCGGTTTTCGGCGACGGCCTGCGGAGGACACTGCGGGCGTATCTACGACGCCGGACCTCCAGGCCGACCTTGCAGCACGTGTCCCTGCGGTGGAAGGCCAGCCCGAGCATTCCGAGGATTTCCCATGGTCGTGATCCGACTGGCCCGCGGTGGCGCCAAGAAGCGCCCCTTTTACAGCATCGTCGTTGCCGACTCGCGCGAGCGCCGCGACGGCCGCTTCATCGAGCGCGTGGGTTTTTACAACCCCGTGGCTTCCGGCTCCGCCGAGAAGCTGCGCGTCGCCCACGACCGCGTGACGCACTGGACCGGCGTCGGCGCCCAGATGTCGCCCACCGTCGCCCGCCTCGTCGGCGAGGCCCGCCAGGCGATGGCTGCCGCGCCCGCCGCCGCCTGAGCCTGACGCTGCGGTGAGCGACGCGTCGATCGCCTCGGCGCCGCAGCGACCCGAGGATGCGGTCGAGGTCGGCCGCGTCGCCGGGGCCTGGGGCGTGCAGGGGGCGATCAAGGTCAGCCCCTTCGCCGCCGATCCCCAGGCCTTGTTCTCCAGCAAGCGCTGGTACGTCGTCGCCGCGGCGACGGGTGCCAGGCCCGGCGCGCCGCTGCCGCCGCTGCTGCACATCGTGCAGGCCCGCCAGCAAGGCGAACACGTGGTGGCCACCGCGCGCGAACTCGCCGACCGCGACGCCGCCGAAGCGCTCAAGGGCGCGCGCATCCTCATCTCTCGCGCCAGCTTCCCGACCCCGGAGGAAGGCGAGTTCTACTGGATCGACCTGATCGGCTGCCGGGTCTTCAACCGCGAGGGCAGCGACCTGGGCGTGGTCGACCACCTGCTGCCCACCGGCCCGCATTGCGTGCTGGTGATCGCCGCCGCCGACGGCGCCGAGATCATGGTGCCCTTCGTCGATGCCTACGTCGACCGGGTGGACGCCGCGGCGCGCCGCATCGATGTCGACTGGGATCCGGGCTGGGGCGCCGAGGACGCCTGAGCGCGCCATGCGCTTCGACATCGTCACCCTGTTCCCCGAGCTCTTCGGACCGCACCTGACCCAGGGGATCACGCGCCGCGCCTTCCAGAGCGGCCAGGTCGACGTGCGCCTGTGGCCGCTGCGCGACTTCGCCACCGATGCCTACCGGCGGGTCGATGACCGCCCGTTCGGTGGCGGGCCGGGCATGGTGATGCTGGCCGAGCCGCTGCTGGCCGCGATCGCCGCCGTCCACGCCGACCGCGGCCCCGCGGCCAAGCCCTTGCCGGTGGTCCATTTCACCCCCGCCGGCCGACGCCTGGACCAGGCGCTGGTGCAGGAGTTCGCGGCCGGCGAAGGGGCATTGCTGCTGTGCGGCCGCTACGAGGGCATAGACCAGCGCGTGCTCGACCGCCACGTCAGCCTGGAGATCAGCCTCGGCGACTACGTGATCTCGGGCGGCGAGCTGGCGGCGCTGGTGCTGCTGGACGCCGTGGCCAGGTTGCAGCCGGGCGTGCTGAGTGCCGCCTCGCACGAGCAGGACAGCTTCTCCGCCGGCCTGCTGGAGGGTCCGTCCTACAGCCGACCCGAGCGGCTGACGCAGGAAGACGGCGGCGTGCAGGAGGTGCCGGCGCTGCTGCTTTCCGGTCACCACGGCCAGATCGCACGCTGGAGGCGCGAGCAGGCGCTGGCGCTGACCGCTCGCCGACGCCCGGACCTGATCGACGCGGCGCGTGCCGCGGGTCAGATCGGCGCTGACGACGAGCGTTTTCTGGCCGGCTTGCGGCTATAATCAAAAGCTTTTCGATCCTCTGGCACCCACCAACACCATTCATCCGGGTGGCCACGATCGTGATGGAGTACCCCTTGGATCTGATCGCCACCCTCGAGCAGGAAGAGATTGCTCGCCTGAACAAGACCATCCCGGCCTTCGCCCCCGGCGACACCGTGATCGTGAGCGTGAACGTCGTCGAAGGCACGCGCAAGCGCGTTCAGGCCTACGAAGGCGTCGTCATCGCCAAGCGCAACCGCGGCCTGAACAGCAGCTTCATCGTGCGCAAGATCTCCAGCGGCGAAGGCGTGGAGCGCAGCTTCCAGCTCTACAGCCCGCTGATCGCCGGCATCGAGGTCAAGCGCCGCGGCGACGTTCGCCGCGCCAAGCTGTACTACCTGCGCCAGCGCAGCGGCAAGTCGGCGCGCATCAAGGAGAAGCTGGCCTGACGAACGCCGGCCGCTGCGGCAAGGCGCAGGCAGCGCGGCAGGCACCGGGCCTGCCGGCCGTCATGCTCCACCGCAGCCCCATGCCCATGAGGCCGCCGCTGGCGGCCTCTTTCGTTGGCCGCATCCCTGGCAGCGGCCGATGAGCGACGTGCGGCTGGACGCGCCGGTGGCGCGCATCCTGGACCCCAAGGCGGTGCCCGTTGCGGGCGTCGATGCCCACCTGCCTGCGCTGCCGGCGGAGCAGTTGAACGACCGCTGGCTGCGCGAGCGCCTGTCGGCGGCAGCGGGCTGGACGCCGGAATGGCCGGGCGACGGCGCGCGCATGGTGCTGCGCTCGCCCACCGCTGCATCGGTGCTGGTGCCGCTGGTGCTGCGCGACGAAGGCCCGCAAGTCTTGTTGACGCGGCGCAGCGCGCAGCTGCGCGACCACGCAGGTCAGATCAGCTTCCCCGGCGGCCGTGCCGAGCCACACGACGCCAGCGCCGCCGCCACCGCTTTGCGCGAGGCGCAAGAGGAAGTGGGACTGGACCCAGCGCGGGTGGAGGTCATCGGCCAGCTGCCCGTCTACACCACCGTCACCAGCTATGTGGTCACGCCAGTGGTCGCGCTCGTCCCTGCACCCCTGAGCCTGCGCGCCGACCCGCTGGAGGTGGCCGAGGCCTTCGAGGTCCCGCTGGCCTTTCTCATGAACCCGGCCCACCACCGTCGACACGCCTGGCAGGCGGCAGGCGTGCGCCGCGAGTTCCTCTCCATGCCCTGGCAGGGACCGGGCGGCGAGTACTTCATCTGGGGTGCCACGGCCGCCATGCTGCGCAACCTCTACGCCTTCCTGGCCCGCTGAGCGGGGACGCCGAGCGAGCCTGGCGCAGACGATTTGGGCGCCTTGCCGGGCTGGCTATCATTGGGCGGATGAGCTTCTTCGCGGTGTTGTTCGCGCTCCTGATCGAACAAGTCAGGCCGCTGCCGAAGGACAACCCGGTCCACCATGCGCTGGTGTCCTGGGTCGGCTGGACCGGCCGCAGCTTCGACGCCGGCAAGCGGCGCCACGCCTGGGTGGTGTGGGCGGTCGGCGTGCTGGCGCCGACGGTCGTGGTGGCCGCCGCCTGGTGGTGGATCAACCGCTGGTCGGCCATGGCCGGCCTGGCCTTGATGGTGGCGCTGCTCTACCTCTCGCTCGGATTCCGTCAGTTCAGCCACTTCTTCACCGACATCCGCGAGGCCCTGACGCGCGGCGACGAGGGGCAGGCGCGCCAGCTTCTGGCCGAATGGCGGCACCTGGACGGCAGCGAACTGCCGCGTACCGATCTGCTGCGCAACGTGATCGAGCACGCGCTGCTGGCGGCGCACCGGCACGTCTTCGGCGTGTTCTTCTGGTTCGTGCTGCTGGCTGCCCTGGGCCTGGGGCCGGCGGGTGCGGTGCTGTACCGGATGACGGAGTTCGCCAGCCGCTACTGGGGCTACCGGCACCGCGCGCTGGACGCGCCGACCAACGTGGACCTGCTCGCGGTGGCACAGCGCGCCTTCGGCTGGATAGACCATGTGCCGGCGCGCCTGACCGCCTTCGGCTTTGCCATCGTCGGCAACTTCGAGGAAGCGGTGGCCGGCTGGCGGCGCGACGCCGCGCTGTGGCGGCACGCCAACGAGGGCATCATCCTCGCGGCGGCGGCGGGCGCGGTCGGGGTCCAGCTCGGCGGCACGGTGGTGCCGGGGGTGACGCCGGACCGCTCCAAGACCTTCACCAGCGGCGTCGAGACCGATCTCGCGAGTGCCGACGGTGCCACCCCGGGCCAGCCGCCGCAGCTCGGCCACCTGCAATCGGTGGTCGGCCTGGTCTGGCGCTCGGTGCTGCTGTGGCTGCTGCTCCTGGCGCTGCTGTCGGTGGCGGCGCTGGTGGCCTGAGAGCTGTTGAAGCCGAGGCGGCTGCCGCTCCTTCAGTAGCGCGGCGGCGCACTCAGCTCGGCGTGCAGTTCGGCGTACAGGCGCCAGCGGCTGGCGGCGATGGCGCCGCGCTCGGCGGCTGCGCGCAGCGTGCAGCCGGGCTCGTGGCGGTGCGTGCAGTTGTGGAAGCGGCAGCCGCCCAGGTGGGCCGCGAGATCCGGCATCAGGCTGGCGAGGGCGGTCGGCGCCACCTGCTGCAGGCCGAAGGACTGGAAGCCCGGCGAGTCGATGAGCGCGCCGTCGCGCCCGGCAAGCCAGTACCAGCGCGTGCTGGTCGTCGTGTGGCGTCCGGTTCCCAGCGCCTGCGAGATCTCGCCCACCTGCGCATCCGCGCCTGGCACCATGCGGTTGATCAGCGTGCTCTTGCCGGCACCGCTGGGTCCGAGCACCAGCGTTGTGTGTCCCGCCAGCCAGGGCTGCAGGGTCGCCATCGACGTGGCGGCCTGTGCCTTCAGGGCCAATTCGAGCACCGGCACGCCCATCGCGGCATAGGGTGCCAGGCGTGCGCGCGCATCGGCCGCGGTGGGCAGATCGGTCTTGTTCAGGCCGATCACGGCGTCGATGCCGGCATGTGCGGCCGCGACCAGCGCTCGCGCCAGTTGCGATTCGGAGAACATGGGCTCGCCGGCCACCAGCACCAGCACGCGGTCGAGGTTGGCGGCGAAGGCCTTGCTGCGCCACTCGTCCTGCCGCCACAGCAGGTTGCGTCGCGGCTGCAGCGATTCGACGACCCCCTCGTCGCCGCTCACCGCCCACTGCACGCGGTCGCCGACCACGGCTTCGCTGCGCTTGCCGCGCAGGTGGCACAGGCGATGGGCGGCGTCGGCGGTCTCGACGATCAGGTGGCGGCCATGGACGGCGACCACCAGGCCGGGTTGCAGGCTGCTGCTCAAGCGTGACCCGTGTGTTGGCTGCGCGCCAGACGCAGATCGAACGCCCGGCTGGCGGACCGCTTCATGGCGCCGGCAATGCCGCCAGCCGCTCGGCCGCCGGCGGGTGCGAGTAGTGGAAGCGCACGTACCAGGGGTCGGGGGTGAGGGTGGCGGCGTTGTCCTCGTGCAGCTTGACCAGCGCACGCGCCAGGTCGCGGCCGTCGGCCTGCGCGCAGGCGAAGGCGTCGGCCTCGAACTCGTGCCGGCGCGACAGCGCCGACCCGATCGGCGTCAGAAAGAAGGTGAAGGGCGGCAGGGCGAGCGTGAACAGGATCAGCGCCAAGGCGTCGTTCGGCGCCAGCAAACCTGGGTTGACGCCCAGCCCGAGGTAGAAGCCCGGTTCGCGCGCCAGCCAGCCCAGCAGGGCGAGAGCGGCCAGGCTGCTGCCGAACACGAGCAGCATGCGCTGCAGCACGTGCCGGCGCTTGAAGTGGCCGAGTTCGTGCGCGAGCACGGCCTCCACCTCACCCGCGTTCAGGCGTGCGAGCAAGGTGTCGTAGAAGACCACCCGTTTGCTCGTTCCCAGCCCGGTGAAGTAGGCGTTGGCGTGCGCCGAGCGGCGGCTGCCGTCCATCACGAACAGGCCGCTGGCAGCAAAGCCGCAGCGCCTCATCAGGCCCTGCACGCGCTGCGCCAGGCCGTCGTCGGCAAGCGGCTCGAAGCGGTTGAACAGAGGCGCGATCACGGTCGGCCACAGCACCAGCAGCAGCAGGTTGAAGCCGACCCAGGCGGCCCAGGCCCACAGCCACCACAGGGCGCCGCTGGCCGCCATCAGCCACAGCACGAGGGCAGCCAGCGGAACGCCGATCAGCGCCCCGACCAGCGTCGCCTTGGCGCGATCGGCCCACCACAAGGCCTGGGTCTGGCGGTTGAAGCCGAAGCGCTGCTCGATGCCGAAGGTGGTGAACCAGTCCAGCGGCAGCTCGATCAGGGCACCGATGACGGCGAACGCCGCCAGCAGCAGGAGCTGCCCGGCCAGGGGGGGCAGCGTGGCAAGCGGCAGCACGCGTTGCAGCAGGTCCAGCCCGCCGAGCAGGGTCCAGCCCAGCAGCACGGCATGGCCGAGCACGCTGGACCACAGGGCCAGCCGGCCCTTGGCCAGGGTGTAGTCGGCCGCGCGCCGGTGCGCCTGCGCGCTCACCGCGGCGGCAAAGGCGGCGGGCACCTGGCCGCGATGCGCCCGCACATGGCGCATCTGCCGCGTCAGCAGCCACAGCCGCAGCGTCAGCGAGGCCAGCACCGCAGCGGCAAAGGCGATCGACAAATGGGCTGGGTTCATCGGCGGCAGGCAAACGGCGCAGTGTAGGCGTGAACGACAATCGCGGCTTTGCCAGCCGGACGACCGCCCTCACCATGACCGACACCTTGCTCGAAGCCAGCGAACACAACCTGGTGTGGATAGACCTCGAGATGAGCGGCCTGGACACGGTGAACGACCGCATCCTGGAGTTGGCGGTGATCGTCACCGATCCCCAGCTCACGGTGCGCGTCGAGGGGCCGGTGTTCGCCATCCACCAGAGCGACGCCGTGCTCGACGCCATGGACGCCTGGAACAAGGGCACCCACGGCAAGAGCGGGTTGATCGACCGCGTGAAGGCCAGCAGCGTCGACGAGGCGCAGGCCGAGCGCGAAACCATCGCCTTTCTGCAGCGCTACGTGCCCAAGGGCAAGAGCCCGATGTGCGGCAACTCGATCTGCCAGGACCGGCGCTTCCTGGCCAAGGACATGGCGGGTTTGGAGGCCTTCTTCCACTATCGCAACCTCGACGTCAGCACCCTCAAGGAGCTGGCGCGGCGCTGGAGACCGGCGGCGCTGGACGGCTTCAAGAAGGCGCAGGCACACACCGCGCTCGCCGACATCCACGAGTCCATAGACGAGCTGATCCACTATCGCCAGCATTTCCTGGCGGTCTGATATACTGCGCGGTTTCGTCCATCACCTCCTGACACGCCAAAGGCATATCGCCTGGCGTGACGGCCGCCTCCAGCTGCGGCCCCCGGCGGCGATGCCGTCGCCGCGACTCCCAGGACTCTGGATCCAGCGACCCACCCCATGGCGCCGCCCCTTTCGTGTACGGGCGCGGCGTCGGCGCGTTTGCGCCTTGCCTGGATGAATCGACATGGATTTTCAGAGTCTGAACCTCGATGGCGCGCTGCTGCGCGCGCTGGCCGACGCCGGCTACCAGAGCGCCACCCCGGTGCAGCAGCAGGCGATCCCGCCCGCCCTGGCCGGGCGCGACCTGATGGTCTCCTCCTGCACCGGCAGCGGCAAGACCGCGAGCTTCGTGCTGCCGGCGCTGATGCGCGTGCTGGCCGCGCGTCAGGCGCGGGACGTGGCACATGGCGCGGCAAATGGTCCGTCACATGGCCCGTCACACGGCAAGGGCGGACCGCGCCGTGATCAGCCTGCCGGCGCGCGCGTGCTGGTGCTGACGCCGACGCGTGAACTGGCCCAGCAGGTGGCGCACGCGGCGGCGGACTACGGCCGCCACATCCCCGGCCTGCGCGTGGCCACGGTGGTCGGCGGCGTGCCCTATGGCGCCCAGATCAAGGCCTTGCGCGGGCCGCTGGACCTGCTGGTGGCGACGCCGGGCCGGCTCATGGACCACATGGCCAGCGGCAAGGCCGGGCTGGACAAGGTCGAGGTGCTGGTGCTGGACGAGGCCGACCGCATGCTCGACATGGGCTTCATCGACGACATCCGGCACATCGCCGAGGCGCTGCCGGCGCAGCGCCAGACCCTGATGTACAGCGCCACCTTCGGCGGCCACGTCGGGCGCCTGGCGCAAAGCCTGCTGCGCGATCCGCAGCGGGTGGACGTGGCCTCGCACACCGAGGGCCACGCCGACATCGAGCAGCGGCTGCACTGGGTGGACGACGGCGCGCACAAGGACGCCCTGCTCGAGCACCTGCTCGCCGACAGCAAGGTCGACCAGGCGGTGATCTTCACCAGCACCCAGCGCGACGCCGACTGGCTGGCCGACCGGCTGGCCGAGTTCGGCCATCGCGTGGCATCGCTGCATGGCGGCATGCCGCAGGGCCGGCGCAACCGCGTGCTGCAAGGCCTGCGCCGACGCGACCTGCGCGTCCTGGTGGCCACCGACGTGGCGGCGCGCGGCATCGACGTGCCGACCATCAGCCACGTCATCAACTACGGGCTGCCGATGAAGGCCGAGGACTATGTGCACCGCATCGGCCGCACCGGCCGCGCCGGGCGTTCCGGCCTGGCGGTGACCCTGGCTGAGCGCCGCGACATCGGCATGGTGCGTCGCATCGAGCATTTCACGACCCAGCGCATCCCGGCCGCCGTGGTGCCGGGGCTGGAGCCGCGGCGTCCGGTGCCCGAGCTGCGCGCGCCGCGCATGGGTCGCGACGCCGGCCCCGGCGGCCGGGCGCGTCGGGACGGCTGGCAAGGCGGCCACGACGGCCGGCCGCGCCAGGAGGGCTGGCAGCGCCAGGACGGCTGGCAGCGTCAGGGTCCGCGGCGTGACGGTCCGGCGCGCGCCGCCGACGGCCGGCAGCCGCAGCGCCGGCCACGCGGCTGATTCCAGGACGTCTCCGAGGGGTGGGGCAGCCGGCGCTCCTGAGAAACACTTCAGACTGACGCCGCGCAGGGCGGCGGCGTGGTTGGGGCGAGGTTGAATCCGAGCGCGGCGGCTCGGCGCTTGAGCGCCGCGACGGATCGCTCGCGCTGCTGCGCCTCGTAGCGCTGCTGGCCCTG